>JAUYFQ010000185.1 GCA_030690895.1 Sulfuricellaceae bacterium
CACCAGTCGCGGCAAACGAAATCCCCGTGGCGTGAAACGAAAAATGAGCAAATTCAATCTCCGAAAACGAGGCGATCCGATCAATACGCCTTGCGAGCCAATGCCTCGAATTTTATCTATCTAAACAGTATTGGGGTTAAGCCGTGATGTGTGCCGCCTTCGTGGTCAGGGTCGATGCCGCTATAAGCGTGCCGCAACCGCAACATGGCCGGGAGCAGGTCGGCTACGGGCAGCATGGCGAGCACATCGTCGCCCCCGGCGTAGATCACTCGCCCCAGATGTTCTTCTTCGACCACATGCCGCACCACGGTTTGCGAAAAGTCGTTGAGCGCGCCGGAAATGGCCAGATGACGGTTAGGCGAGATGGGACGTTTTTGTGCGCCATAGGCTTTTATTAGCGGCTGTTTGGCGGCGTGCTGGTCGAAGCCTGCCTGCACCTGCGGATGAAAGCTTTCCCGGTAGCTGATCGCGTTCTTTTCGTCGCCTGACAGGATGCGCCCCATGTGGTCGCCGTCCATCATCAAGAGCGCGTAGTAGGTTTCGAGCTTGGCGGGTTTGCCGTCTTCGCCAAGGGTGCGCGCAACGAGTTTTTTGGCGCCCTCGAAAGCATTTTCATCTTCGGTATCACGCGCAGCTTCGAGCAAACCGGGGATGCGCTTGGCATTGGCAAGCGCGTTGTTGGCGGCATGGCGTTTCATCAAGCGACGCGGCAGCGCTACCGGTTCGGCGTGGGCAGTGGCATCGGTAAATTCGGGGCTGGTCTGTCCGCCGCGTTCAAGCCAGCGATCAAGTTGGCTGGCCAGCGCCATCGTGTGCGTGGAGACGACAAAACGCCCGATGGCTTTTGCCGTGCCATCGTCTTTCGGATTGAGCGCCTTGCCGACTTCTTCGGCAAAGATCGTCGGCCACAGACGCTTGATCGCGGGCAACGCGCCGAGGTGCTCGCCCTTTTTAGCCCATGAAGGTTTCTTCTCTCCCACCTTCGCCCACAGCGTGTCGGTCTGCTGGCGGTAGGATTTTGCGAGTTGCGCGCGGTCGGTGGTCAGCCATTCGGCTTCGCCAGTGAGTGAGCAGCGCCAGCCGTGCTGTTCACTCTGGTTGAACGTCCGTGTGCTTTTCGCCGCTGCCATGACGCGCTCGGCCAGATCGTAAACCGCCGGATACAGCACGCCAGGGTTCGGCGTAAAGAAGGTGGTGCTGTCGTCCCAGGCGATGTCCTTGGCGAGCATCTTCCAGGCGGGGGTATCGAGAAAACCACACGGCTGCCCCGCTTCCACGCCGAAGAACGGCGCCATCGCGGCAGACAGTCCGCTGGTGTCGAGGTCGGTCTGCTTGGCCGCATTGCGCGGGTGGATGAGCGAAAACGGCACCGCCGCCCAATGCACTTCGGGGAAGCCATCAAGTTGTTCTTTCATCTGCGCGTAGGGGGTGGCAGTGGCCTCTTTATCGAATCCGGCCTCATCGAGCAGGCGCATCACCACGTCATCGCCCAGGTTTATTAGCCAGTTGCGCACTGCCTGCGTGACTTGTTCAGCAATCGCTTTGGCCTGACTGGCGGGCACGACGGCGACGAAGCGATTGGGCAATGCCGCCGAAAACAACGGGTTGGCATCGGTTCCGCCGCGCATCCAGTCGCAGTCATTGAACAACGCGTCGGGCAAATCCATTTGGTCGCGTAGCCACAAATCCACCTGCGGAATGCCACGCAGACGCGGGAACAGAATCGCGTCCGGCCCGAGTTGCTCGCACAGCGGGCGCATCGCCTCCCACGCCAAGCGTGAGAGCAGATGTGAACCCGCCCACAAGTCAGACGTGGTACGAGCCGCAGCGATAAACCCCTGCACCGGGCCGATAGACAGGGTCAGCAACGCGGCTTCGCCCTTTTCATCTGCCGCAAATGCACCCGCAAACGCCGAGGTGAGGTCAAGATGATCCCAGATCGAATGATCGGGAATGCGCGTGTCGGCGGGCAGCAGCCGCCACAGTTCACCCAATTTGCCGAAGTCTTCTTCCTCGCTGAGGTCGGGGCCGAAGCGCCAGTAAGTGAGCAGGATTTTGCGCAGATCGTGCGTGGTGCCGTCTTGTGCGCCGAGTTTGACCAGCAGGTTCGAGAAATGCGTGAAGCTGCGCTCTTTGATGTCCTTGAAATCAGTTTCACCCAAGCCGCCCGGTAATTTGAATTGCTCGCCGGTCAGCGGGTGGACGAGCACGGGTTCATTTGTCCAGCGCACCTGCGCCCAAACCGCAACCTTGATCGTTTTCTGCTCCCCTTTCCTGGTGGTGACGGTGATTTCCTCCATGGGCCATTGCGGACGATCGGCGGCCGAAGCCCACCAGTCGGCACGCTGAATGCGCTGGTAAACATCCAGCGGCAGACCCTTCTTGAAAATCACTGCGGACAATGCTGCGTCGTTATCCGGGTCAAAATCAAGGTCGTTCGCCGTGACCTCGCCCAGACCCAACAGCCGCTTGAGCGCAAATGAAGTGCCGTTTTCATGCCCCGCCGGGTCGCGCAGCAGCACCAGCGCTTTTTCCGCCGGGTCGTGGATGCGGGCGGCGAGTTTGGTTTGCCAGATGAGATCGTCGGTCATGCCTTACTCCGGAATTCGGGTGAGTTGTTTATCGAGAAAGGCGTGAACGCTCGTCCAGACGCTTTTGATGGCATTCATGTCTGGCTGGAATTCAGGCGGCGGCAGGCAAGGCACATGAAAAATCACGCCGATGAGTTTTTTGGATTCACCGGGCGCAGGGCGAACCTTGAAGCGCAGACTGTTGGGCAGGCGGGCATTGTTGCCCCAAGTCCGTACTGAATGATTGGTCACGGGATAGCTCAGCCAATGGCGTTCTTCTGGATTGGGCGCATTTTTTCCAGTGCTGAAGGTAAACTGCGTGCGCAGGCCGATCTTGATTTCAGCCAGTTGTTTCATCAGCGTTTTCCAGTCGTCGAACGCGAGAGTCTGCCAGATCAGCGCGCCTTTTTCGTCCTGGCCGATGGTGTGCGGCCAGTCCAGCCCAAGCGCTTGTTTCCAGTCGCGCAGCGGGATAGCGCCACCCAATGCGGGCGTGTTCTGCGCGGCTGTCAGCGAAAAAGAACCCCAGCCATTTCGGCTCCTGCCACCGAGCGCGCCGTAGTGGTTCATCAGGGTGAGCGCCTGCTCGATGTGTGCGGCGTGAGCGTCTGGAACGGCAAGCGAGAGCGTGGCCGACTCGCCAGACTGAATGGCGGCGTTGGCATTCAAAGCCGTGCCATTGCGGAATATGAGCGCTCCGTAACCCAGGTAAAGTTGAGAGCCAACGGGACTTTTAACTTCCCGGTGGCGCACGCTTATGTCGGGCGCAGGCCAAGCCTTCAGCTTGCCCGCATCCCAGGAGTCCAGCCGTATCCGCACCAGGCTTTTGCGTGCGGCCACTTTCTGCCCACGATCATCCTGATCGTCATTGAGCCAGGCGTGCCCAAACAGCAAGCCCTCTTCGCGGCGCATCTCGTCAACCCGCACGGCAAATCCATGCTCAGCCGCATACGCCACCCGCCACCATTGCCGCAGCAGCGCCTTGATCGGCGGGGTGCGCCATTGCGCGTTTTGCTCAGCGTTGCCGAGAAAGGCGGGGGTGGTGAAACGCAATTCATAGTTGAGTTCGATCATTCAGGTGTCTCCTCGTATGCAGCACTTTAGCTTGATTCCTGCTTTTCCTTGACGACCGCAAGCTTGCGGCCGCTCGTCACTTGCCTGCGCCGCGATCATTGACAGATTCAAAGCAAATGGCATGCGCAGGCAAGGCCAAACGATATTGGCGCGGACGGGTGCTGCCGTCGTCGATTGAATAAGGCGTTGCGGCAAGCCCAAGCTGCCGTTTGAGCGTGGCGCGCAAGCGTGACAGGTGTTGGGAAAAATAGCTTTCGTCCACACCAGGGCGGAGGGTGTCTTCGATGCCGTTGGGCAGGCGCATGATGCCGCAGGCCTGGGTCAGGTTGTCAAGATAGGTCTGCGCCCATTCATGGTCGCGAACATCCTTGAGCGGGGCGCGCATCGGCGCGAGGCCGACTTGAGCACGGTAGGCAAATACAGCCAGCAGGGCGAATTGCGCTGGGGGCAGGTGGAATGTTTTGCCTGCTGCCAGGATGCGCCGGTTTTCCGGATATAGAGTCAAGGTGGCAGGCCCCAGCGCGGTGCGGGCGGCCTGCACGGTGTCGTGAAAACCCGCCTGGCCGGTTAATAGTGCTTCCGGCAGGCCGTGGCGCAGGCTGACAAAGGGTATTTCGGCCAACTCGATACGGGCATGGCGCGCGTTATGGGCGATTTCCTTTTCTCCGCGACGAACATGGATGGCGTGATCGTAGGGCGTGGGGTAATAGAACTGTCGGTTGTTCTCGAATGGGTCGGAAACCAGCACATGCGAAAGCCGGTCTTGTGGGCGACCATAGAGCGAAAGCGCATAGCCGAGGTAATAGCCCATGGTTTTGCGTCCGCCTGCGATGGATACATGCAGTTCGGTGTGGTCGGCCTCGGTGAATCTTCGCACCATATCGGTGATGAAGTCGGCAGCGAGGCTGTTTTCTGCTGGGGTGCGAATGTCATCCAGCGCGCGCCCGGATGCGTCAGTCAGCGCATGAATGTGAGCATCCGTGAACTCGATGGGCGGGAGCGCGTAATCGCGGCACAGGCGATGAAACCAGCCGTCCGTTTGCGCCAATAGATTGAGCCGGGCATTCTCTGCGCCAGTGGCGGTGGTGATGAGGTGGATTTCGTTGGGAACCCAAGGGTCGCCAGGGCGCTGCGCCAAGGCATAGAGGGTTTCGGTGACAACTTGCGGGGTTAGCCCGGTAACAGCAAGCAATATACGGCGTGTTGAATTCATGTCAGCATTCTATAGAAGAAATCTGGGCATTGAATTTTTAGCAAGCTTGCCATTTTCTTAACGCATTGCTCATTCCCGAGTAATCCACTATTTTTTTCCCAAGTACGGTGGGCGTCATTGAATGGCCGTTTTCAGGCGGTCAGAGAGGAAAAAAATTTTCAGCTTCAGTAGTGGCCGCGACACAAGGCAACCAGGATCAAGCCGTTATTGACCCGATAAACCAGCCTGTGTTCAGTAGTTGCGCCGACTCCACCACCCAGACCAGTTGAACCGCAAGGCTTCGGGCTTGCCGATTCCTGAATCAGGATGCGCGGCAATGTCATTGAACAGCTCAAGGATTTTTCTGGCAACGGCTGGCGAGTTTTTGCAAAAGCTTTCGTAATCGTGGTAAGCGTCAACATCAAAACGGACGATCAAAGCGCGACTTCCACAAACTGCCCGGCTTCCAAGCGCGCAATGGCGTCATTCAGCCGTTTTTCTGTGCCTGGTGAACTTCTCAGGTAGGAATCAGCATCCGCTTCCGTGCTCATCAGAACATAATTCCGCCCATCTGAACGGGTAATGGTGACTGGCTCTACATCAGCCTTTTCAAGCGTTTCGGCAATATGTGAACGGAAATAGGAATAAGCAACAGCAGTCATGACAGCCCCCCGGCATTCAAAAATCAGGATACCAGTTTACCACTGAGCTCCCTGCCAGCGGCCATGTCTTTCTCGATCTTGTCATTTCTTAACGCATTGATCATTCCCGAGTAATCCACTATCCTTTTCGACTTTTCCAGAATAGCTGCACCCGAATGAGCATAACCATAAAAACCCCCGAAGAAATAGAAAAAATGCGTGTTGCTGGCAGGTTGGCTGCGGAGCAACTGGATTACATCACGCCATTTGTGGTTGCCGGGGTTACCACTGCCGAGCTGGACAAGCTTTGTCACGATTACACGATCAATGTTCAGGATGCGATTCCTGCACCCTTGAACTATGCGCCTTCCGGACACAATCCTTATCCGCGCTCGATTTGCACTTCGATCAACCATCAGGTTTGTCATGGCGTGCCGAATGACAAGAAGCTGAAAAATGGCGATATCGTCAATATCGATGTGACGGTCATCAAGGATGGATTTCATGGCGATAGCAGCCGCATGTTTTTTGTGGGTGAGCCGTCGATCCAGGCTAAAAGACTGTGCGAGATTACTTATGAGTGTCTGTGGCTGGGCATCCGCATGGTCAAGCCGGGTGCGCGGCTGGGCGATATTGGCGCGGCCATACAACGCCATGCCGAAAAGAACGGCTATAGCGTGGTACGTGAATTTTGCGGTCATGGCATCGGGCGCGAGTTTCATGAAGAACCGCAAGTTCTTCATTATGGAAAACCTGGAACCGGCCCGAAACTGGAACCCGGCATGACCTTTACCATCGAACCCATGATCAACGCTGGCAGGCGCGACATCCGCCAATTGGGCGATGGCTGGACTATCGTCACCAAGGATCACAGCCTGTCGGCGCAATGGGAACATACCCTGCTGGTGACTGAATCCGGTTATGAGGTCATGACCGTTTCCGTCGCCATGTTGCCCGACCCTTTTCATAAAGCGTGACCGACATGCCACTTGATCCCGCCAGATTCAGGGATCAGCTTAAGGCTGGCCGGAGCACGCTACAGGAACAGTTTTTCCTTCATCACGACCCGTCCGTACTGCTGCGCGACCACGCCGCACTGATCGATTCCGTTTTGCAGTCCATCTGGCGGATGGGGGCGTTTCCGGATTCGCTCGCGCTGGTGGCTGTTGGCGGTTATGGCCGCTGCGAGCAATATCCCCATTCCGATGTCGATCTGCTGGTTCTGCTTGATTCGGCCCCGGACGTGCAACTTGCCGGCCAGCTCGAAAGCCTGATTGGCTTGCTCTGGGATATCGGGCTGGATGTCGGGCACAGCGTCCGCACGCTGGACGAGTGTCTTGAAGAGTCGGCACGCGATGTCACCGTACAGACCAACCTGCTCGAAATGCGCTTCCTGATCGGGAATGTCAGCTGCTTCGAGCATTTGAAGGAGGCCTTGTTCAGTCAGTTTGGCAATGGCGCGTTCTTTCAGTCAAAAATCCTGGAGCAGCAACAGCGCCACACGCGATTTAATGATACGGCCTACAACCTTGAACCGAACATCAAGGAAAATCCGGGCGGATTGCGCGACCTGCAAACAGTAATCTGGCTAAGCCAGTCGTTGGGTCTTGGGCACAGCTGGAAACAGTTGGCAGATCAGGGTCTGATCACCCAGCAGGAAGCTCGCCTGGTCAGGCGGCACGAAAAGTTCCTGCAACATCTTAGAATCAGCCTGCATTATCTGGCAAAGCGCCGGGAAGATCGGCTTTTGTTCGATTTCCAGGAAAAAATGGCCCAGGAACTGGGGATTGCGGCTGGGAAAAACCGCTCTTCCAGCGAAATGCTGATGCAGCGCTATTTCCGCACAGCCAAGGCCATCAACCTGATGAATGAAATTCTGCTGTTGAATCTCAGGTCGCGTCTTTTTCAGACCACCCTCTCTCCTAACTCTCTCCCAGGGAGAGAGAGGGACGAAGATTCGCTTCGCGAGTTTCACCCCTCCCCTCCTCCCCTCCCCCTCAATGAACGCTTCCAGATCCGTGGCGATCTGCTTGAAGCCTGTGATGAAGGCGTTTTTCAGGATACTCCCTCCTCGATTCTCGAATGTTTCCTGCTGCTCCAGAAACACCGGAATTTGAGGGGATTCTGCGCGCCGACCCTGCGTAGCCTATGGCGGGCGCTTCCGCTTGTGGATGCGGCTTTCCGGCAAGATGCCACCAACCGCAGACTCTTCGTGGACATCATGCGCGAATCGAACGGGCTGACTCATGTCCTCAGAAGAATGAACCAGTATGGGATTCTTGGCCGCTATATCCCGGCATTCGGGAAAATCGTCGGACAAATGCAGCACGACCTGTTTCATGTCTACACCGTCGATGAACATACCCTGATGGTAGTCAGGAATTTGAGGCGCTTTACCGTGCCGGAATTTTTTCATGAGTTTCCGCTCTGCAGCAGTCTGATGGATTCATTTGAAAAACCCGAATTGCTTTACATGGCCGGACTCTTCCACGACATCGCCAAAGGTCGCGGCGGCGACCATTCGCGACTGGGCAGGGCCGATGCAAAACGCTTCTGTCGCGCTCATGGCCTGTTGCCGGAAGAAACCGAACTGATCGTCTGGCTGGTGGGAAGTCATCTCAACATGTCTGCCGTGGCGCAGAAACAGGATATCAGCGACCCGGATGTGATCGCCGCCTTCGCCAATACTGTTCGTGACAAACGGCGCCTGACTGCCCTGTACCTGCTGACTGTCGCCGATATTCGCGGCACCAGCCCCAAAGTCTGGAATGCCTGGAAAGGCCGCCTGCTGGAATCGCTCTATCACGCCACCTGCCGCTATCTATGCGGCGTTTCGAGCACGGGTGAGCAGTTGCAGGCGCGCCAGGCGGAAGCGCTGAGCATCTTGCGCCAGCAGGCCGTGCCGGAACTGCCTGCCCAGCAGTTCTGGAATAAACTCGACGATGCCTATTTCTTACGCCACGATGCACAGGAGATAGCCTGGCATACCCGCGTTCTGTATAAAACCAGCGAGGGGGCCGACCCGGTCGTCGCAGCGCGTGTGGTGCCGGGTGCTACGCTAGGCGGAGAAGGCTTGCAAGTCATGATCTACACCCCGGATCGCGATGACCTGTTCGCCCGTATCTGTGGATTCTTCGAGCAGGTCAACTTCAACATAGTCGAAGCCAAGATTCACACCACGCGCCAGGGCTACGCGCTGGATAGTTTTGTGGTTCTGGATGAAGAACAGCGCGCAAGTCATTATCGCGACATGCTAAATTACATTGAATTCGAGCTAGGCAAACAACTGCTTGAAACCCCTCCCCTGCAAGCGCCGTTGCGCGGCAGAATCAGTCGTCACCTGAAACACTTCCCCATTGCGCCCCAAGTCAGCATTCGGCCAGACGACAAAGGCAGCTTTCACGTCCTGTCCGTCACAGCTGGTGATAGACCTGGATTACTGTCCGGCATCTCTCGCGTGTTTTTGGCTCGCGGTATTCATCTTCATACGGCGAAAATCAACACGCTGGGAGAACGCGCCGAAGATACCTTCTTGGTAAGCGGGTCTGCACTATCTAAAAACAATGAAATCATCATGTTGGAAACTGATCTTATAAAACAGCTTCAGCCTTGATTGCTGATGATACTATGATCCTTAAAAACTTAGTTGAACCACGAAATACACGAAACGGGGTAAGCAGGCATTTCGCCGGAAGGCGGAAGCTCGCAAAAAATTCATTAAAGATACAAGATGACTGCGCATCACCTGATGGGTGAGTGGATAATCCTGTTCAACCAATTGTCGCCTAGAGGCGCCTACTTTTGGTTTATTTCGTGTGTTTCGTGTGTTTCGTGTGTTTCGTGGTCGAAATGCGGCTTTTAGGTTGATAACTCCTGAAGTCCACCTTACCCCGCGCATCACAAAATAATAATTGGACATGTATGTCCTGTTTATATATTATTTTGCAACAGAAGCATCTGATAATTAGACTTGATCCCAAACAATTTGAGGAGAATCTTTCATGAAAATCAAGCTTTCGATCACCATCATTCTCGCCGTACTGGGCACCACGGCCTATACCACTGCACAGGCCTATGACGGCGACTGGAAACGCGGCCGTATATATTACCGCCAGGTATGCACCAGCTGCCATGTAGCAAAAACGGAAAAAGCCATTTCACCCACTTCCAAGACCAAGGCCGAATGGGCTGCCTATCTCCAGGCAGACAAGCACGCCAAGGGCAAGGACAGTGCCAAGCAGTACGTCAGCCAGCAGTACCGCGCCAGCATCAAGGCCACCAACAAGGCTGCCGAGAAATTCGCCGATGTGCCCGATCAGGAACTCTTGGAGGTCATCAAGGCCTTTGTGACCTAAGGCGCGAAAGATGGCGACAGTCCGGCCAGCTGCAGTTAACCGAGATTGTTCATTAGAGCCAAAACACCGCTGTAGGAGCGGCGCCC
>JAUYFQ010000186.1 GCA_030690895.1 Sulfuricellaceae bacterium
CGCAGCATATAACCGCCGCTGGCGTTCATCAAGGACGCCTTCAAGCGCCTTATATCGAGCAGTAATCAACGCATCGTCATTAGCCATGCGTTAAGTTTACAGTTAAACAAAAAGTTCATGTAATTATTTTATGCCTCCTAACCGATCTGCAAGCGCGCGAATTGCAGTCGCTATTGAACAGCAACTTAGGGGGCGAAAATGGCACTGACAGCGATTCAAGTTAAGACAGCTAAGCCAGCCGATAAGCCATTCAAGCTATCTGATGGCGGCAGTTTATTCCTGCTGGTGCAACCCAACGGTTCAAAGTATTGGCGGCTCGCCTATCGCTTCGCTGGCAAACAAAAGACATTGGCCTTGGGCATATATCCAGACGTAGGTTTATTGGATGCACGGGAAAGGCGCACCAAGGCACGGAAGATGCTGACTGATGGCATTGACCCCGGCGAAAACAGGAAGGCCAGCAAGGCGGCGGGCGTGGAACGTGCGGCAAACAGCTTTGAAGTAGTGGCGCGTGAATGGCTGGAAAAGTTCAGCGCCAAGAAAGCGGCATCCACAATCGAGAAAACAAACTTCATTCTTCGGCGTGATGTATTCCCCTGGCTGGGGGCGATGCCCATTGCTGAAATCAAGCCTCATGACCTGCTGACAGTCCTGCAACGGATTGAAGGGCGTGGCGCATTGGAAACCGCTCACCGTGCCAAACAATACGCCGGGCAGATATTCCGCTACGCAGTCGGCACCCAGCGAGCCGAGCGGGATATATCGCAAGACCTCAAGGGCGCATTGCCTGCGCCGGACGTGACGCACCGAGCAGCCATTACCGACCCGGTGAAGTTTGGCGGCTTGCTGCGCGGCATTGATGCCTTCGCTGGAACCTTCACGGTCAAATGCGCATTGCAGTTGGCACCGTTAATCTTTGTCCGGCCTGGCGAGTTGCGGTAAACAGAATGGGCCTGGGTGGATATGGGCGCGGCGACAATCTGCTACCCGGCTTCCGTGATGAAAATGCGCGAAGACCATATTGTCCCATTGTCGCAACAGGCGCTTGAAGTCCTGATTGAGATTCACCCGCTTACCGGGCGCGGGAGGTACGTTTTTCCCGGACTTAGAACCAGTGATAGGCCAATGAGTGAAGCAGCCATAAACGCGGCATTGCGGCGGCTGGGTTACGACAAGACGGAAATGACCGGGCACGGCTTCCGTGCTGCTGTTCGAACCATTGGCGATGAAGTGCTGGGCTTGCGCGTGGAATTGATAGAACACCAGTTAGCCCATGCCGTGAAAGACCCGAACGGGCGAGCCTATAACCGCACGGCGCATTTACCGGAGCGCAAGAAGATGATGCAACAGTGGGCGGATTATCTGGACAAGTTGAAGGCTGGGGCGGACGTGATCCAGTTATACGGTAACGCTGCGTAAAAGTTTGCCACGCCTAGCCCGACTGGGCGAACACCGGGAACCCTTGACCGGCTGGCGCGGCTTCTTAATTAAGGGAGTACGTTGAAGGGGCGCGACATGATTATAGGTTACAGCGATTTTGTTGAGCTATGTCGAGTAGATGACACGGAGAATTTGGCAAGCTGGCTATCTGTGCGTGGTGACGGGGTGTATGTAAAAACCCCGCCAAATGGATTAAACCATCAGGAACGAGCGATTCTCAGCGAACATCCGACCGGCAATCTCGATGAACCAGCCTTGCGTTTTCCTTGCAACTTACCAGAATTGCAAGCCTTCTTGGAGCAACAAGGCGTGTATGGGTGTATAGACGCCTTCGACATGGCCGATTGGTTCGTTAAGGGCAAAGGTGCTTCTGCTCGCGTAGCCACGACTTCCCGCGCCCATGTTTCCGACAAGCTGGCGAAGATGAACCAAGCGGCGGCAAAATTCTGGGGTTTTGCAGACCGCGACGACCGGAGAACGCGCCCGGAAAATGCGACCGTGACGGCATGGCTGGTTCAACAGGGGTTTTCCCAAACTTTGGCAGACAAGGCCGCAACCATCATCCGCCCTGAGTGGGCACCGACCGGGCGCAGGCCGGAAGAATAGCGACACCCGTAACGCCTGAATTGGCGCGGGTTTCAGAAGGGCGACACCCTTAAAGCGAAACCCCTTTCCGTTTTTTTCGCTTAACGGAAAAAGGAGGATGCACATATCGGCCTTAAACGGCCATTTATGGAGCATCCAGAATGAACCAACTACCTCAAACAGGTTTTCTTCGCCTACCTCAAATAATCGGCAACCCCAAAGCAGTCCCGCCGATCCCCCCAATCATTCCCGTAAAAAAATCCTGCTGGTGGGCTGGCGTGGCATCGGGAAGATTTCCCAAGCCGGTGAAACTCGGCAACGGGCGAGGCGCATTCTGGAAAGTAGAAGACATAATCGCCCTGATTGCATCGGTATAGGGAGCGATCATGACCACAAAAACAAAGGGCCGCAACGGCGGGAACCGTGCGACCCCAAAGACTTCCGATACCGACCATTATACCAAACCCAGCCGGATCAACCGCAAGCAGAAACGCGGCTGGAAAAGGGGGCGAAAATGATGGCCTTCGAGACTCAATTCAGCGATGCCATTCAAGCCGCTGGCCTGACACCCCCGGATGTGATCGAAGCGGACGGCAAGCTGCGGCGCTTCGCCAGCAACGGCAAGCGCAAGGATGATGCCGGATGGTATTTGCTTCACGGTGATGGAATCCCCGCCGGCAGCTTTGGCGACTGGCGCACGGGCTTTACCCAGACATGGCGGGCGGATATTGGCCGCACCCTGACCCGTGCCGAAGAGGCCTCGCACCGTGCCAAAGTGGAGGCCATGCGCAGGGAGCGTGAAGCCGAGGAAATCCGGCGCAAGACCGAGGCAGAAGCCACGGCAGGGATGATCTGGAACGTGGCGCAACCTGCCCCAGACGACCATCCCTACTTGACCCGCAAGAAGATCAAGGCGAACGGCGCGAAGCTGCATAAAGGGGCGCTGGTAATTCCCTTACGGGCGGATGGCAAGATTCATTCACTGCAATTCATCGCCGCTGATGGTGACAAGCGCTTCCTGACTGGTGGGCGCGTGGCTGGCTGTTACTTCAGCATAGGCAACCCCAAGGGCGCGGCGGCGCTGTGCATCCCCGAAGGCTACGCAACCGGCGTAAGTATCCACGAAGCAACGGGCTATCCGGTAGCGGTGGCCTTCAATGCCGGAAACCTGCTGGCGGTGGCAAAGGCCATGCGCGACAAATTCCCCGACCTTCCCCTGATCCTGTGCGCCGATGATGATTACCGCACCGAGGGCAACCCCGGCATGACCAAGGCAACCGAGGCGGCGCGATCCGTGGGCGGGCTGCTGGCTATTCCCTACTTCGGCGCTGATAGGCCAGACGGCGCAACCGACTTTAACGATATGGCGCAACTGTGCGGCGTGGAAGCCGTGAAGCAGGCTATAGCGAACGCAAGCGCACTGGAAGGGGCAGCGTATCAAGCCGATGAAGAGAACCCGCCAGCAGGCGATTCTGACAGCAACGGCTGGCCGCAACCGCAACCGCACCCGCTGGCCGTCAGGGTGGAACCTGAACCCTACCCGATTGATGCGCTGCCCTATGCCATTCGGGCAGCGGTGGAAGAGGTAACGGGCTTCGTCAAAGCGCCCTTGCCGTTAATGGCATCCTCTGCGCTGGCTGCGCTATCGCTGGCGATTCAAGCCCATGCTGACGTGCAGCGGGCAGAAAAGCTGCATGGCCCTGTCGGGCTGTTCCTGCTGACCATTGCCGATTCCGGTGAGCGTAAATCCACTGCTGACGGCTTCTTTACCAAACCGATCCGCGACTATGAGGAAGCCCAGGCCGAGGCGGCAAAGCCGATCCTGAAAGACTACAAGGCGGCAATCGAGGCATGGGGCGCAAAGTGCGGCGGTATCAAGGAAGCCATCCGCCAGCTTGCCAAGACCAACAAGCCGACGGCGGGCATGGAATCAGCCTTGCGCGATCTGGAACACGACAAGCCGGAAGCGCCCAGAATCCCCCGCCTGCTGTATGCCGATGCGACCCCCGAAGCACTGGCCTACGGGCTGGCGAAACAATGGCCTTCGGGCGGCGTGGTATCGGCTGAGGCCGGGATTGTTTTCGGTTCGCATGGCATGGGCAAGGATTCAGTCATGCGGAATCTCGGCTTACTGAATCAGCTATGGGACGGAACCAGCCTGACTATTGACCGGCGATCAACCGAATCCTTCACCGTGCGCGGAGCGCGGCTGACCGTGGCCTTGCAAGTGCAGGAACCGACCCTGCGCGAATTCTTCGCCAAATCAGGTGCGCTGGCGCGTGGCACGGGATTCCTTGCCCGGTTTCTGGTGGCGTGGCCTGCGTCAACGCAAGGAATGCGCCCCTTCACCGAAGCCCCCGCAAACTGGCCTGCGCTGGCTGCATTCCATCGACGCATTGCCGCAATACTGGATCAACCTGCCCCTATTGATGAGGATGGCGCACTGACCCCGCCCATGCTACCCCTGACCCCGGAAGCCAAGGCGGCATGGGTGGCGTATCACAACGCCATCGAAAGCGAGCTATCCAGCGGCGGCGAGCTTTACGACGTGCGGGACGTGGCGAGCAAATCAGCCGACAACGCTGCGCGGCTGGCTGCGCTGTTCCAGATATTCGAGGGCGCGGGCGGCGCAATCGGCGCGGATGCTTTCGAGGGCGCAAGCCGGATTGCGGCATGGCATTTGAATGAAGCCCGGCGCTTTTTTGGCGAGCTTGCCCTACCGGCGGAACTGGCAGACGCGGCGCGGCTGGATAGTTGGCTGATCGAGCATTGCAGGCAAGGGCGAACGCATTTTGTCGGCAAAAATCACGTTCGCCAACATGGCGCTATTCGGGATGGTGCGCGGCTGGATGCGGCCATCCGGGAACTGGCAGAACTTGACCGCTTGCGGCTGGTGAAGGATGGAAAGCGGTTGACCCTCCAACTTAACCCGGCGCTGCTGATCGAAGGGGGCGCATCATGAGCCTTGCGAACCTGATACGGAAACGCGACACCGGGAACCTTGCTACTGCTATTCCTGCTATTCCTGCTACTCGAAGGGGGACAAGCGGGGGAGCAGTAGCAAGAATAGCAACTATAGCAGTAGCAAACCCCATAACGCGCGAAACCGATCCAGCACCGGACACCCGGCATTTCCGCTGGCTGATCCATTTCCCTGATCGTGATCCAGTCGAAACCACTTGCCTGCCAGAACCGACCCATGCCGAAGTGATGGCGATGTACCCGGACGCGATAGCCGCCGAACCGCTACCGGAGCGTTACGCGGTAACGGTTACACCAAAGGTTACACCAGAACAGGAAACGGAATTGCGGGCGCTGGTGGCGGCGGTGGGCGTGGCTGATGGTTTCACCCATGCCGAACAGCAAGAGGCCCTTGATCTGGCGCTGGGTGATCCTGATGCGGCATTGGTGAGTTACCGGGCTATGGCTATCGAGCAGGGCATCATCCTTGATCGTGATGACCGGCGGCGCTGCGATCAATGCGCCAATCTCTCACCAGGCGGGAAGTGTGCGGCATGGCAGGCGGTGGGCGCGATGCGTGGCTATTCACCAGTACGGGACATTCCCCGGCGCTGTGAAGGCTATGCACCTGGGCCGGATGATCCAGATAAACGGGGTGGGCTGGAACGCTGGCCGTGGATAGGCATGAAAGGCGCGTTGACCGTTACGCAGTAACAGCACATCATATCGTTACTGCGTAACAATACAGGGATGAAATCATGGCAATGACAAATGCACAACGGCAAGCAAACTATCGTGAAAAGCGGCTAAAAAACGATAACGGCACTGGGTCAAGGTTGAATCTGGTCATCGACTATGGCGCACACCTGGCACTGAAACGGCTGGCGCTTCGTTACGGCGTAACGATTACGGCGCTGGTGGAAAGGCTGGCAATGGACGAGCAGGCGCGTTTGACGGCATCCATGAGCGCGGATGAACACATAACGTATTGCGATAGCGTTACGGCGTAACGGGTAAAGGGGGCGAATGATGGCAAGACAAAAGCAGGCAACATATATCAAGGGCTCGGCTGTGCATCGGCGCACCGAGAGTGATTACATGGGCGTGTTGTTGGATACCGTGAGCCTTGAGGATTGGCGGGATGTGGTGAATGGTGCGCTGCAATCTGCCAAGGATGGCGACACACAAGCGCGGGCATGGCTGGCGCAGTACCTTGTCGGCAAACCCGAAGGCAAAGCACCGACACCGTTAACCGTTGTGGTTCAGCAATGGAGCGGTGGCGATCCAGTCGCGGATAGACTGGCGAAACCGATCATCAACCGGGCGCGGTTCCCTTCCCTGCATGAAGATGATGATTTTGAGGCCAGCGTTAGGGCCGTGATTGCATCGGAACTTGCGCAGAAATTACCCGTACACGAAAACAGCGGAACGCCAGCACCGGTACGGAATACCGCCGATTCATTGGAATAGTGACGCGCAAAGTTTCCAAATGATTTCGGCAAAATAAATCGAGAGGATCAAAGCATGGGCGGCTTCGGAAGCGGACGGCGGGATCAAGGAGGGAAAGGCACAACGAGCGATTGCCGGAAGCTGGACGTGCGACTATTCCAACGGGATGGCCTGCTGGTGGCGGGGTGTTCATTTACCTACAGTTGGGTGCGCAACGATGAAACAGAGGCCGCAATCCAGGTACGCACGGAAGTCGATCATGTGGTTCTGGATTATCGGCACCAGCGCGGCGGCGGTGAATGGAAGAGTGAGAACTACCCGGTTCTGATTGAATGGACGTCCTGCAACCTGGGCGGAAAACGAGCATGGTTTCTGTGTCCGGCGTGTGGGCGGCGTGTGGCCATTCTCTACAGCGGCGCAATCTTCACTTGTCGGCATTGCAACCAAATGGCCTATGACTGCCAGCGGGAAAATGCCGTTGATCGGGCAAGGCGGCAGGCGGATGCCATCAGACGGCGGCTAGGCTGGTGCGCAGGCATTGCCTACCCGCCGGGCGATAAACCTCATGGGATGCACTGGCGCACCTATGGGCGGCTGATGCGGCGCTACAATGATTTCATCGGCGTGGCGGTAGCAGGGATGGCTGAACAGTTCGGGCGGATGAATCGGCGGCTGGGTGGTTTGTAAAAAAACATTTGTTGGTATTTTCGTTGGTACATTTCAAAATAACAAAACGTAGAACAGCCATGGAAGCCATTCTTAAGGAATTGTTTCATGCCGACATCCGCACCAGTTACCTGTTTCAAGGATTCCAAAGAGACGCCAAAAACCCCGTAAACATTGAGCTTGCGGGGTTTTTTGTTGCCTAGCGTGTACACTCCATACCTATCGCATTTCAATATTTTTTGTGGGTATATTTGTCGGTATATGCGGATACAGACAAACAAGATACCGTCAAATATTTACGCATTCAGCGTGTACCCATCATTTAGCGTAGTGCAGTAAGAAGTTCAGCCACCCCGCTGCAAGCGGTTCAGCACCTTTGCGATTTCCAGCAATGCGCGTTGATTGTCTGCCGTCAGGGTACGGAACTGCTGGCGGAGCTGGATTGCGCTATCCGATAAATCCGCATCGCCAACCGGCACGCCCTCGCTGGTCAAACTTCCTCCCTCGGCGGTCGCCATAATCAGCGAAACCGGCACGCCCATCGCGGTGGCGATTTTTTCCAGCATGGGCAGGGATGGCAGGCGGTGCTCTGTTTCAATGCGCGACAAATAACCTGCATAAGTGCCAGCATCATTCGCCACGGCCTCAAGTTTCAACCCCTTTTCCTTGCGCAACCCGTATATGGCTCGACCAATCTTCATAGGTGTTGATTGTCTTCGCCACTATTCCTGTGAGGCAAATACGCACAGTAAAATGTGACAATTAGAATGTGCCTGTGTGGCACAATTGGCGAAATACTTTATGCCTTTCCGGCATCCGCAATCATTCGCCATGAGACTGTCAGCCCAACATGCCTGAAATCAGCCCGCAACAAGCCAAGCTCCAAAACCTGCTCCGCGAACTCTTTCAGTTAGACCAGCCCGACCTGGATTTTGGCCTGTATCGCATCATGCACGCCAAATCCGCCGAAATTGAACGATTCCTGAACGAAGACCTGCTCGCCACGATTCAGCAGCGGCTGGGCGGAAACAAGGCGGAAAAAGTTGAGCAGGCCAAGGTGGCTTACGAGCGCAAAAAGCAGGCCGTTATTGACGACGACGGCGATCCTGATACTTCGAAGCAGGTGCAGCAAACCTTGGCCGAATACAAGGCGGCTCAGGAAAGTCAGGACGACGATGCCGAGCTGTACGACCATCTCTACAAATTCTTCGAGCGCTACTACGAAGGCGGCGATTTTCTCTCGCGCCGTTACTATGCCCGCGAAACCAGCGAGAAAGCCGCGCCGTATGCCGTGCCCTATGACGGTAGCGAAGTCTATCTGCACTGGGCGAACAAGGATCAGTATTACATCAAGACCGCCGAAAACTTCCGCCAATTCACGGTTGATCTGGCGCAGGCCAAGACAGGCGAAACGCAACTGTTTTCCGGCAAGGGCTTCGTGTTCGAGTATTCAGCTACCTTCGCGCAGGCGGTGAAGGCGGCGAAGAATGAGGCGGTGACGCAAGCCTACGCCAAGAGCGTGCTGTTCGATTATTCCTACCGCTATTTCTATGAGGATGGCTATGGCAAGGATTATCAGGTGTTCAACCTGGCAGATTCGCGTTTTGATGCGTGGCATACGGAGCGGCTGTATCTGACCGCCAGTTTGCTTTCGTTCTACCAGCAGTTGCGGGTATTCGATGAGCAGCGGGCGGCACTGGCCGGGTTCAATCTGGAAAAGCCGCTGTGGGTGTTTGTCGGCGCAAGCGTGACCAAAGCCAGCGGCGGAAAAAAGGAAGAGGAGGAAACCGCCACCGATGTCAGAAATATTGTGCAGTTCATCGCGGATTTTTTGCATGACTGGCAGCAAAGCGAAACCGATATTCAGCATGTGCTGGATGGCGCGGTAGTGGATGGCAACGGCAACAACCTGTTTGAACACAGCTTTGCTTACCTGCAAGATAAACGCCACGCGGGAGAATCGGCCACGCAACTGCATCAGGATGTGCTGGCGCGATTGTTTGGCGGAGGCGGCCTGTTGCGGCTGACGCGGGTGAGCGGCGAAACCGCCGAGATCCGGCTGCACACGGGCGAGGCCAGCAAGCCATTTGGCCTGGTCAACGTGGGCGATGCGCCGGGACTGATGAAGGAACTGGAAAAATGCCTGAATGTGCAGGTGGAGGAAAGCCAGTTCGCCAGTGGTGCGTTGTTCGGCGAGATTAGCGGTTCGACTTCGCCCGTTAATGTGCTGATCGGTTCACGTAAATTTATTGCGGGCTGGGATTGCTGGCGCGTGTCAACG
This sequence comes from Sulfuricellaceae bacterium, assembly GCA_030690895.1. GTDB lineage: Bacteria > Pseudomonadota > Gammaproteobacteria > Burkholderiales > Sulfuricellaceae > Sulfurimicrobium. The sequence goes on from JAUYFQ010000186.1 coordinate 9,383, forward strand.
CTGGGTCTGATGAATATCGGCAAAAGCGAAGGCTCGCAGATCATTCAGTTGTTCGGGCGCGGGGTGCGGCTGAAAGGCCGTGACTGGAGCCTGAAGCGCAGCAGCAAGCTGGCGCATGCCACGCCGCCCAAGCATATTCAGATCGTCGAAACGCTGGGGGTGTTCGGCGTAAAAGCGGATTACATGCAGCAGTTTCAGCAAATGCTGGAAGACGAGGGCTTGCCAGGCAACCAGCGGCGTGCGGAGAAGATCATCCCCATGAATGTGGTGCATGATTTTGGCAAGCGGCTGATGGTGCTGGCGCCCATGACAAAACGCGCTGACGGGCGCGAGTATGATTTTTCTCTGGATGCCGCCGTGCCACTGTTGAATGCCACAGTGCCGGACAGATTGATTCAAAACCCGGTGACGGTGGATTGCTACCCGCGTTTTCAGTCTGTGGTGGCGGGCGCGGCGCAGGCGGTTCAAATTGCGCCTCAGCCGGTGTTCTTGACGGCGATGCAATTGACGTTCGTGGATTGGGATGCGCTATGGCTGGAACTGGAGCGCTACAAGCGCCTGCGCGGCTTTACCCATCTGGTGATCGAGAAAGCCTGCTTGCCCACGTTGTTTGATGGCAACCATCATGGCTGGTATGCGTTGCTGATGCCTCCCCGGCAAATGGCGGTGAGCTGGGAGAATGTCGCCATCTGGAAGAAGGTGGCGCTGGAATTGCTGAAGCGCTATGTCGAGGCGTTTTACAACCATCACAAAAAGGCTTTCTTCGAGCCGCGTCTGGAACTGGTGGAACTGACCGGCCAACATCCGAACTTGCTCAAGGATGAATACCATCTTTCCTGGGAAACGACAGCGCAGGCGGATCAGGATCAGGTGCTGCGCGATGTTGAAAAACTGGAACAGGACATTGCCCAGGCTCGCGCGGGAATCGTGCCGCATGACACGACATCAAAGTTGCGGGCGGCAGTCACGGGGATGCAGTTGCTCAAACCGCTGCTGTATGCGCAAGACAGCCGGATTACAGTGACCCCCGTGCCGCTGAACGATAGCGAGTTTGATTTTGTGCGGGACTTGAACACGTTTCTGGAATCGAAGCCTGAAATGCTGGCGGGGGCGGAAGTTTATTTGCTGCGCAACAAGACGCGCGGCGGTGGGGTCGGCTTTTTCGAAGCGGGCGCGTTCTATCCAGATTTCATTGTGTGGGTGCTGCGCGGGGGCAAGCAGTATGTGGCGTTTGTCGAGCCGCATGGTTTGCGCAACGAGACACCGCACACGCCTAAGCTGAAGTTTTACGCGACCATCAAGGAAATCGAAGCGCGGGTGAATCAAGGGCGCGCCGATCCCATTCTGCTGGATAGCTTCATCGTATCGCCCACCAGGATGCATGAACTGAAATGGGGCGATGGCTGGCAAACGCTGGATGAGTTTGGCAAGCGCCATGTGCTGATGATGAAGGATGAGCCGGATGGGTATGTGGGGCGGATGTTCGGGATGTTGTTGTCGGCATAGGACAGGATCATGATGCCGGGCAGCTTTGTGGTTTTTTTACCCGGTCACGCAAAAAGCACCAATCCCCAAATCATGACGGCATTGATCAATCCCAGCAAAACAGCTGCGCTGCCAATGTCCTTGGCTCGTTTTGCCAGATCGTGATGATCCAGCGAGATACGGTCCACCGTGGCCTCAATGGCGGAATTCAGTAGTTCGATGATGAGCACCAGCAGTACGCTGCCAGCCATCAGCGCCTTGCCAATGCCGGTTGGGGCAAGGAGCAGCGCGAGTGGGATCAGGATAACGGCGAGCAGAAGTTCCTGCCGAAAGGCATCCTCGTGCTGGTAGGCGGCCCTGATGCCGGCGATAGAGTAGTGCATGGCGTTCCAGACGCGCCGCAGGCCAGTTTTTCCCTTGAAGGGGCTTTCCATTTCTATTCGCTCCAGAAAGGGCGGCATTGGTAGAATTTATGCCAGGCGGTGTTCATGGTCTTGAGATTGTCTTCCATCCCGCGCGCGCTCCATCCAGAGATAAATGCGATAGACAGGGCATCTTCGCCGTGAAAAGATTCTAGTAGGCTTTGTGTCGTTGCTGCATCGTTCAGCGTTCCAAGTTCCTCCTGCAGCGACGAAAGGGATTGCAAGTAAGGCTGGCTGGTTTTCGCTGGGAACAGAGCAGCGAAAAAATCGACAGCGTAGCGGAGTTTTTTTACGAGAATGCGAACCTCGTGCCGCTCTTCGATAGGCATGGTCAATAGTGCAGGGCCGTGGCGGTGCAACAACTTGTGATAGCGGTTGAGTACCCGCCTCGCCAGTTCGGTGACTGGCCGATCCAGCCATGACTTGTTGTCACCATCCGCATCAACATTCCAACTCTCATTCGTCAGCCAGGTGGCGAGGTTCAACAGCAAGCGATCATAGCGGTGGGATCGCAACGCCAAGCTGGCTTCGCCGCGCGCCAGTTCGCGTGCGCGCTCAGCGCGCTGGCGCAGACGCTCGAATTTCTCATCCGAAGGAAACTGGGCAATGAGCGGGGGCAGAGTTTCGGTCAGAAAGACATCCCAGTTGCGCGCCGGACCCAGCGAGCAGGCCAGCCATTTCAATTCGGCGGCAAGGTCAGCCGAACTGGGCTGGGGTATGGCAGGCCTGAACTGCGGCAGAGCAGAACGCAGGCGACGCAGGGCGACCCGGAGCTGATGGATATTTTCTGGGTCGTCGCTGGAGATGGCCCCTTCCTGATTGGCGACCCAATGATCCACACAGCTCCAGGCTATTAGCTGGAATGCCTGAGCGACTGTCATGCCCGGCTTGAGGAGAATGCTTCCAGCCTTGGTGACGGGCGGACGCGCCCTCTGAAACAGGCGGTATCCACGGTCGGCCTTGCTGATGTTGTCCAGACGCAGGGGGAAGATACGCTGCAATTCCTGAGCCGCCTGGAATAATCGCGCGGAAGCGCCCTGTTTCAGTTCCAGCTCAACTTCGCACAGGGGAACGATGCGTTTGCCATTCCTGACTTCTCCCTCATCCAGCGCCAGCTCGACTGTATCGCCATTTTCCCATTGCAGGAGCCAGGTGGTGCGTTTGAATTCTGTCGTAAAAATGGGTTTAAGCGCGTCGCGCACCTCTGGGGCGCTGAACAGTTTGAGCAGAACCGGGTCCTGAATTTTGGTCAGATCGGGTTGATCGCGTGCGACTTCCCATTCCCATTCTCCCCGGCTGTGTAAACCGGCCTGAACTTTTCCTCCACCCTTGACCGTTTGCACCCAGCGAGACCCGACCCGGCGCACTCGCAAGGCGACACGGTTTTGTCTCAACAGGTACTCAGGGGTGTCAAAATATATGCTGATTAAAGTTTGGGTTTTTGCGCGCCCTGCCGCATGGGACTTGATCAGCGCATGGCGCCTGAGCTTGGGAATGTCCGCAGGCTGGATCAGCAGCTTGAGCTCAACCTCAGTCGCCATGACCGATCCAGTCCAGCAGAGGGCGCCATTGCTCGATATCGCGAGCAGTGCGAGAGGGCGGCAGATCAAATAGGCTGACGCCTTCATGTGCACACTGGACGTAAACTTGGGCATCGCGCAGATAGGTCAGCACCGGAAATTCAGCGGCTAGTAGAAAGTCGGCCAGCTCTGCTGCAGAGCGGGTGCGCGGATCGACGCGCATGCCTATCATGGCGACTTGGCTTTTTTCCTTGCGTATCGCTTTCAATTCACGCAATACGCTCAGAAATTCGCCCGTTGCCTGCATATCGAAGGCCGATGGCTGGACCGGCACGACGACCCGTTCAGCCATTTTAATCGCCGCCGCCAGTTTGTCGCCATGCAGTCCGGCTGGCGAGTCAATGACCAGCCAGTCCGGCTTGATGGCAAGTTTTCGCCCCTGATGGCCGTGTATGGTAGGAAGCTGGGGAGGGCGTCGCGCCAGCCAGCCTGCGGAGGACTGTTGGCGATCCAGATCGGCAAGAACAACCTGTCGTCCCAGGCTGGCCAGATAGGCGGCCAGATTGGTTGCCAGCGTAGTTTTGCCGCTGCCGCCCTTGGGGTTTGCGACCAGAATGGATTTCATTTGTGGTGGACGCCCAAGGACTCCAGTAACTGGCTCTGAGCTGAAACCGGTTTGGATCGCCTTGAGGATTTGCGGCGATAGCTGCCATCGGCATCCATTTCCCAGGTCTGGGTGTTGTCCTTGAGATAGGGCTCCAGGCCTTCCTTGATGACCCGTTTTTTGAGACGCGGGTCGAGGACGGGGCAGGCGACTTCGATGCGGCGCAAGAGGTTGCGGCCCATCCAGTCCGCGCTCGAAATGTACACATCTTGGGCACCGTTGTTGCGAAAATAGAAAATGCGACTGTGCTCGAGAAAACGACCGATCACGGAGCGCACCCGAATGTTTTCGGAAACGCCGGGAATGCCTGGGCGCAGTGCGCACACGCCGCGCACGATGAGGTCGATTTTTACGCCGGCGCAGGAAGCTTCATAAAGCACCTGGATGACTTCCGGCTCCAGCAGGGAATTCATCTTGCCGATAATGGCCGCCGGGAGTCCTGCCTTGGCGTTGGCTGCCTCGTTGCGAATAGCCTTGAGCAAATTCGGGTGCATGGTAAAGGGCGACTGCCACAGGTAGGCGTGCTTGGTGGCCTTGCCGACCCCGGTCAGTTGTGCAAAGACATCGGATGCATCGCTGCAGATGTCGTCATTACAGGTGAACAGACCAAAATCAGTGTAAAGCTTGGCGGTACGGGGGTGGTAGTTGCCGGTGCCAAGATGGACATAACGGCGCAGGCGATTTTCTTCACGCCGCACGATCAGCAGCATTTTTGCATGCGTCTTGTAACCCACTACCCCATACACGACGTGAGCGCCTGCTTCTTCCAGTTGCGCTGCCCAGTTGATGTTCGCCTCTTCGTCAAAGCGCGCCATCAGCTCGACGACGACGGTCACTTCCTTGCCGTTCTGGGCGGCCTTGATGAGTGCATCCATTAACACCGATTCGGATCCGGTACGGTACACGGTCTGCTTGATGGCCAGTACGTTGGGGTCCATGGCCGCCTGGGTAAGAAACTCAATGACCGGATTGAAGGACTGGAACGGCTGGTGAACCAGCACATCGCCATGGCGTATGGCCTGGAACATGTCGATTTGCTTCTCATCAAGACAATCTGGCAAGCCGGGAACGAAGGAGGGATATTTAAGGTCTGGTCGGTCAACCCGATCCGGGATCTGGAACAGGCGCACCAGATTGACCAGGCCATTGACCTGATACAGATCGTCAGGCCCAAGGCCGAATTGTTGCAGCAGGAACGCCGTCATTTCCGGCGAGCAGTTATCGGCCACTTCCAAACGCACGGCATTGCCATAGTGACGGTGAGACAATTCCCCCTGTAGCGCAGCCCGCAGATTGGTCACTTCCTCTTCGTCGACAAACAGGTTGGAGTTGCGGGTCACTCGGAACTGGTAGCAGCCTTTTACGTTCATGCCATTAAACAGCTCGTTGACGTGCGCATGAAGAATTGACGACAGAAAAACGAAGCCATATTCATGCCCGGCAATCTCTTTCGGGAGCTGAATGACCCTGGGCAGGACGCGCGGCGCCTGTACGATGGCGTTGCTGGAGCTGCGCCCAAACGCATCCTTGCCCTCGAGTTCGACTGCGAAGTTCAGGCTTTTGTTGATCACACGTGGAAAGGGATGCGCCGGATCCAGTCCGATGGGGGTCAGCACAGGCATCACTTCACGGAAAAAGTAGGCCTTGATCCACTCGCTTTGTTCCGGGCTCCAGTGCGTGCGGCGCAGGAAGCGGATGTCCTGCCGTGCCATCGCAGGCAGTATCACTTCATTAAGCAGTTTGTACTGCTGGTCGACCAGCAGGCGGGATTCCTGGCTCACCCGCTGGAATGCTTCCTGGGGTGAAATTTTTTCCGGCCCGATCAGAACACCCTTGACCCCCAGTTGTTCCTTGAGACCTGCCACACGAACTTCGAAAAACTCGTCCATGTTGCTGCTCACGATGCACAGAAACTTGAGCCGCTCAAGCAACGGATTCTCATCATCCATCGCCTGCTCCAGTACGCGCCGGTTGAAGGCCAACTGGGACAATTCCCGATTGATGAAGTATTCCGGAGCGTTGAAGCGGGTGGTCATAGGTGATTCCGTGGACTCTGATTAATGGCTGGGTGGGACGAATCCCTGAGCACTCTCTGCACCAGCGCCAAAGAAATGTGCGTCGGTCTGTTCTGCCAGATACTTGCGTGCCTTGGGATCGGCAAGATTGAGGCGGTTCTCGTTGACCAGCATGGTCTGCTGCTTGATCCAGGCCGCCCACGCTTCCTTGGAAACGTTTTCAAAAATACGCTTACCCAATTCTCCCGGATAGGGAGGAAAATCCAGGCCGTCTGCTTCCCGGCCAAGTTTGATGCAGTTGACGGTGCGCGCCATATTTAATCTCCTTCAATTCATCTCTGATGATAACCAAAAAACCTAATGCGAACTACCGCATAAAAGGCATTTTTGTCCTTATATGCCATAATTCAAGCCATGATATGGCTTTTCAAACAATTGGCGCGATTTCCACTCTGGTGGCTGCATGCGCTCGGCATCGGTATTGGCTGGCTGGTTTATCTGCTTTCTCCGCGTTATGCGTCACGCTTGCGCGCCAATCTGACCAATAGTGGTCTTTTTAATTCCCCTTTGGAGGAGCGACAACTCCTTCGCCAGACCATAGCTGAGGCGGGGAAAAGTCTGGCCGAGTTGCCTGCCGTCTGGTCTCGCCCTTATGAAAAGGTCCTGTCACTCGTAAAAACCCAACATGGGACAGAGAACCTGGCCGAATTGATCGAACAAAAACAGGGCATCATTTTTTTAACACCGCACCTGGGATGCTACGAAATTTCGGGTCAGTTTGTCGCCAAGCAATACCCCCTGACCATTCTTTATCGCCCCCCCCGGCTTTCCTGGCTGGAGCCGGTCATGTCCGGCGGGCGCTCTCGTGGAATGGTCAAACTGGCGCCGACCAATCTTGCCGGCGTCAAATCTCTGCTGAAGGCGCTGAAAAAAGGGGAAATGGTCGGGATTTTGCCTGATCAGGTGCCTGGTAATGGTGAGGGCGTGTGGGCGGATTTCTTTGGTCGCCCAGCCTACACCATGACGCTGGTGCAGCGCTTGCAGAAATCGACCAACGCGGCAATCGTGCTGGTGTTTGCCGAACGTCTGCCGGGCGGCGCCGGTTTCGATCTTCAGTTCGAGCCGATGGGCGCCGCGCTGCCCGATGATCCAGTGGCAGCAGCAAGGGCGATGAACGGTGCGGTCGAATCTCTGATTCGGCGTAATCCCGCCCAATATCTTTGGAGCTACAACCGCTACAAAGTGCCCAGTGGCGCCAAACCGGTGGAGAACGAGGCTTGATCCGTCCGCTGGTGTTTCTTTTCTGGCTACTGCATTTTCTTCCTTTGCGCCTGCTGGCGCCAATCGGTCGGGGAATAGGAGGACTGTTGTACCTGTTGGGACGGGAACGCCGTCGAGTGGCTCGCACCAATTTACGCCTGTGTTTTCCGGAGATGCTGGAGCCGGACAGGGAAAAAAGGGTACGGGCGCACTTTCGAGCCTTTGGTCAGAGTCTGCTGGATCGCGGCATACTCTGGTGGTCGTCGGAGGCGCGCCTGCGCCGACTCGTGTCTATCGAAGGTCTGGAACATTACGAAGCGGTTCAGGGCCGACCGTGCGTTTGGCTGGCACCCCATTTTGTCGGGTTGGACATGGGCGGGGTGCGGCTGACGGCAGATCATCCGCTGGTTTCGATGTATAGCCGCCAGAAAAACAAGGTGATCGACGACTTGTTGCTACATGCGCGCACTCGCTTCAACCCAAGCATCATGGTTTCCCGGCAGGAGGGACTGAAGCCGGTGATCAAGGCGCTGAAACAGGGACTGCCCTTTTATTACTTGCCCGACATGGATTTTGGCGCCCGCGATGCAGCATTCGTGCCTTTTTTCGGGGTGGATGCCGCAACGGTTACCGCCTTGCCCAGGCTGGCGCGCATCACTGGCGCGGCTGTTGTGCCGGCCGTCACGCGCCAGTTGCCGGGCGGTAAAGGCTATATCATCCGCCTGTATCCGGCCTGGGAAAATTTCCCCAGCGGTGATGATGTGGCGGATACCGTGCGCATGAACCAGTTCATTGAAGAAAGAGTGCGTGAAATGCCTGAACAATACTTCTGGCTGCATAAGCGCTTCAAAACCCGCCCTCCCGGCGGGGCACGGTTGTACTGACATATTTTCACCTGAATACACCTATCATTCGTTACAATTCCCGGCATCAGTTCATCTTATCAAAGGGCAGTAAATGGACATGCAGCAAATTCAGGAAGTTGTGACAACCGGATTGACCAATTTCGGCATGAAAGCCGCTGGTAATGTGGCGATGTTTGTCGGCAATAACAAGATTTTCTCTGACAACATCCAGAACTATTCCACCAACCCGTTTCGCCGCGTGGATCGTACCGCGCAACTGGCGCGTAGCGTGAACCCTGGCGAAGCGATGGCGCGTTTGAAAACAGCGCTGGCCGCTATCCCGAACGTGATCGCTGACCCTGCGCCGGATGTCGAAATCGTTGACTTCAACGAGCGCGGCCCGGTGTTGGCGGTTCGCCCTTACACGCGCACCAGCCACTACTGGCAAGTCTATTTCGATACCAACAAGGCGATTACGGATACCTTTGGTGAAGCGGGCTACCCGGTTCCGGAGTCGCGTGTTTTCATGCGTAACAACTGAGATGTTTCAGAATCCGTCTCCGGACGAACTGCGAATCCTGCTTGGGCGGGTGCATAATTTGGCAGTCATGGGGCTTTCTCCCCAACCGTCCCGGCCAAGTTATTTTGTTGCCCGTGCCATGCAGGGCTTTGGCTATCGCATCATCCCTGTGCGTCCAGCCGTCAGTGAGATTCTTGAGGAAAAAGCTTGGCCAGCCTTATCCGATGTGCCTGGCACGATAGACCTGGTTGATGTGTTTCGTGCGGCGGAACACATCGACGCCATCGTGGACGAATGCCTGCGGCTGAAAATCCCCGCCATCTGGATTCAGGAAGGTATCATCAATGAGGCCGCCGCAAATCGGGCGCGCGAGGCAGGCATGACGGTGGTCATGGATCGCTGTATTTACAAGGATTATGTCGAGTTATTCGGTTGAAATGAAACTCAAATTCACCAAAATGCATGGGCTGGGCAATGATTTTGTCGTGTTTGACGGCATTAACCAGCAAGTCCATTTGAGCAAGACGCAACTCAGTCAGATTGCGGATCGTCACTTTGGTATCGGTTGCGACCAGATACTGCTGGTGGAGCAATCCGGTCAGCCCGGAGTGGACTTTCGCTATCGCATCTTCAATGCCGACGGCGGCGAAGTTGAGCAGTGCGGCAATGGCGCGCGCTGCTTCGTGCGTTTCGTGCACGACAAAGGCTTGACGCAGAAAACCCGAATTCGTGTCGAAACCGCTTCCGGCATCATCGAGCCGCAACTGGAAGCCGATGGCCAAGTCACGGTCAATATGGGCGCGCCACGTTTTGAGCCGAATGAAATCCCGTTTCTGGCAAGGCAGCGCGCGCCGATTTATCAAATGTCGGTTGGTCAGCATATTGTGGAAATCAGCGTGCTCTCGATGGGTAATCCTCATGCCGTCCAGGTGGTGGAGAATGTCGAAACTGCGCCGGTGGCCGAATTGGGGCTTCTGCTCCAAACCCACGCTGCTTTTCCTTCCCGCGTCAATGCGGGTTTCATGCAGGTAGTGGATCGCAGTCACATCCGTTTACGGGTTTATGAACGCGGTTCTGGCGAAACGCTGGCATGCGGCACCGGCGCCTGTGCGGCGGTTGTGGCCGGTATCATGCGCGGCTTGCTGGACGGTGAAGTTCGTGTCAGTACACGCGGCGGCGAGTTGATCATACGCTGGGACGGAGAAGGCTCCCCGGTATGGATGACAGGCCCGGCGGTGTCGGTATTTGATGGTGAAATGAATATTTAGGATAGGAATAAAAATGCAATTAACCCCCGAAATCATCGCCAGCTTCCTGAAAGAAAACCCCAGTTTCTTTGAAGACAAGCCGCTCTTGCTGGAAGATATTGCGATTCCTCACCCGCATGGCGGGCGAGCCATTTCACTGGCGGAGAGACAGCAGTTACAACTGCGTGAAAAGAATAAATTGCTGGAATCCAAGTTGCGCGAATTACTACAGTTCGGTGAGGAAAACGATACGATAGGCGAAAAGGTTCATCGCTTCAGCCTTTCCCTGCTGGCCGCACGCACGCTGGAGTCCCTGCTTCCCACCATTACGCTCGGCTTGCGCGAGGATTTCGCCGTTCCGCACGTGGCTTTGCGAATCTGGGCGCCGCCCGCACAAATCACCGATCAGGCGGAATTTGCCGATGTGAGTGCGGATCTCAAATCTTTTGCAGAAGATCTAACGCGCCCCTACTGTGAAACCCATGTGCCATTTGAAACGGCATCATGGTTCGGGGAATCTGCCCTGATGCTGAAATCCTTTGCCGTAGTCGCGTTGCGCAGCGAGTATGCATTCGGGTTGCTGGTCATGGCCAGCGAGGATGCGCAGCGTTTCTATCCTGAAATGGGAACGCTTTACCTCAAACGCATCGGCGAACTGGCCACCGTCGCCCTGATGCCCTTCGTCAGTCAGGCGCCGGACGTGGCCTGACGACTCGCTTCGCAAGTTTTATAATAATGAGTGGCGACATACCGCCCAATCAGGAGCAGGTCGACAGCCTGCTCGGGCAGTATTTCACCCACCTGGAACATGAACGCCGCCTTTCCCCCCTGACGGGCAAGAGCTACCGCCGCGATATCGCCGCACTGTTGCAACTGGCGGGCAGCACACCTTTGGCCGTGCTGCATAGTCAGCACATTCGCCGCTATATCGCACAGTTGCATGCTCGAGGATTGAGCAGCCGCTCTCTGGCGAGAATGCTGTCGGCCTGGCGAGGCTATTACGCCTGGCTCGTTGACTCGCAAGGTTTTACCCATAATCCCTGCACCGATATTCGCGCGCCCAAGGCGGCCAAGCCCCTTCCTGATGCGCTTTCGCCAGAACAGGCGGCGCGTCTGATGACGGCTTCCAATGACACCCCGCTTTTCATTCGCGACCACACCATGCTGGAACTGCTTTATTCCTCAGGATTGCGGCTGGCTGAACTGGTTGGCGTCAATCTTCGGGATTTTGATCTGGATGCAGGCGAAATTCTGGTGACTGGCAAGGGAAACAAGACGCGGCTTTTGCCGCTTGGCAGCAAGGCGATCGAAGCAATCAGAAATTGGTTGCCGCAACGCGCGCTTTTGGCTAAATCAGAAGAAACCGCTTTGTTTATCGGAAAAAATGGTGGCCGCCTGTCCCCTCGTGCAGTTCAAGCCAGGCTAAAGCAGCGCGGAATCCAACTCGGAATGGATGCCCACATCCACCCCCATGTCCTGCGTCATTCTTTTGCCTCCCACCTGCTGCAATCCAGTGGTGATCTTCGTGCTGTGCAGGAAATGCTGGGGCACGTCAGCATCTCTACCACCCAGATTTATACCCACCTCGATTTTCAGCATCTCGCCAAGGTTTACGATGCAGCCCATCCCCGGGCGAAAAGGAAGGAATCCGGAAAAACTTGACGCAGAATTGAATCCGCGATTAAATAGCGCCCTTCGTGCGTCCAGAAGCTTGTTCTGGACGGCCGCGATGGCCTGGTAGCTCAGTCGGTAGAGCAGAGGATTGAAAATCCTTGTGTCGGTGGTTCGATTCCGCCCCAGGCCACCAACATTAAAAAGCCCAACCCTTATCGGTTGGGCTTTTTAATGTCTGTCGCGCCAGTAATGGATCGGTTCCGGGCAGCGATGCGTTGTTGGCGAATCCGACAAGTGTCCCATTTTTCCGCCAATCAGGAAGCCAAGCGCATCTGAGACAAAAACACCTACTTTGATTGCGCCCATTCCTTTTGTATTACAATAATTCCTTATGTAATACAAAAGGAATCATGCCATGTCGACGACACTCACCAGTAAGGGCCAAGTAACCATCCCCAAGCAGATTCGAGATGCATTGAATCTGGCACCGGGTTGCTTGGTAGATTTCGCTGTTAATCGCGAGGGCGATGTCGTTATCCACAAGGCCGGCGCACGAACTAGTCGCAAGCCCGACCGCTTCGAGGTTGCCCGTGGCAAGGCCGATGTTAAGTGGCGGACTGACGACCTGATGGCACTGCTGCGCGGCGAAGGCTGATGTTGCTGGTCGACACCAACGTGCTGGTCGATGTTCTGGAGAACGATCCGGAATGGGCGGACTGGTCAATTGGCCAACTGCGCGCGCAATCGAAAGTTCACCGGCTGGCGATTAACCCGATCATCTACTCCGAACTGTCACTGACCTTCTCGACCGTCGAGGCACTGGACAAAACCATCGAGCAGTTAGGGTTGGTGCTGATCGAGTTACCGCGCCCGGCATTGTTCCTTGCCGGGAAGGCGTTTGTGCGCTACCGCCGACAGGGCGGCACGAAAAATAATGTGCTCGCCGACTTCTTCATCGGCGCGCATGCGGCCGTTTCACGCTATCCGTTGCTGACCCGCGATACTCGCCGCTACAGCTCCTATTTCACCGATGTAAAACTGATTGCGCCAGACTGAGCATAGGGGAAAGCATTGAACACGATAGACAGAATCAATGCCACAAAGGGAGACTTGGTCTGATGGTTTTCAGCGAAGACTCACGAGTCAAGATTCCGTGCATCCTGCATCTGGTGCGGCTTGGCTATCGCTATCTTTCCCTGAAAGAGGCCGTTTGGGACGAAGAAACCAATATCTTCCCCGCGCTTTTCAGCGAAGCCATCGCCCGCATCAACCCTGAATTGAGTGCAGAAGACGCCACCCGTCTGCTGGCCGACGTGAAACTTATTCTAGATAACGAGGATCTCGGTAAAGCCTTCTATGGCCGGATTACTGAGCGCTCGGGTATTCGGCTGATCGACTTCGAAAACTTCAACAACAACAGCTTCCACGTCGTAACCGAGCTGACCTGCAAAAACGGCGACGATGAATTCCGACCTGACATCACCTTGCTCATCAACGGCATGCCGCTGGCATTCATCGAGGTCAAGAAGCCCAACAACCGCGAAGGCGTGCTGGCCGAGCGCAACCGCATCATCACGCGCAGCCGCAACCCGCGCTTCCGTCGCTTTATCAACATCACGCAGTTGATGGTCTTCTCCAACAACATGGAGTATGAGGATGGCTCGCCGCAACCCATTGAGGGGGCGTTCTATGCCAGCCCATCCTACGACTCGCCCGTCTTCAACTACTTCCGCGAAGAGGAAACGCTGGATCTCGCCCAGCTTCTGGCGAATGAAGATGACGCACTCGAAAACGAAGTGCTACGCGACAACAACCTCAATGTCATCAAGCACAGCCCCGAGTTTCTGAGCAACAAATCGCCAGATACTCCCACCAACCGCATCTGCACCTCGTTGTTCAGTCGTGCCCGTTTGTCCTTCCTGCTGCGTTTTGCACTGGCCTACGTGAACGAAAGTGACGGCCTGCACAAGCACGTGATGCGCTACCCCCAGCTTTTTGCCACCAAAGCCATCGAGAAGAAACTCGATGCTGGGATCAAGAAGGGCATCATCTGGCACACCCAGGGCAGCGGTAAAACTGCACTGGCGTATTACAGCACCCGCTTCCTCACGGATTACTTTCAGCTCCAAGGGGTGATTCCCAAGTTTTACTTCATCGTCGACCGGCTTGATCTGGCCACGCAAGCACAGCGTGAATTTTCCTGTCGCGGGCTGGTGGTGCACACCATCGACAGCCGTGCAGACTTTGCCCGAGACATCAAAACCACACAGGTGCTGCACAACCACAGCGGCAAGCCTGAAATCACCGTGGTCAATATCCAGAAATTTCAGGACGACCCGGACGTGGTGCGCACCGAGGATTACGACTTCAACATCCAGCGCATCTACTTTCTTGATGAGGTGCACCGCAGCTACAACCCGGAGGGCAGCTTTCTTGCCAACCTCAGCCAGTCCGACCGCAACGCCATCAAGATCGGCCTCACCGGCACGCCGCTGTTGGGCGACTACAAATCCCGAGACCTGTTTGGCGGCTACATCCACAAGTATTACTACAACGCCTCGATTGCCGATGGTTACACCCTGCGCCTGATCCGCGAAGAGATCGCCACCAACTACAAAATCTCACTGCAAGAAGCGCTCGCCGCCGTCCAGTTGCAGCAAGGCGATATCGACCGCAAATTGATCTACTCGCACCCAAAATTTGTCGAGCCCATGCTCGATTACATCGTGCGTGACTTCGAGAAAAGCCGCAGCGCTCTGGGTGATGCCAGCATCGGCGGCATGGTGATCTGCGACAGCGCCGATCAAGCCAAACAGATGTTCGAAATTTTCAATACGGTCTATGCCGCGCAACCCTCGTCCACGTACTCCGTGCAGGACTCTGCACAAGCCTGGATCGCCGCCGCGCAGCCTGAAAGCTACGCCGCCCGCACCCTGCTGGAAAACCGCGTCAAGAACGCCGCGCTGATCCTGCATGACGTGGGCAGCAAGGACGAGCGCAAGCAATGGGTGGAAGACTTCAAGGCCGGCAAGATCGACCTCTTGTTCGTCTACAACATGCTGCTCACCGGCTTTGATGCCAAGCGCCTGAAAAAGCTCTACCTGGGGCGCGTCATCAAGGCGCACAACCTCTTGCAGGCGCTCACCCGCGTCAACCGCACCTACAAGGATTTCCGCTACGGCTACGTGGTCGACTTTGCCGACATCCGCAAGGAATTCGACAAGACCAATAAAGACTACTTTGACGAACTGCAATCCGAGCTGGGCGACGAGATCGAGCACTACTCCAACCTGTTCAAGTCCGCCGAAGAAATCACGCAAGAAATCGAAGCCATCAAGGACATCCTGTTCAGCTTCAACATCGAAAACGCCGAAGAATTCTCAAGGCAGCTCAGCCAGATTCAAGACCGAGCCACCGTGCTTGCGCTCAAAAAAGCGCTGGCCGACGCCCGCAACCTCTACAACCTGATCCGCCTACAAGGTGAATACGGCCTGTTGCAGCAGCTCGATTTCCACAAGCTGGGCCAGCTCTACCGCGAAACCTGCAACCACCTTGATCTGCTCAACCTGAAAGAAACCATCGAATCGGCCACCGATACCAGCAACCTGCTCAACATTGCGCTGGAAGACGTGATCTTCAAATTCGCCAAGATCCGGGAAGAAGAGCTGGTTCTGGCCGACAAGCTGAAAAACACCCTGCGCCAGACGCGCGAAGCCCTGGCGGACAACTTCGACCAGCAAGACCCAAAATTCGTCACCCTGCGCGAAGAGCTGGAACGCCTGTTCAAGAAAAAGAAACTCAGCGAAGTCAGTCAGGAAGAGATGACCGCCAACATCGGCGCGCTCAATGCCATTCACGAGCAGGCCAAAGAACTCAACCGGCAAAACAACCAGCTGCGCGCCAAATACCAGGGCGATGCCAAATACACGCGCATTCACAAGCGCCTGCAAGAGCGCGGCGCGTTCTCGCAAACCGAGCGCCGCTTGTTTGAAGCGCTGACAGGCGTGAAAGCGCAGGCCGACGAACAGGTGCTGCAAAACACCCAACTGCTGAACAACGAAAGTTATTTCGAACGCATGATGCAGCCCATCGTGATTGATGAATTTCTGACTCGCCAAAAAATAAAACTCAGCCCGGATGCCAGCCGCAGCATCAACCATCTGGTGGTGGCCGAATACATGAATGAATTTTCCGCTGGCACCCGAAGGGGCGGCAGCGCTAACACTGGAGCACACCCTTGGTAACGCAACATTTTGAACAACGCACCCGCGATCTGATCGACAGCCTCAAGGCCATTTGCGCCGCCTATGGGCTGGGCAACGATGGCAACGAATTCAAGATCATCACCCAGGTTTTTCTCTACAAATTCCTGAACGACAAGTTCGCCTTCGAGGCCAAGAAAATCCGGCCCGAACTGACCAAAGCCGAAAGCTGGGAAGCGGCCATCGCGGCCATGAGCGCCGACGACATGGACATGCTGCAAATGCAGATGGGGCCGGATACCGCCCGCCTGAAGCCTGAGCATTTCATCGCTCACCTGTTTGGCCGCCAGAACGCGCCGGAATTCGCCAAGCTGTTCGACGACACCCTGCGCGACATCGCCATTACCAACAACGACATCTTCGCCGTTAAAACCGATGGCGGCGCCAAGATCATCCTGTTTGATCGCGTCAGCGAATTCATCACCGACCCCTCCAAGCGCGACGCTTTTTGCCGCGCCCTCATCAACAAGCTGGGCGATTTCAGCTTCGAGCGCATCTTCAACGAAAAGTACGATTTCTACGCCGCGTTGTTTGAATACCTGATCAAGGATTACAACAAAGACAGTGGTGGCAAATACGCCGAGTACTACACCCCGCACGCCGTCGCCAAGATCATGGCCGCCATCCTGGTGCCGGATGCCGTGCGCGGCAAAATCAAGAACGTCAGCTGCTACGACCCCTCAGCGGGCTCCGGCACGCTGCTGATGAACATCGCCCACGCCATCGGCGAACAGCGCTGCAGCATCTACTCGCAAGACATCTCGCAAAAATCCTCCAGCCTGCTGCGCCTGAACCTGATTTTGAATAACCTGGTGCATTCCATCCCCAACATCATCCAGGGCAACACCATGCTCCACCCCTACCACCGGGAGGCTCAGGGGCAAAAGAATGCGCTCAAGAAGTTCGACTACATCGTCAGCAATCCACCGTTCAAGATGGATTTCTCCGATTTCAGGAATGAGCTGGACAGCAAAGAGCACCAGGAACGCTTCTTTGCCGGGGTGCCCAATATCCCGAAACAAGCCGTCGATAAAATGGCCATCTACCAGCTGTTTTTGCAGCACATCATTTACTCGCTGAAACCCGGCGGCAAAGCCGCCGTGGTGGTGCCCACCGGCTTTATCACCGCGCAAAGCGGCATCGACAAAGGCATACGCCAGCATCTGGTGGATAACAAAATGCTGGCCGGCGTGGTCTCCATGCCCAGCAACATCTTCGCCACCACCGGCACTAATGTGTCCATTCTGTTCATCGACGCGGCCAACAAGGCCGATGTGGTGCTGATCGACGCCTCCAGCCTTGGCACCAAGGTCAAGGACGGCAAGAACCAGAAAACCTTGCTGTCCACCGAAGAAGAAGACCGCATCATCGCCACCTTCAACGCCAAGCAGGCAGTGGAAGATTTCTCGGTGGTGGTCAGCTACGCCGACATCGCCGCCAAAAATTATTCCCTGAGCGCCGGGCAGTATTTCGACGTGAAGATTGAATACAGCGACCTGACGCCCGCGCAGTTTGCCGAAAAGCTGCAAGGCTTTACGGGCAGGCTGGATGCGCTATTCAAGGAATCGGCAGGGCTGGAACAGGCCATCAAGAAGCAGTTGGCGGAGTTGCGCTATGAGTAAATTCGGCAGGGAAGACAGCACCACGGAATTCAAATCTTACGGCGGACTGGTCAGCGGCCTAAGCCTCGCAGAGTGCCTGGCGGGCCGCTCCATGCCCCGCAATCGCGAACTGATGCGCGTTTTTCGGGACATGGAACTGGTCGAACACCTGGGGTCAGGAATGCGGCGCATTTTGAATGCCTACGACAGCAGTATTGTCCATATCAGCGAGCATTTTTTTGAACTGCGTTTTCCGATGGATGAGCGCGCACTCGAAATCGCTAGTGAAGGGGCAGTAGAGTCAGGGGTAGAGTCAGGGGTAGAGTCAGGGGCAGAGTCAGGGGCAGAGTCGCTAACGCAGCGGATACTCCTGTTGTTGCAGACCTCACCTTTGTCCAAATCAGAGCTGGCCCGAGAATTGGGTCTTAACAGCGTCACGGGTGCACTGAACCGCTCAGCAGGAGCCTTACTGGAACAAGCATTGATTGAGAGAACCCTGCCCGACAAACCCCAAAGCCGCCTGCAAAAATACCGCCTGACGCAGGCCGGGCGGCAGTGGCTTGAGCTTGGCGGGGTTGCTAAATGAGTAACGCGAGCAATAGCAGAAAGTCATTTTCTGGAAAAGCCAGTCCGTTGCATACGCTCTGCATCTCGATAACGGACTGTCATCACTCAACGCCGATATGGAGCGAGAGCGGGAAGGTTGTTGTCCGGAATTTCAACATTAAGAACGGCAAGCTCGATTTAAGCAGCCCTTTTTATACTGACGAAAAAACTTTCCAAGAGCGAATTTCACGCGCCAAGCCGGAGGCAGGTGACTTAATCATTACTCGCGAAGCTCCTATGGGGGAGGTCTGCGTTATCCCGGAGGGCGTAGAGTGTTGTCTTGGTCAAAGAATGGTTCTAATCAAACCTGACCCAAAGAAAATCGACAGCAAGTATCTCCTCTACGCGATGCTTTCCGAATTTGTTCAGGGACAAATCAACCAAAGCGATAAGACAGGCTCAATCGTTAGTAATTTGCGAATCCCTTTGCTGAAGGAGCTCGAAATACCCCTGATCGACAGGGCGGAAGATGTTGCCGCTGTCCTCGCCGCCCTCGACGCCAAAATCGACTGCAACAAGCGCATCAACGCCGAGCTGGAGGCGATGGCCAAGACGCTGTACGACTACTGGTTCGTGCAATTCGACTTCCCCGATGCCAACGGCAAACCCTACAAATCCTCCGGCGGCATGATGGTCTACAACCCCAATCTGAAACGGGAGATTCCGGCGGGGTGGGAATCTGGCCCATTGTCGGAATGGATTGCATCCGACAAGACAGGGGACTGGGGCAAGGACTCAAAAGAGGGGAACTACACGTTGCAAGTTGACTGCATACGTGGCACAGACATTAATGGGTTAAATGGAGCTGGTCGCGTAGCAGCACCAACTCGCTTCATACTCGAAAAAAACAAAGGCAAGACTCTTGCGCCTTTTGACTTTGTCATAGAAATATCTGGCGGAAGTCCGACCCAGTCAACGGGTCGAATGGCATTTATTCTGACTGAGACAACCAAGAGATTTACACGCCCAATAATCTGCTCAAACTTCTGCAAGGCGATATCGCTCAGAGACAATGAATATTTCTTCAACTTTGCCTACGAATGGCAGTCTGCTTACGACAACAAAATTTTGTTTGGCTGGGAAGGAAAGACAAGCGGGATAAAAAACCTATTGTTTGACGCTTTCGTAAGCAAATATTTTGTGTGTAAACCGCCTCAAAAATGCGCTCAGCAATTCTTTAAGTTTGTTAGTCCTTTGCAAATCAAGAAGCAAAAATCGTTACAGGAAAACGAGGGGCTTGAAGCGCTACGCGACTGGCTCCTCCCCCTGCTGATGAACGGCCAGGTCACGGTGGCCTGTAAGGAGCAAACATGAACAATCTCCCCGCACCCTTCTCCCTGCTCTCCGCGCTGCGCGAGCTGATCCAGCAAGGCCGCCAGCGCGCCCTGCGAGCCGTGGACATGGTGCAGGTGCAAACCTGCTGGGAAGTGGGCCGCCACATCGTGGAGTTTGAGCAAGGGGGTGATGCACGCGCAGCGTATGGTAAAAAGCTATTGCCACGGCTGGCGGAAGCGTTGACCCGCGAGTTTGGCCGGGGCTTCGATGATCGTAATTTGCGCAACATGCGGGCGTTTTATCAGGCATTCCCAATTTGGCACGCAGTGCGTACCGAATTGAGCTGGACGCACTATCGGGCACTACTCCGAGTTAGCAACGAGGAAGCCCGAGCGTGGTACGCGAACGAGGCTGCCTTGCAGAACTGGAGCGCCCGCGCACTGGATCGACAGATAGGCACACTGTACTTCGAACGATTAATACTCAGCGGCGACAAGATCAGCGTGACTGCAGAGGCTACTGCCAGCATCGCGGCACTGCCACAGATACCCCGAGAGTTCGTGCGCGACCCCGTGATGCTGGAGTTCTTAGGGCTGCCCGGCACGGGCAAGTTGCTAGAGTCCAAGCTGGAACAGGCGTTGATGGACAAGCTGCAAGCTTTTTTACTAGAACTTGGTAAGGGCTTCGCTTTTGTCGCCCGCCAGCAACGCATTAGCACCGAAACGCAGGATTTTTACATCGACCTGGTGTTTTACAACTACCTGCTCAAGTGCTTCGTACTGATTGACCTGAAGACCGACAAACTCACGCATCAAGATATCGGGCAGATGGACATGTACGTGCGCATGTACGACGACCTCAAACGCAGTCCGGACGATAACCCGACCGTAGGCATCTTGCTATGCGAACACAAGGATCAATCGGTCGTGCGCTACTCGGTGTTGCACGAGAGTGAGCAATTGTTTGCCAGCAAATACCGCCTGATTCTTCCCAGCGAGGAAGAGCTGCGCCGCGAGATCGAACGCGAGCGGGCGAGCGTGGAAGAGGCCGCAAACCTTGCCACACGTGATCTCCCGGAAGAGGGGCAAGAATGAGCAAAAGCAAACTACCACAGGTTCCCAAGAAAAACGAAGTCTCCCTCGTCCGTTCCTCAGCGGCCGAATACCTGGCCTTTGTGGCCGCAACTGGCAACGCGCAAAGCAGCGTGGAAATGCGCTACGAGGATGAAAACCTCTGGCTGACGCAGAAAATGATGGCCACGCTCTACGATGTGTCGGTGCCGGCGATCAGCCAGCATTTGAAACGCATCTATGCGGATAACGAGCTGGAGCGCGAGGCAACTGTTAAGCAGTACTTAATGGTTCAAGCCGAGGGTAACCGGGAGGTTCAGCGCAACGTCGACCACTACAGCCTGCAGGCCATCATTGCCGTAGGCTTCAAGATCGAAAACGAACGCGCCGTGCAGTTCCGCAAGTGGGCCAACCAGATCGTCAAGGACTACACGATTCAGGGTTGGGTCATGGATGCGGATCGCCTGAAGAGCGGCGGCAGCGTACTGACCGAAGATTTCTTCGAGCGGCAGTTGGAGAAGATCCGGGAAATCCGGCTCTCCGAACGCAAGTTCTACCAGAAGATCACCGACATCTACGCGACGGCGCTGGATTACGACCCTTCGGCCACGGCGACCAAGCGCTTTTTTGCTGCGGTTCAGAACAAACTGCATTACGCCATTCACGGGCAGACGGCGGCGGAAGTGATCGTGGGTCGGGCGGGTCACCAGAAGGACAACATGGGTCTGACCCACTGGGAAGGCGCACCCCACGGCAAAATCCACAAATACGATGTTTCCATCGCCAAGAACTACCTCTCCGAGTTCGAACTGGCGCAGATGCAGCGGATCGTTTCTGCCTATCTGGACATGGCCGAACTCCAGGCCATGCGCCGCATCCCCATGACCATGCAGGATTGGGAGGAACGCCTCGGTGGTTTCCTGAAGCTGTGGGACCGCGAAATTCTGCAAGATGCCGGCAAGGTCTCGGCGGAAATCGCCAAGGCCCATGCCGAAAGCGAATTCGAGAAATACCGCATTGTGCAGGACCGGCTGTTTGAAAGTGACTTTGACAGACTCATCAGGCAGGTTGAGTCGGGATCTGAGTCAGGCAGCAACAGTGAATAGTTCACATCCGATTGATCCCGGTACCCGTCCACCGCCACGCCGTGTCGAGTACATGGGACATGGCCAAAGATGGCAAATCATGGTTCGGTCCGCGCCGCCAGCGTGAAATAGCTGAACTCATCAGCACTCGGCGCAGCAAGCTCAAGCCGGAACGCAATGCGCTACAGGTTCGGTTGCTGGCCAAATGGCGTGCAAAATGAATGTACGGAGATTTTGCAGATGGATTCTGCAATTTTTGGTAATTCCGCAGACACCCGCAACGATGCTCATTGGCTCCAATAGCGTGTCGTTAGGTAGTAAACTGCACACCACCAATATTCAAGGCCGACTGTTCTCAGTCGGCCTTTTTGTTTCCGCAGTTCTATAACGCGCAGTCCCGATCAGGCCGCCCACGCCGAACGCTTCATGGCGATTCCATGCGCACCCCACGAGTAAGCTGTGTCAGCCAGTTCAGGGCTCATCCCGCCGAGCGCGTAGACGGGCAAAGGGCAATCCAGAATCAGTTCGGCAAAACGCTGCCATCCCAGAACCGGCGCGCCAGGGTGGCTCAATGTCGGGAGTACCGGGCTGAGTACCACATAATCCAGTTCCAGGCGGATTGCCTGGGCTAGATCACCTGCGTCGTGGCAGGATGCCCCCACGATTTCACATTCTGGTCGCACGGCTTGGCGCATCAGTTGATCCGAAGCGAGATGCACGCCGTCCGCCCCGATGTGCTTTGCCAGTTCTGGTGTGGCATTGAGAACAACGCGCGCGCCATCGGCATGAGCGCGAGCCAGCACGCGCTTGGCCAGTCGATCGAATTCAGTAGCAGATAACTGCTTTTCCCGTAGCTGGATCAGGCGCACTCCCCGCTTCAACGCAATATCCAGTTGCTGCATGAAGGCCGCTTCGCCAACCTCCGCCACCTGGCTAATGGCCAGCGTGGAAGGCAGGGAGAGCGCCTTCAAAATAGGGCCATTGGCGGGCAATAGAGGAGCAACTTCGACCTGATTGGGTCGCTGCCAGGCCAGAAGCTGATTTTCACGGCCATGCGGTTCGCCTGTCCAGGCGGTCACGCGGAAGAAATGCAGTTTGACGCTGGCGTGTTCATAATCAAAATGTCGCACCAGCCAGGGGTTTGCGCGTGTAACGGTGATTCCAAGTTCCTCATGTAACTCTCGTGCCAGGGCTTGCTGTAAGGACTCGCCCTGCTCGACCTTGCCGCCGGGGAATTCCCAGTATCCCGCATAGGGTTTTCCTGCTGGTCGGCAAGCCAGTAGAAAACGTCCGTCAGCTTGCTGAATGACGGCGGCGACCACGTCTATGATTTTTTTTGAGTTCATTTTTTCGATTTCATTCCTGTCCGGCCAGCCCAGTCACGCGCAAATTGCCAGGCAGAGCGCCCGCTGCGTGAGCCGCGAGTAAGTGCCCACAGTAGAGCCTCGCTTCGAACCTTGTCGGATGTGGCGTCTGTCACGCCAAAATGGCGCAGCCAGTTTTGTGCGATGCTTAAATATTCGTCCTGATCGAAGGCATAAAAAGAGAGCCATAAACCGAAACGATCTGACAATGACACCTTTTCGTCGATACTTTCTCCGGGGCGAATTTCTCTGTCTGTGCTGAGTGTTTCCAGGTTTTCTGTCATATATTCCGGCATCAGGTGTCGTCGGTTGGATGTCGCATAGATCAGCACATTTTCGGCGGGACCAGATACGGAGCCATCCAGCGCCACCTTGAGCGCACGATAACCGGGTTCGCCAGTGTCGAAGGACAGGTCGTCGCAATAGATGATGAAACGTTCAGGTCGAGCGTACAGGATATCCGTGATATCGGGCAGGTCAACCAGGTCCAGTCGATCCACTTCGATCAGTCGCAGGCCTTTGTCGGCATACTGACCGAGCACCGCCTTGACCAGTGAGGATTTGCCTGTTCCGCGCGCACCGGTCAGCAATACATTATTGGCCGGTAGTCTGCTCACAAACTGACGTGTGTTGCGGTCGATCTCTTTTTTCTGCTCATCCACTCCAAGCAGATTCGCGAGCAGAACAGGGTGAGGATGCGCCACTGCTTGTAGAAACCCCTTCCCTGCCCGTTTGCGCCAGCGGAATGCAATCGAGGATGTCCAGTCTGGTTCCGGTGGCGGTGTCGGCAAAGTCTGCTCGATACGTTGCATGAGCGACTCAGCGCGAGATAGGACCGATTCGAATTCATTCATCAAGCGTCACCTGTCAGTAATTTGTGTTGGAGCGCATAGTAAAGCAGTTGGTTACTGCCAGCACTTCCGGCAAGGATAATCTGGGTTCAAACCTTGAAATTCAGTCTCAAGGCGCAGATTTCAAGTCAGGGCAAAGTCAGGGCAAATCGGATCCACGCGTTATGCTTTTCCCCGTAAAATGCTGCACTTGTTTTTTGGTTGCATCAAACGTCAGACGATGTGGCCATGTGTTTTTCCAAGCTTATGGAGCAGATCATGAAGAAACTTGTTATTGCCTCAGGCAACCCGGGGAAATTACGGGAAATTGGTGCGATCCTGGCACCGCTGGATTTTGAAGTTCTGCCTCAGTCCGCATTCAATATTCCAGAAGCAGAAGAGCCCTATTTCACATTTATCGAGAATTGCCTGACCAAGGCGCGCCATGCTTCTGCGCATTCAGGTTTACCTGCGCTGGCGGATGATTCCGGGATTTGCGTCGATGCGCTGAATGGTGCGCCGGGCGTGTATTCCGCACGATTTTCGGGTGAGCCGAAATCGGATCAGCGTAATAACGAGAAGCTGATCAGCTTGTTGCAAGGTCACGATAATCGCAAGGCGCATTATTACTGCGTGATGGTGCTGGTTCGCTGGCCGGAAGATCCTCAGCCCATCATCGCGGAAGGCGCCATGTATGGCGAGATTATCGATACGCCCAGGGGTGATGGCGGCTTTGGGTATGACCCCTATTTCCTGATCCCGGAATTGGGCCAAACGGGCGCTGAGGTGCCCATGGAATTAAAAAACCGTATCAGTCATCGCGGCAAGGCGCTGGCGGCACTGGTCGAAAAATTGAGAGAAAATCCATGAGCGGGTCAATCAAGATAGGGGACGGTGATGCGCTGCTGGTTATCGATGTCCAGAACGACTTTCTGAACGGGGGGCGAGCGCCTCTCATTGGAGGGGATCAAGTGGTTTCTGCTTTGAGGTATTGCACGGATCTTTTTCAGCAACGGGGACATCCCATTTTTGCTCTTCGTCGCTTGAGTGATGCCGAGCATGCTGCCGGTGCTGAAGCGCCGGTCGAACTTGGTTTGCCGGCGTTTGCCATGTTCATTTCCAGAGCGGCCGAAGCTGATGGGGGGGCGCATTCCGGTTTTGAAGGCAGCAACCTGGAATTTCAGTTGATGATGTACGGTATCAAGCGCCTGTTCGTGGGGGGGCTGTTTGCCGAGACTGCCATGCTTGAAACGATACGGGATGCGCGCCAAAAAGGTCTGGCGATTTGTCTGATGCGCGATGCGCAATGCGCCGTCGATAGCCGGAAGGGCGAGCAGGCCTTGCAGGAGATGCTGGGGCTGGGCGTTCAGATGGTAGATAGCAGCGAGGTGGTTTGATCGTCCCCGTGGTTCTTGCTCCGCCACCGCTCTCTCTCTATGTTCATATCCCCTGGTGTGTCCGGAAATGCCCATACTGCGACTTCAATTCGCATCAAATGGATGGCGGCATTCCCGAAAAAATCTATGTCGCCGCGCTGCTGAAAGACTTGGAGATGGCCCTCCCGCAGGTATGGGGGCGCAGGATCGAGTCGATCTTTTTTGGGGGCGGGACGCCCAGCCTTTTATCTGGCGAGGCTCTGGATGAAATACTGGCGGGCATCCGCTTGTTGCTTCCTTTAGAGCCAGGACTGGAGGTCACGCTTGAGGCTAACCCGGGTGCGGTAGAGGCGGGTCGTTTCGAGGCGTACCGGGCGGCTGGTGTGAATCGCCTTTCGCTGGGTATCCAGAGCTTTAATCCCCGTCACTTGAAAGCCATTGGCCGGATTCACGACGATCATGAGGCCTATCGGGCGATTGAACTGGCGCAACAGAGTTTCGAGAACATCAATCTGGATCTGATGTATGCGTTGCCTGGGCAAACGCAGGCAGAGGCCTTGGCGGATATTCGCACGGCGATCAGTTTTCGGCCACAGCATCTTTCGGCTTACCACCTGACCATTGAACCGAATACCTTGTTTCATCATCATCCGCCCATCTTGCCGGACGATGATGCGAGCGCACTGATGCAGGATGAGATCGAAGGTTTGCTGGGGGGCGGTGGCTATCTGCACTATGAAACATCGGCTTTTTCCCTTGCAAATCATCGTTGTCGTCACAACCTCAATTACTGGCTATTCGGGGACTATCTCGGGATTGGGGCCGGTGCGCATGGCAAGCTCAGCCTGCCAGATGGTGTTGTGCGCCAAACCCGGCCGCGCCATCCCCAGGCTTATATGAAGGCCATTGAAATGGGGCAGCCGGTTCAGGATGAAGTACGGGTTGACCCGGCCGGACTGGCGTTCGAGTTCATGATGAATGCTTTGCGTCTGAATGATGGCTTTCGACCCGAACTGTTCTCGTTGCGAACGGGCCTGCCGTTGTCCACGCGGAACAACGGTTTGCAGCTCGCATCGGATCGCGGCTTGCTAGAACAGACTGATACCATTATCCGACCGACCCCGATGGGGCGGCGATTTTTGAATGATTTGCTGGCGATCTTTTTGCCAGAGGAGTGAATCCCTACGATGTCTGAGCATTGCGATCACGATTGTTTTTCCTTCCCCCCGCCCGGCGGTATCGGTATCCCGCGTCCAGGGAAATTTGATGGCCTCGCCTTTGAGAAGGCGGTTTCGGATTTGCTTCTCGCTTGTGGCGTTGCGCCTGATTCGGCGCACACGGGTAAAACTGCGCAGCGCGTTCGAGCCTTATGGGAAAAGCGCTTGCTGGGTGGTTATGATATTGACCCGGCCACGGTGCTGGGTGAGGGTTTTGCTGATCAGCGGGAGGATATGGTCGTGGTACGGGGAATCGCTGTGCATGGCGTCTGCCCGCATCATCTTGTCCCCTTTCGTGGTGTGGCGCATGTAGCCTATGTGCCCGGCGGACGATTGCATGGGTTTGGACGAATTGCGCGCCTGGTTGACGCCATTGGGCACCGGTTTACCTACCAGGAATGGATGACGCGCGACATTGCCGAGGCATTGGTCACTTATGGCCAGGCCAGAGGCGCGGCATGCGTGATCGAGGCAGAACAGCTTTGCCTGCTGCTAGGCGAGGATAGGCGCGGGGATGAGCGGGTGTATACCCAGGCATTTACCGGCTGTTTTCGCGACAACGATCAGCTCCGCATGGAGTTCCTGCGGGCTGTTCAGGGAAACGGACTGTAGCGCCAGGTTAAATGCTGGGGCGAACGCGGACGATAATATCAATGCCATCTGCCACGAGTCCGTGAGGCAGAGGCGGGAGACCAGTCAATCCGATGTTTTCGGCATGTATGTCGGTCAGTTCGCCCGTGGCGATATTATAAAAGTGGTGATGCGGGTAGGTATTTGGATCGTAAAAGACCTTGCTGGGGTCCGCAATGACTTCACGTATCAGTTTCTTTTCCAGAAACAGATTGAGCGTGTTATAGACGGTTGCCTTGGACGTTTCGCTGTGCCTGGAATTGACAATGGTCATGACCTGATCGGCGCACAGATGCTCCTGATGGGAAAATAGAGCGAAAGCAATCTCAATCCGCTGATGGGTCGGATTGATGTCATGCTGGCGGAGTAATTCCGCCATGTTGTCACGGTTGTAGTCAAGTGTTCTCATGTGGAAAAATTCTATCTATATATCTGGAATATGTCTAATTCTTACACTTTAACCATTATGGGTACTTGATATGAATCAATTGTGCCCCGATTCTCGTTTATATTCTGTTTTCAGGAGTTTTTATGCCGTATTTTGTGTTCAAGGTGACGACTTTTCCATTCAAGCAGTTTGAGCTTTCAGGTCAGTTTGACGGTTTCAAGGAGGCAAGTTCTCACGCCAAGGAGATGCGCAAACTGGAGTCGGGTAATGAAAAAGCAGGCTTCAAGGTCATGTTTGGCGAAAACCAGTTGCAAGCGGAAGATTTGTTGAATCAGGAACGTGAGCCACAACCCATGACTGGCGAGGATTATTAGGCGGTGTATAACGAGAGCGCCTACAAGGCGACATATGGTGAAATGGTTCGGCTTGTCTGTCCATTCGAGAAGGCGATTCTAAGCCGCTGTGCTGATTGCGAACTGGCTAGAAAATTCAATATTGCCGAGCGGGAGGCTGTTGCGTGCAGCGCTGCCGCAGCAAGCGAAAATTGCAAGATCCTGCATGGCTTGTTGCACCAGAACGCCCTGTTCGCACTTAAACTGAACCAGCCGTTAACCGCCTTGCCGCATGCCAAGGAACTCAAAATTCAATGTGGGGGGCTGCTGGGGATCAGACATCTGATTGATCATGAGGCGCCGCTTTGTGAAAATGTCCACGCCTTGATTGGCCCCTTGCAGGCACGTTATGAAAGCCTGACAGCGTTGCCTTGGAATGAAGTTGTGAAAGAGATTACGTCTTTCGAAGGGCGTCGCCGTCGGTGATTATTTTTTGGCCGAGTAGACGTTCATGATGGATTTCAGCTCGGTCAGGACAGCGTGCCGTTCGTTTGATGTCATGGCGTGCATGTCCTCCAGAAGCGCGCCACTCTCAAGGTGCTGAATTATTTTGTTCACCTCGTCGCACCCCCTGGCGCTGAACTGCTCCAGGCAGTCGTCTATTTTTGATTGATCCATCGCGCAGTTCCCCCGTCAATATTTGACCGCCTCCTCCTGAAACGGTAACATGCGCCCATTTTGTGAGCAAGGGGATGGGGATGCGCGGGAAACTGGTCGCGGGAAACTGGAAAATGCACGGCAACCTTGTTGAAAACAAGGCCTTGCTGGACGCTCTGTCAGCCCGCTTGTCCGTCCTGGAAGGCGCGTCCTGTGCGGTTTGCGTCCCTTATCCCTATCTGTTTCAGGTTCAGTCAGCCTTGCAGGGCGGTAAAATCGCCTGGGGCGCACAGAATCTGAGCCAACATGAAAAGGGCGCATTCACCGGCGAGGTGTCTGCATCCATGTTGCTGGATTTTGGCTGCAAGTACGCTATCGTCGGCCACTCAGAGCGCCGGGCCTTGTTCGGCGACGATGACGCAACCGTTGCTGCCAAGTTTGTGGCGGCCCAAAAAGCAGGTTTGACACCTATCTTGTGTGTCGGTGAAACGCTGGAAGAGCGCGAGGGGAATATTACCGAGCAGGTCGTTGCCCGCCAACTGGATGCGGTTATGTCTGTTGTGGGTGTTGATGGGCTTAAAAACTCAGTGCTGGCTTACGAGCCAGTCTGGGCAATTGGTACCGGAAAAACGGCATCGCCAGAGCAGGCGCAAGCAGTACACGCCTTTATTCGTGCCAGGGTTGCAGTAGCCAGTGCTGATGTGGCAAATGGCCTGGTGATCCAGTATGGGGGTAGCGTTAAAGCCTCAAATGCGGCACACTTGTTCTCCATGCCGGATATTGACGGTGGTTTGATTGGCGGCGCGGCGTTAAGCGCTGACGAATTTGTTGCGATCTGCTTGGCCTCACAGGCAGCTTAAATTTTTTCAAGGTTGGTGTAATGGAAACAGTAGTCTGGGTAGTTCATGTTCTGGCCGCGCTTGGCGTAGTGGGTCTGGTTTTGATGCAGCATGGTAAAGGTGCTGACATGGGTGCGGCTTTTGGTAGTGGCGCATCCGGCAGTCTTTTCGGGTCTAGTGGCTCGGCCAATTTTCTGAGTCGTGCGACATCCATATTGGCAGCCATCTTTTTTGTGACCAGTCTGACGCTTGCGTACTTTTCTGGCACCAAATCAAAAACCGGGGCGAGCCTGATGGAAAGCAAGACCGCGACACAGCCGCTGACGCCTTCCACTGAGCCTGCTTCCCGTGCTAAGGATGTGCCGAACTAAAACGCCAACGTTTTGACGCCCGTAATTGGGCGTCACACTTTTGTAAAGCCGATGTGGTGAAATTGGTAGACACGCTATCTTGAGGGGGTAGTGGCGAAAGCCGTAGCAGTTCGAGTCTGCTCATCGGCACCATTCAGATAGAATAAGATTATGTGAATATAATCATATTCTATAACTTATTGAAAAATAAATAATTACAAGACCTGAGCTTGACATGCATGCAGGCTGAAGCCTAAGCTTAGCCATATCGTCAAGCCAATCACGGAGCTGTGAGAATGTTGGAAAACTATTTTCCAATCCTGGTGTTTGTAGCAGTGGGACTCATGGTTGGGGTGGGCCCGATGGTCGCTGGATTCGTTCTGGCGCCTCACGCACCTGACAGTGAAAAACTCTCTCCCTACGAGTGTGGCTTCGAGGCTTTCGAAGACGCTCGCATGAAGTTCGACGTGCGCTACTACCTCGTAGCAATTCTTTTCATTCTCTTCGACCTCGAAATTGCTTTTCTGTTTCCCTGGGCAATCGTTCTGGAGGAGATTGGCTTGTTTGGTTATCTTTCCATGGTTATTTTCCTGGCGATTCTGGTTGTCGGTTTCGTGTATGAGTGGAAAAAAGGAGCCTTGGAGTGGGAATAGAGGGCATTTTCGAGAAGGGCTTCATTACGACCACGGTTGACGTGGTGGTGAACTACTCCCGAACCGGTTCGTTGTGGCCCATGACTTTTGGCTTGGCTTGCTGCGCAGTCGAAATGATGCAGGCGGGCGCATCACGTTACGATCTGGACCGCTTCGGGATTGTGTTTCGTCCCAGTCCGCGCCAGTCAGACGTGATGATCGTGGCTGGAACTCTTACCAATAAAATGGCGCCGGCGCTGCGTAAAGTTTACGATCAAATGCCGGAGCCGCGCTGGGTTGTTTCCATGGGTTCCTGTGCCAATGGTGGTGGCTATTATCACTATTCCTATTCAGTAGTTCGTGGTTGCGACCGGATTGTTCCAGTCGATGTGTATGTTCCTGGTTGTCCTCCTACAGCAGAAGCCTTGCTGTATGGCTTGATCCAGTTGCAGAACAAAATCAAACGCACCAATACGATTGCCCGCTAGAGCACCTATCCCATGAACGAATTTCTACAGGGTTTGAGACTATCGCTGGAAAGCGCACTTGCCGGGAAGTTTGCGACTCTATCCGAGCGACTGAACGAACTGACCATAGTGATTCAGGATGCAGACTGGCTGGAGGCGGCAAAAATACTGCGCGACCATCCCGACCTCCGCTTTGAGCAGCTTAGTGATGTCTGTGGAATGGATTACAGCACCTACGGCGAAGGGAAGTGGGAAGGAAGGCGTTTTGCTGCCGTCTACCATTTGTTGTCAGTGAGTCATAATCAGCGTGTTCGCGTGAGAGTGTTTGCCCGCGATGATGAGATGCCAGTAATTGATTCTGTCAGTGCTTTGTGGCCTGCAGCAAACTGGTACGAGCGAGAGGCATTCGACTTGTATGGCATTATTTTTAACGGTCATGATGATTTGCGGCGCTTGCTGACAGACTATGGATTTATTGGTCATCCTTTCCGTAAGGATTTTCCGCTGTCCGGCAACGTCGAAATGCGTTACGACCCGGATCAGAAGCGAGTCATCTACCAGCCAGTGACAATCGAAGAGCGGGTCTTGGTGCCGCGCATCCTTCGCGAGGATAGCTACAGTGCCTGAAATCAGAAATTACACCCTCAATTTCGGGCCACAACACCCAGCTGCACACGGCGTGCTGCGCATGGTGCTGGAACTGGACGGGGAAGTCGTCATGCGCGCCGATCCCCATATCGGCCTGCTGCATCGCGGCACGGAGAAGCTCGCAGAGCACAAGACCTTCCTGCAGTCTGTACCTTACATGGACAGGCTGGACTATGTATCCATGATGAGCAATGAACACGCCTACGTCATGGCAATCGAAAAATTGTTGCAATTGGACGTGCCGATTCGCGCCCAGTACATCCGGGTCATGTTCGATGAAATTACGCGGATTCTCAATCATTTGCTATGGATTGGGGCTCATGCACTGGACGTAGGCGCCATGACGATGTTCCTGTACGCCTTTCGCGAGCGGGAAGACCTCATGGACGTTTATGAGGCCGTGTCCGGCGCACGTTTGCATGCCGCCTACTACAGACCCGGCGGTGTGTATCGCGACTTGCCGGACTCCATGCCGCAGTACGATCTGGCGAAAATGCCCTGCCATAATGCAGCCGATATTGAATTCATGAATTCAAACCGGCAGGGCTCAATGCTCGATTTTATCGAGGACTTCACCAATCGTTTCCCCGGTTATGTGGATGAATACGAAACTCTGCTGACCGATAACCGAATCTGGAAGCAGCGCACTGTGGGCATCGGCGTCATCACGCCAGAGCGGGCTCTGGCAAAAGGCTTGACGGGCCCGATGTTGCGGGGCTCGGGGGTGGTGTGGGATATCCGCAAGCAGCAGCCCTACGAAGTGTATGACCAGATGGACTTCGATATCCCGGTCGGTACCAATGGCGATTGCTACGACCGTTACCTGATCCGCATGGAAGAAATGCGTCAGTCAAACCGGATTATCCGGCAATGTATTACCTGGTTGCGCAATAATCCCGGGCCGGTGATGTCGGGCAACCACAAGGTTGCGCCGCCCAATCGTGAAAACATGAAAAGCAACATGGAAGAGTTGATTCACCACTTCAAGCTTTTCAGCGAGGGAATGCATGTGCCCGAGGGCGAGGCGTACTGCGCGATAGAACACCCTAAAGGCGAATTTGGAATCTACCTTGTATCTGATGGCGCCAACAAGCCTTATCGCCTGAAAATCCGCGCGCCAGGTTTCGCGCACATGCAGGCGATGGATGAGATGTCCAGAGGGCATATGATTGCTGACGTTGTAGCGCTGATGGGTACGATGGATATCGTATTCGGCGAAATTGACCGTTAATGACAAGAACTGACATGTTGAAACCGGAATCCACCGCGAAAATCGATCGCGAAATTGCCAAGTATCCTGCGGATCAGAAGCAGTCGGCTGTGATGTCTGCGCTGCGAATCGCGCAGGACGAGTTGGGCTGGCTTTCAACGGAGACCATGGATTATGTGGCGGCCTATCTCGGCATGCCATCGGTAGCCGTCTATGAGGTCGCCAGTTTTTACAATATGTATGAACTCAAGCCGGTCGGTAAATACAAGATTACGGTTTGTTCTAATCTGTCCTGCACCCTGATGGGCGCGGGCGGGATCGTCGATCACCTGCGCAATAAACTGGCGATTGATTTTGGCGAAACGACGCCGGATGGGCGTTTCACCCTGAAAGAAGGGGAGTGCATGGGCGCCTGCGGCGAGGGACCATTGTTCCTGGTCAATAACCGGCGCATGTGCGGATCGCTGACGGTCGGAACAGTGGATCAGATTCTGGCGGAGCTCGAATAATGGCCAACGAAGTCATCTTTCACTCTATTCACCAGCCCGAATCCTGGAAATTGAGCAGCTATCTGGCGAATGGCGGGTATGAGACGCTCAAAAAAGTCGTCACCGAGAAAATGCCGCCCGAAGAGATTATCAACCAGGTCAAGATTTCGGCCCTGCGTGGACGAGGTGGAGCGGGTTTTCCGACTGGCCTGAAGTGGAGTTTCATGCCGCGCCATTTTCAGGGCGACAAGTACATCGTGTGCAATACCGACGAGGGTGAACCCGGTACCTTCAAGGATAGAGATATCATTCGCTTTAACCCTCATCAGTTGATTGAGGGGATGGCGATCGCGGCTTACACCATGGGTGTCAAGGTGGGATATAACTATATTCACGGCGAGATATGGGAAAGTTACGAGCGATTTGAAGCAGCGCTGGACGAAGCGCGCGCAAATGGCTACCTGGGCGATAATCTGTTCGGGACTGATTTTTGTTTCAACTTGCACGCGCATCATGGCTATGGCGCCTATGTGTGTGGAGAAGAAACCGCGCTACTGGAGTCGATCGAGGGTAAAAAGGGGCAGCCGCGTTTCAAGCCACCTTTTCCTGCCAGCTTCGGCCTGTATGGCAAGCCGACCACAATCAATAACACGGAAACGTTTGCCAGCATCCCCTATATCATCCGTAATGGCGGGCAGAAATTTCTGGAGCTCGGCAAGCCCAACAATGGTGGCACCAAGATTTTCTCGGTTTCCGGGCATGTCAATAAGCCTGGAAACTTCGAAATCGGCATGGGCACGCCTTTTGCGGAGTTGCTTGAAATGGCGGGCGGCGTTCGTCATGGTCACAAGCTCAAAGCCGTCATTCCCGGCGGTTCGTCGGTTCCGGTTTTGCCGGCGGAAATTATCATGGATTGCACCATGGATTACGATTCCCTGTCCAAGGCTGGATCCATGCTAGGCGCGGGATCTGTCATTGTGATGGACGAAACCGTTTGCATGGTCAAGGCGCTGGAGCGCCTGTCCTACTTCTATTTTGAAGAATCTTGCGGCCAATGCACGCCTTGTCGCGAAGGTACCGGCTGGTTATACCGTGTCATTCACCGGATTGAGCATGGGCAAGGCCGTCCGGATGATCTGGATTTGCTGGCAAGCGTAACCAACAACATTTCAGGGCGCACCATTTGTGCGCTGGGTGATGCCGCTGCCATGCCGGTACAAGGCATGCTCAAACATTACCGAAACGAATTCGAGTACCACATCGAGCACAAAAAGTGCATGGTGTGACACGGACAACACAGGCAGATCGACTCCGAATATGGCACTCATAGAAATTGACGGCAAGCAGCTAGACGTGAAGGACGGCATCACCGTGATGGATGCTGCCCGTCAGGCTGGCATCCATATCCCGCACTTCTGCTACCACAAGAAGCTGTCGATCGCGGCCAATTGCCGGATGTGTCTGGTCCAGGTCGAGAAGGCGCCGAAACCTTTGCCGGCCTGCGCAACGCCAGTCACCGACGGGATGAAGGTGATGACCCGTTCGGAAGCCGCGATCAAGGCGCAAAAGGGGGTGATGGAGTTTCTTCTGATCAATCACCCGCTGGATTGCCCGATTTGCGATCAGGGTGGTGAATGCCAGTTGCAGGATCTGGCTGTGGGCTATGGCGGCGTTGCCTCTCGCTATCAGGAAGAAAAGCGGGTGGTGGGCAACAAGGAACTGGGGCCGCTGATTTCCACCGATATGACGCGTTGCATACACTGCACGCGTTGCGTCCGTTTTGGACAGGAAATCGCTGGCATCATGGAGCTGGGGCAGGCGGGGCGGGGTGAGCACTCGGAGATCATGCCGTTTGTTGCGCGCACCGTGAATTCCGAGCTTTCCGGCAACATTATCGACCTTTGCCCTGTCGGCGCATTGACCAGCAAACCGTTCCGTTATTCCGCCCGCAGTTGGGAGTTAACCCGCCGCGCTTCAATCAGCCCGCATGATAGCGTGGGCGCCAACCTTGCTGTTCACGTCAAGAACAACCGGGTTTTTCGCGTGGTCCCAAAAGACAATGAAGAAGTCAACGAATGCTGGATTTCTGACAAGGACAGGTTCTCCTACGAGGGCCTGAATTCTGCTCAGCGCCTGACCAAGCCCATGATCAAGGAAAATGGGCAGTGGCAGGAATGCGATTGGCAGAGGGCCTTGGAATACGTGGCGAATGGTCTCAAGCGGATCAGCCAGGATCATGGCGCCGCTCAGATTGCCGCACTGGCCACCCCGCACAGCACGCTGGAAGAATTGTACCTGCTGCAAAAACTGCTTCGTGGTATGGGCAGTGGTAATGTGGATTACCGAACTCGCCAGACAGATTTTCGAGCAGATGCGTCTGCAAAGGGCGCGCCTTGGCTGGGTCAGAGCATTGCATCTTTGCAGGATGCCGATGCCATCCTGGTGGTTGGCAGCACGCTACGGAAAGATCACCCCCTGCTTGCGCAGCGAATTCGTCAGGCCGTCAAGGTCGGCTGTAAACTGAGCCTGATCAACCCGCACGGTGACGACCTGCTGGTTCCTGTAGCAAATAAAATCATCGTTTCGCCTGACAACATGGTAAATGCTGTCGCGCAGGTACTCAGAGCGGCAGCCGAAGCCAAGCAGGTGGAAGTGCCTGCCTTGGTTGCTAATGTGAAAGTCGGTGAAGCGGCAGCGTCCATTGGCCGCAGCCTGGTTGAAGGTGAGCGTGCCAGTGTACTGCTCGGAAATCTGGCTCAGCACCATCCACGCTATAGCGAATTGAACTGGATGTTGCAGGAAATCGCACGTATCGCTGAGACACGTATCGGGGTGCTGGGTGAAGCTGCCAATAGCGTAGGAGCCCATCTGGCTGGCGCGCAGCCAAATGCCGGACCGTTTGGTAAAGAGGCCGTAGTCGGGATGAATGCCCAGTCCATGCTGGAACACCCGCGTCTGGCCTACCTGTTGCTGAACACCGAAATCGAACTGGATTGCCATAATCCCCAGCTTGCCAAAAAAGCGGTCGAAAACGCCGAACTGGTTGTGGCTTTCAGCGCTTACCAGCATCAGGCGATCAACTATGCTGACGTGATGCTCCCGATCTCGCCTTTTGCCGAGACATCCGGGACATTCGTCAACACGGAAGCCAGGGTTCAGTCCTTCAAGGCGCTGGTCAAGCCTATGGGCGAGTCTCGTCCAGCTTGGAAAGTACTGCGCGTGCTGGGAAACCTGCTGAATTTGAGCGGCTTTGATTTCGATAGCTCCGAAGATGTGAGGGCAGAGTTACTGCATGGAAAAGGGGCCGATGCAATCTTGGCCGCATGCAACAACCAGACGGCACCGGTTACTGTTGGCAACCTTGATTTGCATGTGACTGAAGCGCTGCAGCGGATCGGGGAAGTACCGATTTATCAGGCCGATGCGTTGGTTCGTCGCGCCGAATCGCTTCAGCGCACGGAAGATGGCGCCGATCCGGAAGCCCGCATGAATCGTGAAACACTGAAACGCCTGAATATCGAGGAGGGCAGCATGCTGACAGTGCGACAACAGTACGGAATTGCGATGTTGCGGGCCCGCTGTGATGCGGGCGTGCCGGATCATTGTGTCAGGGTGGCAACTGGACATCCCCTGACTGCCGATTTGGGGCCGATGTTTGGTGAAATCATGCTAGAAAAAGCCTAAAGAGAAGACCTGAAACGATGGAATTTTTCGAAAACCTGTTGGGCCCGTTTTGGCTGCCGATCTGGACGCTGCTCAAGATCGTTGCCATTGTCGTGCCGCTGCTACTGGGCGTGGCCTATGTCACCTATGCAGAGCGCAAGGTGATCGGATACATGCAGGTTCGCATTGGCCCGAACCGGGTCGGCCCATTGGGATTGTTGCAACCCATTGCGGACGGGCTGAAGCTGATGATGAAGGAAATCATTCTTCCCAGCAGTTCGAGCAAGGGTGTGTTTCTGCTCGCCCCTGTACTGGCCATGGCGCCGGCGCTGGCCGCCTGGGCCGTCGTGCCATTCACACCGGAAATGGTTTTGGCGAATATCGATGCCAGTCTCTTGTACATCATGGCAATCACATCAATGGGTGTGTATGGCATTGTGCTGTCCGGTTGGGCGTCCAACTCCAAGTATCCATTCCTGGGCGCCATGCGTTCGGCGGCGCAAATCATTTCTTATGAAATTGCCATGGGGTTTGCCCTGGTGGGTGTGCTGATGGCAGCGCAAAGCCTGAATCTGGTCGAGATCGTCAATGCGCAGAAAGGCAGCACCTTCCTTAGCTGGTACTGGCTACCCCTGTTTCCCCTGTTCATCGTGTACCTGATTTCCATCGTAGCCGAAACCAACCGCGCGCCTTTCGACGTGGCTGAAGGAGAATCCGAGATTGTCGGTTTTCATGCGGAATATTCCGGCATGGCATTTGCGGTCTTCTTTCTGGCTGAATACGCCAACATGATTCTGGTCTCGACGCTGACCGCGCTGATGTTCCTCGGCGGTTGGCTGCCACTCTTCGATTTCGCCCCTTTTACCTGGATACCGGGTTTCTGGTGGCTCATGGCCAAAATCTGTTTCGTCCTGTTCCTGTTCCTGTGGTTCAGAGCGACATTTCCACGCTATCGCTATGACCAGATCATGCGCCTGGGCTGGAAAGTATTCATTCCTGTAACACTGGTATGGCTGCTATTCATCGGCGGCATGATGCAAACCCCGCTGGGTTACTTGTTCCATTAAGGCGAATAAGAAGAAATGATCAAAAGCTTAAAAGCATTCTTCAATAGTCTGCTGCTGATCGAGCTGCTGAAAGGTCTGGCCTTGACCGGGCGCTATCTGTTCGCGCGCAAGATCACGGTACAGTACCCCGAAGAACGCACTCCGATGTCGCCCCGCTTCCGTGGTCTGCACGCGCTGAGACGTTATCCAAACGGCGAAGAGCGCTGCATTGCCTGCAAACTCTGCGAGGCAGTCTGCCCAGCGATGGCAATTCACATCGAGATGGAAGAGCGGGCGGATGGGTCGCGCCGCACCACTCGCTACGATATTGACCTGACAAAATGCATATTCTGCGGCTTCTGCGAAGAATCCTGCCCGGTCGATTCGATTGTGGAAACCCGGATTTTCGATTATCACGGCGAGAAACGTGGCGATCTCTATTACACCAAGCCCATGCTGCTCGCTGTCGGCGACAAGCATGAGGCGCAAATTGCGCTAGACAAGGCAGCAGATGCCAAGTATCGGTAACAGGCATAGCGAAGTGCTGCCAAAAACCATGAAACAGCGCTTCGCTACGCCTGTTTCCCTCTCTCCTAACTCTCTCCCAGAGGGAGAGAGGGACGCAGGCTCGCTTCGCGAGTATCAAGTTGACCTGACAGGATTCGGTAGATGACCATCCAGGAAGTAATTTTTTATTTGTTCGCGGGCATTCTGCTGTTCTCGGCGGCTCGCGTAGTAACCGTGCGCCATCCGGTACACGCTGCTCTGTACCTGGTGCTGGCGTTCTTCACCGCAGCAGCGATCTGGCTGACACTGGAAGCCGAGTTCCTGGCGATCACCCTGGTGTTGGTCTACGTTGGTGCGGTGATGGTCTTGTTCCTGTTCGTCGTCATGATGCTGGACATCAATTTCGACCTGCTGCGCGAGGGGTTCTGGAAAAACCTTCCATTGGCGCTGATGGTTGCCATGCTGATGGCGGCGGAAATGGCGCTCGTGCTTTCAGGCCGCTATTTTGATTCCTGGAAACTGGCGACGCCTAATCTGCACGAGCCGGGATACAGCAATACCAAGGAACTCGGTCGCCTTCTCTATACCGAATATGTCTATCCATTTGAAATTGCAGCAGTTGTTCTTCTGGTGGCGATGGTGGCGGCGATTAGTTTGACGCTGAGAAAACGCAAGGACACCCGTTTCCAGAACCCGTCAGATCAGGTTGCCGTCAAGCGCAACGACCGTCTGCGTATCATTCCAGTCAAGGCGGATACCAAGTTGATGAAACAGACTGAAGTTGCCGAAGCGCCAGAAGGCGCAGGCCAAAAATCATGAGAAAAACAGTATGTTGAGCTTATCCCATTACCTGATTCTCAGCGCGATCCTGTTTTCAATCAGCGTGCTCGGCATCTTCATGAACCGCAAGAATGTCATTATCATCCTGATGTCCATCGAACTGATGTTGCTGGCCGTCAATACCAATTTTGTCGCCTTTTCCCATTATCTCCACGATACCGCCGGCCAGGTTTTCGTGTTCTTCATCCTGACGGTCGCCGCCGCTGAAGCCGCCATCGGCCTGGCGATACTGGTCGTATTATTCCGTAACCTGCGCACTATCAATGTGCAGGATCTCGATCATCTGAAGGGCTAGGACTGAGATGAAAAACCTGTATCTACTCGTCCCGCTTGCACCTCTGGCTGGTGCACTGATCGCCGGTCTATTCGGGCGAGTCATCGGACGAACCCTGTCCCATCTAGTGACTATCGCTGGCGTACTGATCTCGTTCATCGCATCAGTAATGATTTATCAAGATGTGATGGCGGGCAATGTTTTCAACGGCAGCGTCTATACCTGGCTGACCGTTGGCGACATGCGCTTTGAAGTGGGGTTCCTGATCGACCGTCTGACAGCCATGATGATGCTGGTCGTAACCTTCGTTTCGCTGATGGTTCACATCTACACCATTGGCTATATGGCGGAAGATCCAGGCTACCAGCGCTTCTTCAGCTACATATCACTCTTTACCTTCTCCATGCTGATGCTGGTAATGAGCAACAATTTTGTGCAGTTGTTCTTTGGCTGGGAAGCCGTCGGACTGGTTTCCTATCTGTTGATCGGCTTCTGGTACACGCGGCCAACGGCAATTTATGCCAACCTCAAGGCTTTCCTGGTCAATCGCGTCGGTGACTTCGGATTTCTGCTGGGGATTGGAATGGTTCTGGCCTACTTCGGAACCCTGGACTACGCCACCGTATTTGCACGCGCACCTGAAATGGCGGGCTTGTCAGTAGAGTTGTTCGGTGGTCACGCCTGGCCGCTCATGGCTGTCATCTGTATCCTGTTGTTCATTGGCGCCATGGGCAAGTCCGCCCAGTTTCCCCTGCACGTCTGGCTGCCTGATTCAATGGAAGGCCCGACCCCGATTTCGGCACTGATCCACGCAGCAACGATGGTGACCGCAGGTATATTCATGGTTGCCCGCATGTCGCCGCTGTTCGAATTGTCCGAAGCAGCGCTGTCCTTCGTGATTGTCATCGGCGCAATCACCACGCTCTTCATGGCGCTGGTGGCGATCGTCCAAACTGACATCAAACGTGTAGTTGCCTATTCCACGCTCTCTCAACTCGGCTACATGACGGTTGCACTGGGCGCCTCGGCCTATTCGGCTGCCGTGTTTCACCTCATGACTCACGCTTTCTTCAAGGCAGTGCTGTTTTTGGGTGCGGGCTCAGTCATCATCGCGTTGCACCACCAACAGGACATGCGCCACATGGGCGGATTGCGCAAATACATGCCTATTACCTATCTGACTGTTCTGATAGGCGCCATGGCTAATGCAGCTGTGCCGGGGTTCTCAGGTTTCTTCTCCAAAGATGCGATCATTGAAGCGGTTCATCTGTCCTCCATTCCTGGCTCCGGTTTTGCCTACTTTGCGATTCTGACCACAGTATTCCTGACGGCGCTATACACATTCAGAATGGTATTCATGGCATTCCACGGCAAAGAGCGTTTTGAAACGCATGGGCATGGCGGGCACGGGCATGAGGATCACGGCCATGGCGGAGCACCGCACGAATCCCCCTGGGTTGTCACCCTGCCGCTGGTTTTGCTGGCGATCCCCTCCATTGCTGCGGGCTGGCTTATCGAACCGATGCTGTTTGGTAACTACTTCGGCAACGCGATCCAATTTGCCGAAAATCACAAGGCGCTTGCCATCATGGGCGAAGAATTCCATGGCGTGATCGGCATGATGATGCATGCAGTCGGTACATTGCCATTCTGGTTGATGGCGGGCGGTATCGCCACAGCTTGGTATTTCTATATCCTGCGGCCAGATCTGCCGCCGGTCGTTAAATCGAAATTCGGACTGATCGCGAAGATACTGGAAAATAAATACGGCTTCGATGCGTTCAACGACTTTTTCTTTGCTGGCGGCGCGCGCGCACTTGGGCGTGGACTCTGGAAGGTAGGCGACGTCTGGCTGATTGACGGGCTGTTCGTGAACGGCACGGCCAGACTGGTAGGGCTGACCTCCATCGTGATTCGCCAGATGCAATCCGGTTACATCTACCACTACGCATTCGCCATGATTATCGGGGTTTTCCTGTTGATCTCAATGTTCGTTAGATGAAGTGAATAAAGGGAAATAGGGATTTATGAGCGAAAGTTCAACATTGTTAAGCTTGGTTATCTGGTTGCCTATCATTGCCGGACTGCTGGTATTGGCAACC
Source organism: Sulfuricellaceae bacterium (assembly GCA_030690895.1). Taxonomy (GTDB): domain Bacteria; phylum Pseudomonadota; class Gammaproteobacteria; order Burkholderiales; family Sulfuricellaceae; genus Sulfurimicrobium. Next base: position 50,734 of record JAUYFQ010000186.1, read on the forward strand.
GGCAGCGACCGGAATGCAGGGTACGCACGAATCATTGCGCTGATCGGCTCAATTGCCGGATTTCTGGTCAGCCTGCCGCTTTACACCCGCTTCGACCGGAACAGCAGCGACATGCAGTTTGTCGAGCACTCGAACTGGATTCCGGCGTTCAACATCAACTACAGCCTGGGCGTGGATGGTATTTCGGTATTTTTCATCCTGCTGACAAGCTTTACCACCATGTTGGTGGTCGTTGCCGGGTGGCAAGTCATCCAGAAAAAAGTCGCACAATACATGGCCGCATTCCTGATCATGTCGGGCCTGATGAACGGCGTGTTTGCCGCGCTGGATGCAATTTTATTCTATGTATTCTGGGAAGCAATGCTGATTCCGATGTTTATCGCGATCGGCGTGTGGGGTGGACCAAATCGGGTCTACGCAGCCATCAAGTTTTTCCTTTATACGCTGATCGGTTCATTGCTGATGCTGGTGGCGTTCATTTACCTGTTCCACAAATCGGGCGGCAGTTTCAGTATTCTCGACTACCACCGGCTGCCCATTACCTATGAAGCGCAGATCCTGATATTTATCGCCTTCTTTGCTGCCTTCGCGGTCAAGGTGCCGATGTGGCCAGTGCATACCTGGCTGCCCGACGCGCACGTCGAGGCACCGACCGGTGGCTCTGTGGTTCTGGCGGCGATCATGCTGAAACTGGGCGCCTACGGTTTCTTGCGCTTCTCGCTACCTATCGTGCCGGATGCGAGCCATGCCATGTCAGGATTCATCATCGCGCTGTCCCTGGTCGCAGTGGTGTACATTGGACTGGTGGCGCTGGCGCAGAGCGACATGAAAAAGCTTATCGCCTACTCGTCGATTTCACACATGGGTTTTGTGACGCTGGGATTCTTCATTTTCAACCCACTGGGCATTGAAGGCGCACTGGTACAGATGATCTCGCATGGATTCATTTCAGCCGCCATGTTCCTTTGCGTGGGGGTGATGTATGACCGCATGCACTCGCGCCAGATTGCCGATTATGGCGGTGTCGTCAACAAGATGCCGGTGTTCGCAGCGTTCTTTGTGCTATTTGCCATGGCTAACTCCGGCTTGCCAGGCACCAGCGGTTTCGTCGGTGAATTCATGGTTATCATGGGTGCAATCAAAGTTAACTTCTGGTATGCCTTCCTGGCCGCGACCACTCTGATTTTCGGCGCTGCCTATACTCTGTGGATGATCAAACGGGTGGTATTTGGCGCAGTTGCCAATCCGAATGTCGAGAAACTAACCGACCTGAACAGCCGGGAGGTTGTCGTGCTGGCCGCACTGGCCGTTGCCGTGCTGGGCATGGGACTTTATCCGCAGCCATTTACAGAAGTGATGCATGCTTCGGTCAATAATCTGCTCGCGCACGTCGCCCAAAGCAAGTTGTAAGAACATCAGGAAAAGAATCGAATGACATTCCCTATGCCCAACCTGACGCCAGCCTTGCCGGAGATTTTTGTGCTGGCGATGGTTTCGCTGATTCTGATCATTGATCTGTTCCTGTCCGACAGGCAGCGCTTCATTACCTATGCGCTGACCCAACTGACTCTGCTGGGAGCCGCCTGGATCACCGCGATGACGATCACCGCAGTGCCTGTTTATACCTTCAGCAATATGTTCGTTGGCGATCTGATGTCCTCTGTACTCAAGGTCTTCAGCTATATCACTGTCTCCATCGTGCTGGTCTATTCGCGTTCCTACCTGAGCCTGCGCGGCCTGTTCCGGGGCGAATTCTTCGTGCTGGCCCTGTTTGCGCTGCTCGGCATGATGGTCATGATTTCGGCCAACCATTTTCTCGTTCTATACATGGGACTGGAGCTTCTGTCGCTGAGCCTGTACGCCATGGTCGCATTGCAGCGAGATTCTGCCATCGCAACGGAAGCGGCTATGAAGTATTTTGTGCTGGGCGCGCTGGCTTCCGGCTTGCTGCTGTACGGAATGTCCATGCTCTATGGCGTAACAGGCAGCCTGCACCTGAATCAGGTCGCTTTTGTGATTCAAAACAATACCGCTGCAGATCGTGTCGTCCTGATTTTCGGTCTGGTATTTGTCGTTGCCGGCCTGGGCTTCAAACTGGGCGTTGTGCCTTTTCACATGTGGATTCCGGACGTATACCAGGGCGCGCCAACCGCCGTTACGCTGTTTATTGGCTCCGCACCAAAAATTGCCGCCTTTGCCTTTGTGCTCAGAATTCTGGTGGAAGGTCTGCAAGGCCTGGTGGCTGATTGGCAAGGCATGCTGATCATCCTGGCGATATTGTCGATGGCCATAGGCAACATCACCGCCATCGCACAGACCAACATCAAGCGTATGCTCGCCTACTCGACTATCTCGCACATGGGTTTTCTCTTGCTGGGCCTGCTGTCAGGTTCGCTGAACGGCTACAGTTCGTCGATGTTCTATGTGCTGGTCTATGTACTGATGAGCCTAGGCTCGTTCGGCATGATCATGCTGTTGTCGCGGCAGGGATTCGAGGCAGAGAATCTGGAGGACTTCAAGGGACTGAACCAGCGTAGTCCATGGTACGCCTTCATCATGTTGCTGCTGATGCTCTCCATGTCCGGTATTCCCCCTACGGTCGGCTTCTATGCCAAGCTGTCGGTGTTGCAGGCGGCGTTGCAAGCTGGCTTGGTCTGGCTGGTGGTGCTGGCAGTCATTTTCTCAGCCATTGGCGCGTTTTATTACTTGCGCGTGATCAAATTGATGTACTTCGATGCACCGGATGAAAACACACAGCCGATACGTCCGGAAGGCGATGTCGCGATTTTGATGAGTGGAAACGGCCTGGCTGTATTGGCACTGGGTATCATGCCGCAACCGCTGATGGCCCTGTGCGCCTACGCAATTCAGCATTCCTTGTTATGAGTGCCGAACGATGAATGCCAGCATCGCTCTGTTTCTGAGCCTGGCTGTGATTCTGGCCAATCTGCCATTCTTTGCCGACAGACTGCTTTTTGTCGTCAAGCTGAAGCAGCATAAACACATGGGCTGGCATTTGTTGGAACTGGTGGTTTTATACTTTGTGGTCGGTGGACTGTCCATCCTGTTTGAGCAGCGGATGGGCGCGCGTCATCCCCAGAATTGGGAGTTTTACGCGGTAACTGCCTGCATGTTTCTGGTATTTGCCTTCCCGGGCGTGACGTATCGTTATCTCTGGCGCCACCGCTAAGGGAGTTGGTAATTACTAAAGTACCAGTTACAATCTCTTTATTCTGCACAAACGGAGATGCTGCGTATGAAGACGAGCACCTTGGCACGCAACGGCGTATCGACGGAGATGGTGGATTTGATTGGGCGACTGGTT
>JAUYFQ010000006.1 GCA_030690895.1 Sulfuricellaceae bacterium
ACTTGCAAAACATTCTTTGCCAGATCGATCCCAATTGTCGTAATCTTCATTTCGGTCGCCTCTCTTCGTCAGTGGAAATATCTCATCTCCACTTTGGCACCTGGATGCCGTTAGGGGAAGGGGCGACCATCCCATTAGTCACGTTGAAACGCGAAACTGTAGGTCGGCCTGAAGGCCGACCTACATACCATTGCGATCCATATTGACTGACTACTAGTAGGATGGTGCCTTGATGGCCATGAAAGGCACTTGATGTCCGCGTTATTTGCTTGTCGGGACTTGTAGATCAGCGCGTGAATGCTTGCATTGTTGGTGGTGGCCGTATTGCAGAATCCCGACGGTGCAACGATATTCCTGCTGATGTGTTGCACGGTTGGCAACCGCACATGATCCGGGGTGTGGTGTCCGGGATGGCGAGAAAGAAGTTTGGGCTCAATGTAGTGTCCACCAAGGTGGCCGGTGGCGAACGTGTCTATCGCACACATGAGGCGGTCGAATGCCTGCTCTCTGGCAAAAGTTATTGATTCTTCACCAGAAAACAGGTCTGTTGCGGCGATTACTTCATCGGGCAGGAATTCATGCCCAGCAGCGGGTAAAACGGGCAGAACTTCATCACGCCGGTAAGCAGCGGAATGATGCCAGCCCAGGTCCATGGCGCGCCTATTCCGGCAATCGCCAGGCCAATCAATACCACGCCAACCAAGATGCGCAGAATCCGGTCAATACCGCCAACGTTTACTTTCATGATGTTTTCCTCGTATTTAAGTCCGGCATGTGCCAGGGTGGTGACATTAAACACCAGGCACGGTAGTCGCGTCAGTGACAAAAGTCACATGGATCAGCTTCCTACCCTGCCGCCATCGTTTTTGGTGATGACGATGGTCGCCGAACGGGGGCGGGCGGAACTGCCGCCTGAGCCATACCCGGCATTGCCCGGCCAGTGGCTGGTGTATTTGCTGGGGTCGGCAATGTTTGTCCGAGCAGTCGTTTCGCCGGGGTGCTGGATGTTGATGAACAGCGCCTTGCCATCCGGTGTTTCGCAGGCGCCGGTGATTTCGCAGGCTGCCGGGCCGACCAGGAAACGTTTCAGCGTATCGGTCGTCGGTTGCTTGCCAACATAGGTGTCCACATTGAGTTTGCTGCCGTCTGCCTTGGCATACGAGAGGGTCAGCTTGTTCCCGTCTCCCACTTTGCCGGGCAGGGCGGCCAGCATCATGCAATTGGTGACATCCGAGTAGGCGCCATCATCGGTCTGAATCCAGCAAATCCCGGTGGATGTGCTGAATACCAGGCCGTCCGGGCTGGAGAAATCCTGGTCGGCGGTCAGGTTAGAGAGGTTGACGCCTGCGGTCGATGCTGTGGATTCGGCTCCAAACAGGTAAACATCCCAGGTAAATCCGGTAGCCGAGGCTTCGCCGCCACTCTCCGCGATACGGATGATGTGGCCGTTGGGATTGCCTTTCTGTTCGGTGCTGCCTTTCATGTCGGTGTAGTAGCGAGGATTGGCGCTGTCCGGTGCCAACTGTGGCGAACTGGACGGTTCGACCCGACGGTTGCTGTTGTTGGTCAGCGTGAAATACACCTCGCCCGTGGCCGGGTTGACGTTACACCACTCGGGTCTATCCATTTTGGTGGCGGATACGGCGTCTCCGGCCAGGCGGGAGTTTACGCAAACATCGGCCTGGTCGGCAAAAGTGTAAGCGGCATAAGCCGCAATGCTGGCATTGGCAATGGATAGCTCAATCCACTGACCAGAGCCGTCGGCGTTGAATTTCGCCACATAGAGTTTGCCGCTGTCCAGGTATTTGCTGCCGGTTGCCAGACGGTCGCTGGAGTTTGCGTCAGCGCTGCTCCAGTTAGCGCTGGAGACCCATTTGTAGATGTACTCGTTGCGGGAGTCGTCGCCTTGATAAACGGCCAGCGGCTTGCCTTCGACCGGGCGCGAAAAAGCCGCCGCTTCATGGGCGAAGCGCCCCAGCGCCGTGTGCTTGCGGGCCTTTCTGGTTCTGTCGTAGGGATCGACCTCGACGATGTAGCCCATGCCATTCAATTCGTTGCGGTAGTCGTCGCTGCCATCGGTGGATGTGCCGGTCTTGCTGATATTCCAGCGCTGATATTTGTCGTCCGATCCGCCGGTTTCCCAGCCATGGCGGCTGGCTGCGCCCTGCTTGCGACCATAGCGGTTGAGCGAGGTGACGCTTTTATCCGTGCCGCGTGCAGCATCATCGGTTGCGCTGCGCGTGAAATAGCCTGACCAGTTTTCTTCGCCAGACAATAGCGTCCCCCAAGGCGTGCGCCCTGTTCCACAATTGTTCAGGGTGCCGCGCGTCATGGCGCCATCAGGCGAGTATTTTGTTTTCAGGAGCGCGCTGCCGCTGGCTGTGCCGTGAATTTCCACCGGCGTCAGGCAGTGAATGCGGAAGTTGTAGGCAGAGCTGCTCACATATGAAAACTTGTTATCGGTTTTTTTGATCTCAAAGACAGAAATTCCGTGAATGGCGGTTTCCTTGTCCACTTCTGATGCCGGGCGGGGCAGGGTGGCAGTGCCGCCGTCTGTGTGCAGAAAGAAGGAAGGCGTACTGGTATCTTCGTTGGTGGTCGCCTCATGGTTCATGCCGATCAGGGCGCGGTCATTGCTCAATGAGGATGGCAGGCCTTCTGCAGAAAACCCGAAATATTCCATGCCATCGTGGTGATCCCCGGCGCGATTCTCAAAATCCATGTCGCTGCCATCGTTCTTGTAGGCTGGCGTGCTGGCGGACAAGGGGTCGCCCAAAGCATACAGCACTGAATAACTATAGCCTTCCGGCACCAGAACCAAATCAGCCAGACTTTTTGGAACAGCTTTGAAACCAAGCAGCTTTTCGATCGGAGTGGTTTCGCTGGCATCACTGTTACAGGCAGACAGGGATATTCCGCCAAAAATCGCCATCGCGCCGGTACTGGCGCTGCCAAGCAGAAAGTCGCGGCGGTTCAGGCGAGCAGCCAATATTGAATCAAAAGAGGGGCTGGCTGAATCGTTGTAACCGATATCGTCCGGGTCGATTTGACGCGCGGGCAGCGGGTGGTGTTCGTTCATGACATTTCCTGGCTGTTTGGAGGGAAAATGGAATGGTAGCCATTCCATGTGTCAGAAATTTGACAGGAAATTCGGGTTACATGGCCGAATACTGCCGCAAGGCGGCGGGATCGAGAATTTCGATCTGTTCCCGGCCCAGCGCTACCCAGCCGCGCTCGGCGAAGCTCTTGAGCAGGCGGCTGACGATTTCGCGCACGCTGCCGAGTTCGTCGGCCAGTTGCTGGTGCGTTGCCTGTACCAAGCGGCCTTTGCCCAGAAGGAGACCGGCCAGGCGCTGGTCGAGTTTTCTGAAAGCGACTTCTTCTACCAGTTGCATCAGTTCCACGATACGTTCTGAAAAGAGGTGGAAGATGAAGTCGCGGAAGGCGGTATGGGGCAACAATTGTTCAAACGGTTTGCGCGGCAGGAACAGCAGCGTGGTTTCGCCCTCGGTTTCGCCTCGGGCGTTGTAGTCGCTGTGGCCGAGCAGACAGCTTGAGGTGACGATGCAGGTTTCTCCCGGCAACACGCGGTAGAGCGGGAGCACGCGGCCATTGGGGGCGGCCTTGATGACCCGGATTGCGCCGGAGAGGATGAAGGGAAACCCCATGCAGGGCTGGCGTTCGTCGAATAGAACCGTCCCGGCTGGAACTTGCATGGTCTGGGCCTGTTCCAGTGCGGCGTTCAGCAACGTCGACTCGATCGCGGCGAGCGTGGGATAGAGCTCAAGAATGCGGCGGTTCAGGTCAGCGTTCATCCTTGAAACCTCATTTCGACCACGAAATACATGAAATACACGAAAAAATCAGTATATTGGATTTGTTTATCCATTCACCCGCCGGGAGGCGAGGTATTGCAGGGCATCTTTTTGAATTATTTCGTGTATTTTGTGTGTTTCGTGGTTCAACTGAATTTTTCAGGTTCATTCGGAAACTCCAAATGGGAGTAAAACGGTGAAGGTGCTGCCATGAGCGGGCTGACTTTCTACACGAATTTCCCCGCCCATCAGTTCCACCAGCCGTTTGGTCAGCGCCAGGCCGATACCGGTTCCGCCATACTGGCGCGTGGAGGATGAATCTCCCTGGGAAAAAGCCCGGAAGAGTCGCTGCAACTGGTCCTCGCTCATGCCGATGCCGGAGTCCTTGATGTCGAAGCGAAGCATGGCAACCTGGCTGGATTTTTCCAGTAGCGTGGCCTGGAGATGGATGCCGCCTGCCTGGGTAAACTTGATGGCATTGTCCAGCAGGTTGTCGAGAATCTGCCCCAGACGTTTGCTATCGCCCATCAGAATGGGCGGAATGTTCGGGTCGAGCCTGGTTTCAAATGATAGGCCTTTCTTTGTCGCCTGGCTGCGCGCTTGTTCCTGAGTCTGACTCATGCGGTCGGAAAACAGGAAATCGCTCTGTGTCAAAGCCATGTCGCCGGATTCGATACTGGAAAAATCAAGGATGTTGTTGAGTATGTCCAGCAGGTCGTGCGAGGACTGTTTGATAATCGCAAGATATTCCTGCTGCTCCTGATCCAGTTCCGTATCCAGCGCCAGATCGCTCATGCCGATGCTGGATGCTGGCGGCAACGAGACGGTCAAGGCGCTGATCAAGAAAGAGCCAGAGGGTTGCAATGCAGACCAGCGTCAGCGCCATCCCCAGGACGATATAAAACCGGTCTGGATGCTTGAACGAGCTGAGGTTTTGCTGGGATTCCGGCATGGTAGAGACTCAAGCGTTAGCGAACATTACTGACTAGAAAATCAGGCCCGGCGCAGGACTTGCGCGCCTTGTGGTCAACTTCGGCGGAGCAACTCACGGAATGCCCGCCCGTTTTGTCCAGACAAACAAGAATTTCCTTCATGAAACGGCCGGAACCGCTACAGAAAACGGCGATGGACTCCGGGTTCATGCCGGGATTTATCCGGGCAAAGTCGGCTTTCAGTTGGTTCGAGTCTGCCCGGAATGGCGTCTTTGGCTGGCGGTAGGCTGTCGGGATGGAAATCGACTGCTTGGCTTTTTTCGAGAGTGCGTAATAAGCGTCCGGGACGAGGCCGGAACAGGTGCCATGTTTTTTCCACTCATGCGTGAATAAAAAATCGCTCGGATAAAGACCGGGAAATTTGTCGCGAGCATCTCTGGGCGCGGGCTGCTGCGTACAGTCGGACGGATAGCCGCGCCAGTATTGCGGCCATAGCCCGTGCAATACAAACCCCAGCGGCCTGCCACACTGCCCGCGATCGGATGGTCGCTCGGCACAATGATCGGGCGACCATGAAAGGGCAAGGACGTAGTAATCAAACTGGCCAGGCGTGCCGGAGGCGCACGCGCCGCCTGATAACAGCAGGGTCAGGGAAAGCAGCAGATTTCTCATTCTATAAACCGCAATTCAACCACGAAACACACAAAATACACTAAATATTCAAATAGATACATGGATTTGGCTCGTCACCGAATGGGTGAATGAAAAAACACAGTCAACCAGTTGATTTATTTCGTGTATTTTGTGTGTTTCGTGGTCAACTGAGCTTTTTGGCTCATTCAATATCCCAGCGCACGCGCCGCCTGATAAAAAGCAAAGCTTAGCAACCATGCCAGCCCCAGCGGCCAGACCAGCGCCAGCGCGGTGTAGGCGCGGCTGTGCGATTCGCTGCGGATAGTGGCGAGGGTGGAGAGGCAAGGGGTGTAGATCAGGGTAAAAAGCATGAAGCTATAAGCCTGCACCCAGTCCACTTGCTGCGCCATGGCGCTCATCAGCGCCGTGCCTTCCAGTCCGTAAATGACCGCCAGCGAGCCGATCACGATTTCCTTGGCGACGAAGCCGAAAATCAGCGCGATCGCCAGTTGCTGGTTGATGCCGAGCGGGTCAAGCACGGGTGACAGAGCGTGGCCGATCATGCCGGCCCAGGTGTCGCTGCCCGCCGGGGTGGCGTCGAGCGGAAAATGTGTGAGTATCCACACCAGCACCACGCCGCTGATGATGAACTTGCTCGCCCGTCCGAGAAAATGCCGTACTTCATGCCAGCCGCGCAAGACGATCTGACGCCAGGTGGGCAGGCGGTAGGGCGGCAATTCGAGGATAAAGGGCTCGTTGCTGCGATATTGTTTTCTGAACAGCAAGGCGGTGATGATCGCGGCGGCGAAACTGAACAGATACAGGCTGAACAGCACCAGCGGCGCGGTCTGGGGCGCGAACAGCGCGGTAGCGATAAAGACGAACACCTGCAGGCGCGCCGAACAGAGCGAGAACGGGATCACCAGCATGGTCAGCAGGCGCAGGCTGCGCGAGCGCATGACGCGGGTGCCCATCAATGCCGGCACGTTGCAGCCGAAACCCATCAGCATCATCACAAAACTGCGTCCGTCCAGGCCCATTTTCGCCATCAGCGCATCCATCAGAAAAGCCGCGCGCGACAGGTAGCCGCTGTCTTCCACCAGCGCCATGAACAGGAAAAACAGGATGATGACGGGTACAAAGGCGGCGACGGTGCCGACCCCGTTGAAAATGCCATCCAGCAACAGGCCATGGAGCGGTGCGGGCAGGTTGAGCAGCAGCGGCTCCAATACCCCGCCCCGGAATAGCCCCAGCAGCCAGGCGACGCCGTCCTGCAAGGGTTTGCCGAGAATGAAAATGGCCTGAAACAGCGCATACATCACGCCGAAAAATAGCGGCAGCCCCAGCCAGGGATGGAGCAAAACCGTATCGAGCCGATTGGTGAGGTTGTCCGGCAACTGGGTGGGTACTTGAACCGCAGACCTAAGTACGCTCTCCATGCTGGCTTCAATCTGGTCGTCGAGTTGCAGGTGTTCGCGGACCTGAGCCGGATCGGTGGGGGTGGCGGTACGGATGGCGCTGGTAATGGCCTGGTATGCCTGCTCATAGCCGCTGCCGTATTTTGCGGAGAGCAGCACGACCGGCATCTCCATGGCCTGTTCCATCTTGGCGAGATCGACTGTGACTCCGAATTTTTTCGCCTCGTCCGCCATGTTGAGCAGCAGCAGTGCAGGCAGCCCAAGTTGCTTGAGTTGCAGGGCGATCGCGAGCTGGCGCTCGATCTGGGTAGTGTTGAGGATGACCAGCACCAGATCAACTGGGTTGTTTTCCAGAAAATGCCGCACCACCAGTTCGTCATCAGAAAAGCCGTGGATGTCGTACACGCCCGGCAAGTCGATGACCTCCACCATGGCATCGCCGAGCAACACCTTCGCGCTCATCAGATCCACGGTAATGCCAGGCCAGTTCCCGACGCGCGCCGAGGCGCCGGTCAGGCGGTTGAAAAAAGTCGATTTGCCGGTATTGGGCATGCCCAACAGGGCGATGCGTTTCATGTGAACAAGAACTCGCGTAGCGAGCCTGCGTCCCTCTCTCCCTCTGGGAGAGAGTTAGGAGTGAGGGGAACGGTCACGACAACTGCCCTGTGACAGGCTTGGCGGCGGGATTGACAGCGATGCGTTGTGCGTCGCTGCGGCGCAACATGACGTCGGTGGTGCCGATGCGGACATGCAGCGGCCCTGCGAACTTCGCGCGACGTATCAGATCAATTCGCTTGCCGATCCGAAAACCCATCGCGGCAAGGCGGTGGTAAAGCGCCTCTTCGGTATGCAGTGCGGCGATGGTAGCGGATTCACCGGGTTTTAGCGTGGAAAGTCTGACCGTGGACATGGTTGCCATTGTGCGTAAATAAGAATTGTTCTTGATTATTTCACAAAGAGCGGGGTTTGGAAAGCGGCGATCTTCATGAGACCGACAAGGGCTTTATCTGCCCCATGAGCTTGCTGTCAATTTGCTGGCTGACATTTCGCCCTTGCTCATCCTCCGCCACAGCCATCAGAAACAGGCAACGCCCGCCGCTGGATTGTTCCCACTGATAGCCGACTTGCATTTTTTCGCGCGAGTCGTCGTTGGTCCTGTAGGGTTCGCCCTTGTATTCCACCACCATCACGCGACCATCGCTTAGTTCACACACAAAATCCGGGTAGAAATAATCTGTTGCGGTCGGCAGCCAAAAAGAGAATCTGTCCTCTTTTTCCACGTTGCGCACCCAGTATTTTATTTGCGGGTTCATGTCGATGGCTCGGGCGCATAGAAACTCCTCCGCAGGCTGGCCGTTGGCACGCTTTTCGCGCAAATCGTGGATGACAGGGTAATAGTGCTTCTGGAAGCGGTAGCGCCCGGCGTAGAACGGCGGCCTTGCCGGGTAATGATTAGGGTGGAAAGCGAAGGCGTAGCGGAAACCCTCTTCCAGCCGTGGAGCGGCAAGAAATTCCGGCAGCGACTTCTGAAAACCCGCCTTGACCGCAGTTTGCCTGCGCCGTTCGATTTCCCGCCGCACGGCTTCCGCCAGCGGATGCTTGGCGCGCACCAAGGCCGTGAGCGTGAAGCCACGGTCGGCAATCAGATGGCGCGTTAAAACCAGTAGCCATTTAACGAGCGCAGCCTGCCCCACATCAATCTGTCGGCATTCCCGATCCAGCCAGCGCACCAGATCATTGTCGCTGGCATGGGCGGCAATCTCGTTAAGGTGAAGCTGGCCGCTGTCCGTAGTCTGATAAACCACCTTGCCGCCCTCCACATCAATCTCGAACGCCGTACCGCTTTCGCGGATGGTAAAACCAGCCAGGTTCATCGGCTCCGCGAACAGGTCGAATTCGCCCAATTCCGAAAGCAGCCGTTTTTCCACCGGCTGCACTTCGCCATCCCAATCCAGGCACAGTTGCGGCAAGGGTGCAAAGCGCTCGCTCCGCGCCGATGGCGCCAGCAGCGCCGCCTGACGGGTGCGCTCGCGCTCGATGGCTTCTTTCACCGTCTGCTGCTGCTTCGCGCCCTTGCAGGCGGTGAGCAGGAAGTCTTCCACCGCTTCGGTCAATTCACCGCGCACAATGGCCGTTGCGCCGTTGGTGGTGGGGCGTATCTCGATGATCTCCCTGAGCGCATCGGGGACTGCCTGCGTCGGCGTCACGGGCAATGAAATCACCGCTTCCGCCGGGCGGGGCTGGTGGTGGCTGCCACCATCCAGCAAGGGCAATGCACTTTGCGCCGGGGCAATCGCCAGCGCGGCCTCATACGCCTCAAAGCCCATGTTGTTCACCAGCCGGTCGGCCAGTTGGTCGGCTACCCGCGCGGTCACGCTGGAAACCATGTGCGCATAAGCCTTGCCCATTTCCGGCTGGCTGCGCGGGCGGGCATAGGGCATACGCAGCACGCGCCCAAGAATCTGCTCCACGTCCTTGGAGCTTTTCATGTCCTGCAAACCGCACAGCACATAAGCAAAGGGGCAATCCCAGCCTTCCTTGAGCGCTTCCACGGTGATAACAAAACGAATCGCGCAGCCTGGATCAGCCAACATGATGCCGTCCAGTTCCTTCTGATCGCCGGTGGCGATAGCAATCTGGCTGCGGTCGAGTTTTTCGCCGTCATGGCTGGTCAAATGTTCCAGCAGTTTTTCAACCGTAGCCTCGCCATTCTTCGGCTCGGCCTGAAACAACAGCACCGGGCGAATATAGTCGGGCTCCCTGGCCGCCAACGCTTCAAGCCGGTCGCGGGTCAGAATGGCGTCGCGCACCGCATCTTTCCAGCCGGTCGGATGCTCCATCAGCACGATGGGCAGCTTGATCATGTCTTCCCGCGCCAGCGCCTGCGCGCCGACGTGAAACAGCACATTGCTACCGCTTACCGGCGTAGCGGTCATTTCAATCAAACAGGCCGGGTGCAAATTCCTGAGGGTGCGGAAAGCAAGATCGGTACGGTTGTTGTGCGCTTCGTCCACCACCACTATCGGCTGATGGAGCGTCAGCCAGTTGGCCAGCGACGCCTTGACCTTGCCGATGTCGGTGGCGGTCAGATAGGGCTGGGCGGCAATATCCGCTGCCAATACCTTGTCCAGCTTCGCTTCCTGCTGCGGCGTCAGCGCCTGAAAGTGGGGCGCCAGACTTTCATCGAAGGAATAGACGTTGCGCTTGGTTTTATCGGTAATGGCAAAGGATTGAATTGTCGCCACCACGATAATGGCAGCACTCCCCACCTCATGTCGCCCCACGGTTGCCAGCTCATCCAGCGCGCAAACGCGGACTCTTTCGCCGAAATACTCCGTCAGCGCCTCGCGGCAAGGGTGGCGCGGCGTCGAGAGTGAAGCCAGTGTCTGGGAGCGGATGGCGTCCGATGGCACCAGCCACAAGGCTATCGGCGCGTCAGTATCGAGGTAACTTTTGCCCACCCGCGCCACTGCATGAGCGGCGAGAAAAGTCTTGCCGCCGCCGGTAGGGATGCGCACGCAAACGGCGGGTGCCTCGCCCAGCGCGTTGGCGTCATAATCGGCCTGCCAGGTTTGCCCGTTCTTTTCCAGCACCGGCGCGCAATCCCGCCAGGCAGCTTCCAGCCCGGCCACGCGCAGCTTGCGAAAGAAAGCATCCAGCGTCACCAGCGCCTTGTCCTGATAATCCTTGAGCTTGAACATAGCTACTCGATCAGAAACGGATTTTCGATGCGGAGCCGGTCATCCACGACAAAGCCGTGTTGCATATCTTCGCTCAAGACCACGGAACAGTGAGCATCACGCGCCGCAGCAACAATCAGGCTGTCATAAAACGACCAGCCAAAGCGCTGGGATAACTGTACTGCGGATTGCGTTGTGGATAATGAGAGGGGCACGACAGGCAAGCAGGAAGTCAGTTCAGTCAGTGCCGCCTCCACCCGAAGATACTGAGCAGGAAACTTCCGCCTGAGCGTATTGCAGAACTCATTCAATACTTGGGCGCTGACCAGGGATTGGCCGCCAAGTATCAATCTGTTGGCAATTTCACTCTTGGCTTCATCCTGTCCTGTATAGCCATAAACCAGAATATTGGTGTCCAGGAAATAGGGCTTAGGACTCATAAAACAATAAAATGAACTTTTACATGGTATTTGGACTAATCACATAGTTCCATTCGCCATGGAAATCATCTCTGTCTATGCGGATCGTCGAGAACGCCTGGTCACTCACTTTGATGCCCTTCTGATAAAGGTTCGAATCAAGTTCCGCACGCACCTTTAAGCCTTTCCTGGTCGTTGTCGCGGCGATCAAGTTGACGATCACTTCATGGCTGACCAAGGGGCGTCCTCGCCAGTTCATGCTGATATGCGAAAAAAGGCGGTGCTCGATCTTGTTCCACTTGCTTGTTCCCGGCGGAAAATGACTGACCCGGATAGTGAGGTTCTCCTCATCGGCGAAGCGTTGCAGCTCAAGCTTCCACAAACGCACGCGCGAACCATTACTGCCACCGCCGTCTGCCATGATCATCAACTCTTTGGCTTCCGGGTAGGCGCTCTTTCCCATGGAGTGCCACCAGCGTTGGATCGTTGAGACAGCAAAGCTCGCGGTGTCGTGATCGGTGCCCACGCTCACCCAAGCGGTATTGTTTGCTAAATCATAGACACCATACGGATTAGCGCGGCCCAATTCTTTGTCGACAAAGTCATACACATTGACTTTCTCCGGGTCGCCTTCCGGGCGCCATTCCTTGCCACCATTCTTGAACTGACCAACCAATTCCTTCTTCTTGGTGTCAACCGAGATCACAGGCTGACCGGCAAGCAGGGCAGCCTCCGCTTTCTGGTTGATGAATTCAAATTGTGCATTTCGGTCCGGATGCCCCTTGCCTTCCAGCGTCTTGCGGTTGCCTTGCAGGCCATATCCCATTTCTTTGAGCAAGGCGCCTACCGACACGTGGCTGATCGTATACCCCTGCGATTGTAGTTCGCGCGACAAATGCATCAAGCTCTTGCAAGTCCAGCGCAGTGGCGTTTCAGGATCGCCGACCGTCATCGGCTCAACAAGCCGTTCCAGCGCAATACGAATCGTCGGATCCCGCTCCAGTAACGTCTTGCGGCCTGCTCCTGGACGCCTGATTCGGCGCTGCTCATTTGTGGGCTCTTGCTGTTCCTGCCGCACTTGCTCAAGCTCTTTTAATCCGGCCAGAATTGATCCGCGCGCAACGCCTGTGGCATTCCAAACCCGCTTCGCACCGCCGTGCCCCAAAACCTTCGCTTCTGCCGCAGCATATAACCGCCGCTGGCGTTCATCAAGGACGCCTTCAAGCGCCTTATATCGAGCAGTAATCAACGCATCGTCATTAGCCATGCGTTAAGTTTACAGTTAAACAAAAAGTTCATGTAATTATTTTATGCCTCCTTAGCGTTCATTCGCCTCGTCCCGGTCGAATTTGTACCCCGTCAGATCCAGCCGTAGCGCACTTAGCCTGCCGCGTGGCGGCGTCTTCACAATCTGGCGCAACTGGGCCAGCGCTTCATCCATGTCTGCCTGTTGTGGTGGGGCAGGCTGCTCCCGACCCTCCAGAAATTCGACAAAATCCAGCACCTCCGCAACACGTTGTTCGCTCAGGCGTTCCAGCTTTTCGTCAATGCGTTGTTTCAATCGTGAATTCATGCTTTACCTCGCCTTATTTAGGTCACGATAGGCTTCCTCATCGGCTTGCCCCGCCCATTCGGACAAGGATGCCTCCACCCCAAGGAGATAATCGTCATCTTCCTGCAACTTGCTGCGCCTTTTTCGATCCGCAACAAACTCCACAAAATCAAGAATTTCAGACAAGTGCGCATCGTCCATTTGATGCAGGCGCTCGACAATCCGATTTTCCAGCATGGTATTCATGGGTTTCCTCCTGTTCAAAAATTAACGAGCCTTGATGTCATAGGGAATCTGCTTGAATATGATACCCGATTCCCTCAATCTGGCCTCGCCCAGCCGGGTGGTTTCGCCGTAGATCACGCGCGGGCCGGTGTGGGGAAACTGCTCTTCAAGATGCGCCAGCACTTTGGTCGTCAGCACGTTGCCGCCCTGCGGTCGCCGGTCGCCCAGGATGCCGTTATAGAGCAGGAAATAAGCCGTACCGTTATGGATGCCAAGCAAGGGCAAATCAAAACAAGCGCCTTTTCGCGTGTGTTGTTCCGCTTCAGCGGAATACAACCACGGCGAAGACCCTTGCGGTCTCTCCATTGCCCCTTCTCCCCCCGGGAGAAGGTTGGGATGAGGGTAGCCCCCTGCGGGTGAGGGGCAGTAAGGTTCGCCCGTCTCGAAATGCCAGAGAAATGCGGCCAGCGCCTTGAAGCGCACGGCGGGGTGGATGCCGCCGTCAGCATCGAACACCGGTTCGCCCAAGGTGTGGAAACGGAAGCCGCCGCCACCCTGCCAGTTTACGGTCTGGGAAATGCCGCCTTGTTCGCCTGCTATCACTTTTTCCAGGCGCGGCAGGCAGTGGGTGACGGCGTGCCCGCCCATTTCGATGCCGATCCAGCGGCGGCCCATTTTGTGCGCGACAGCGGCGGTGGTGCCGGAACCGAGGAAGCTGTCTAAAACGAGGTCGCCGGGGTTGGTGGCGATGTGAAGGATTCGCTGAAGTAGGCGTTCGGGTTTGGGTGTGGCAAATAAACTATCGCTAAAAAGCGCTCGCATTTCTTTTTTTGATTCGTCGTTATGTCCAACTTCATCAAAGAGCCACACAGTCGTTGCTGGCATTGATTCTGTAACTTCACTAAGAAACCGCTTGTAGGCTGGACGCGCATTGCCATCAACCCCGAACCAGATTCGGTTGTCTGCAATCAGCTCTGCGAATTTTTCCTTTGTGTAACGCCAGCTTGTCCCTAACGGCGGCCAAACCTCACTGCCAGAAGGTAGGCGTACAGGGAAAATTGCATAGTCTCGTGCTTCACTTCTGAGTACGTCACTTGCTTTCCAAGGGCCGCGTGAGTCGTTGTCCCGGTTTGTGTAGCGTGACGTTTGTTTCTCGGTCTTGGTGATTCGACCAAGCTTGAAACAATCGAGCTTTTTAGCGAATGCGAGAATGAAGTCGTGGGATTCTGATAGATATTTTGAATCTGATTTTGGCGCATATTTCTTCTGCCAAATAACTGAAGAAACGAAATTTCCCCGCCCAAACACCTCATCCATCAACACCTTGAGGTAATGCCCCTCGTTGTCGTCGATGGACACCCAGATACTGCCATCCTCCGCCAGCAGTTCGCGCAGCAGCACCAGGCGGGGATACATGGTGGAAAGCCATTGTGAGTGCTCCAGCTTGTCGTCGTAATGCTCGAAGGCGGATTGGGTGTTGTAGGGCGGGTCGATATAGATGCACTTCACCTGCCCCCGGTAAAAAGGCAGCAGCGCTTTCAGCGCCGTGAGGTTGTCGCCCTGAATCAGCAGGTTTTGCGAGCAGCCGCTGCGCGGCTTGCCTGCGTACCCCGCTTCCGCGCCGGCATCGCCGTGCGCGGATTCAAATTGCAGCAGGTGGTAAGGCACATCGGCGGCGCTGCTCACCGCTTGCGCTTTATTCACCCAATCGAGAAACGGCATGATGCTTCCTGTTTGATATTGTGATGACGCGACAATCGAGGTTTGCCGGATTATACCCACCTCCAGGGTGATCGACCGTCAGCCCATGTTTAGCGCGCGCAGACCTACCCACAACAGCCCCATCAAAACCGGTTGATGCAGCATGTAAATCAGCAGGCTGTGCCGACCTGCCAGCGCCAGCATGCGGGCGATGGAGTGATTGCTTCGCCAGGCAGCCAGGACGGGCTTCCATGAGCTGCGGAGGAAAAATTTACCCAGGAACGAGCCGATCAAAACGATGCCTAGCCAGGGCATCAGGGGGACGTAATCTTCGGTGATCGGCTTGTGGGTCACAAGCCCCATCCATTGCAGCCAGGGGTGATCGAATACCGGGTGCTGGAAAGTCAGGCCGGCCAGAATGATCAGGATGCCCAAGCCCAGATTCAGCCAGTACAGGCGTACAAAGGCGAGGCCGACGATGCTGGCAAACAGGATCAAGTGCAGGACGCCAAAGAATATCCAGCTCTCGGGAAATATCATGCGGCTGGAGATGCTTGTCAGCAAGGCTGCTGCGGCAAGCCACCCCAGGCGGGTGAAATAGCGCCGCAAGTTGAATCCGCCTGCCGTGGCCAACACCAGGCTGATGCCGACCAGGCCGAGAAACAGGCTCAGAATAAGGGAGCGAGCGGCGAGCCAGAATAGGTCATGCTTGAAATCGAATTGGGTCAGGCCGAAATGCTTGAGATCGAAGCAGAAGTGGTAGCCGACCATCAACGCAATGGCAAAGCCGCGCATCAGGTCGAATAGTTGAACGCGACCGGGAGCGGGCGGGCTTCCTGCTTTCTGGTTCTTTTTATTACCGGATTTCTTCATTGCCGAGATGATAAGAGGGCTTGTCCGAGATTGCCAATTTTCTTCTGGAGATTATCCGGACACTTAATTTTCCCATAATGTTGGCGTGGTCAAATGCGGTTGCCTTTAATCCATCCACAAGGGGGAAATTATGCATCGACTTATTATCGCTACCGGATTCGTGGCTTTTGCTGCCTGGTCCCAAGCATCATCCGCAGCCACAACGGTTGCCGCACCTCATCCGGGCAGATTGCTCGCTTCCAACTGTTTTCAATGCCATGGCACCAACGGGCGCGCCGTTTCTGGTTTTGAAAGCCTGGCTGGTGAATCTGCCGCCGAAATTTACAAGGAAATGAAGGAAATGCAGCGTGATCCGGCTGGCGAAAACATCATGCACGTTCATGCTCGCGGATATACCGATCAGGAATTGCAGTTGATTGCCGACTATTTTTCCAAACAGCCTCGCTAACGGGCATGGCGAATCGCCGCCCCAAATGATGAAACAACGCTTCGCCATGCCCGTTTCCCTCTCTCCTTGCTCTCTCCCAGAGGGCGAGAGGGACGCAGGCTCGCTACGCGAGTTTCCTATTTACCAATTCCCAGGAGAACAATATGAAACGTAGACAATTTATGGGTT
Source organism: Sulfuricellaceae bacterium (assembly GCA_030690895.1). Taxonomy (GTDB): domain Bacteria; phylum Pseudomonadota; class Gammaproteobacteria; order Burkholderiales; family Sulfuricellaceae; genus Sulfurimicrobium. The sequence continues at coordinate 15,865 of JAUYFQ010000006.1, forward strand.
TGCTTGGCGCATCCGCTTTGGGGCTGTTGCTTCCCGGCGCATCCTTCGCCGATGATGACGATGATGATGAACGCGACAGCACAAGAACGACTAGCTCCACCGCAACTACTGTGCCTGCCGATACCGGCGCAACCGGCCGGGTTGTAGTGGTCGGCGGCGGCATGGCTGGCGTGACGGCGGCAAAGTTTCTTCGTCTGTGGGGCGGCAGCAAGGTGCAAGTCACCCTGATCAATCCGGACACGACTTATCCGTCGAACATCATGAGCAATCTGGTGCTCAATGGTTCCACGACCATGGCGAATCTGACTTACAAATACGACAAGCTGACCTTGCTTTATGGCGTTAATTTCGTGCAGGGCACGGTCACGGGCATCACGCCCGGAACGGCTGGCGCAGTGACGCTGGCCAATGGCCGGATCATTCCCTACGACAAGCTGATCCTGGCGCCCGGCATCGAATTCGACGCGATTCCTGGACTGGATTCTAACGTGGTGACCCATGCCTGGAAGGCCGGTGCGCAGACTACCTTGCTGGCCAGCCAGCTCAAGGCCATGCCGGTTGGCGGGACGTTTGTGATGACGATCCCGGCTTCGCCCTATCGCTGCCCTCCCGGCCCTTACGAGCGGGCTTGCGTGGTGGCCGACTGGGTGAAGAAAAACAAGGGGTCGAATGCACGCGTTATCGTACTCGACGCCAATCCCTTCATTCAGGCGGAAAGAACCGGTTTCGAGCACGCCTTCAATGTCACGCATCGTGGTGTGATTACCTACATTCCCAATGTGACCATTGCCAGCGTCAACTCGCTCAGCCGCACGCTGCAAACCAACTGGGGAACGCTGGAGCAGACCTGCAACCTGTCTGGAACGGGCATCATCAATGGCGGCCTGGTCGGCATAAGAAGCGCCTCCGTGCTTAACGTGATTCCGCCCCACAAGGCTGGCCGCATCATTACCGATTCGGGCATCGGGCTGAACAACGCGTCTGCCGGTCGCTGGGCAGGGGTGGATGTGCGCAGCTACGAATCCACTGCCGTGAAGAATATTTACGTCATCGGTGATTCATCCTCAACCGGGCAACCCAAGGCGGGCCATATCGCCAACCAGGAAGCCAAGCTGTGTGCGGACGCCATCACCCGCTCACTGCGCGGAGACAATACGCCCAACCCATCGCCCAAGACCAATTCGGCTTGCTATTCGCCGATTACCGCGACCACGGCATCCTGGCTGACAGTGGTGTATACCTACGACCCGGTGAACATGAAAATGGTCGCTGTGCCCGGCGCAGGACCCACCGAGGCGAATGCGGCAACGCAGGACAACTTCAAGGAAATGCAGCAATGGTTTGCCAACCTGATGGCAGACAGTTTCGCCTGATGACTCCGTTGTGAAATGAGAACGCCACCGAAACAGGGTGGCGTTTTTTTTGTTGTGGGTTTTACCGTGGAGAAGGGGAGTGCCTGTCTTGGCATTGAGTGCGACCTTCAGATCTTAAGCGCCTGTTCGGGATCGTTTGATACCGAACAGGTTTTTCCCTTACGGATACTCAGTCGCGGTGGCCACGGTGATGGTCATTACGATACGAATCATGGCGGTCGTGGTGGCGATTGCCCCAGCCATGGTCGTTGTGTCCATGGCGCGGCTGGGTATAAATGACCACCGGCGGCTGACGATAATAGGTTTGCGGAACGTATTCGACACGCTGGCGGTAGTAAGACGGTTGCTGAACGTATTCGACGGGCTGACGGTAAATAACCGGTTCCCGGTAATAAACGTTCCGTGGCGCATAATATTCCCTGCGCGCATCGTGCCGGTTGTCGGCGATGACGGCGCCGGTAACGGCTCCGAGCACACCGCCAATAATGGCCCCATCGTGCCCGTTAATCGAGTGTCCAATCAGGGCACCCGTGCTGCCCCCGATTACGGCGCCAACAAATTCATCATTCGCCATTGCCGTTTGGGCGCTCATGCCAACCGACAACAAGGCCACTATCGCAATAATGCGGGTTTTCATTTTGATCTCCAATTCTGTGTGACGGTAAAACGCAGTAAAGCCTGCGCCTTGAGCAATTAACGCTGTGGCCATAAACCCCGTTGACGTCAGTCGACCGTACAGGCTAAATAGTGTCAGTGCTTGAAAGAGGCAAAAAAACAGTGAAAATACTGATAGTCGAAGACGAGCTCAAAACCGGGGATTACATCCGGCAAGGGCTGATGGAAGCGGGCTTCATCGTCGATCTGGCGCGTGATGGGTCGGATGGTCTGCATCTGGGCCTGACGGGCGATTATGATCTGGCGATTCTGGATGTCATGTTGCCCAAGCTGGATGGCTGGCAGGTCCTGCAAGGCTGGCGCGGCGCCGGCAAGGAGATGACGGTGCTGTTTCTGAGCGCGCGCGATCAGGTCGAAGATCGGGTCAAGGGACTGGAACTTGGCGCGGATGATTATCTGCTCAAACCTTTCGCATTTGCAGAGCTGCTGGCTAGAGTGAGAACCCTGTTGCGGCGCGGCAAGACGCGGGAGTCTGGTATTTTATGCGTAGCTGATCTGGAACTGGATGCCTTGCGCCGACGCGTTACGCGCGGCGGTCAGCGCATTGATCTTACTGCCAAGGAATTTGCCTTGCTGGAACTGTTGTTGCGCCGCAAGGGCGAGGTGCTGACGCGCTCACTGATTGCCTCGCAGGTCTGGGACATGAATTTCGACAGCGATACCAATGTGATCGATGTGGCGATCCGGCGTTTGCGCGCCAAGGTGGACGATCCTTTTGAACGCAAACTGATCCACACCCTGCGGGGCATGGGTTATGTGTTGGAGGAGCAGGCGTGAGGCCAGGTTTTTTTCTGGCCAGGCAGTCGCTGACCCTGCGCCTGACTGCGTTGTTCGCGGCGGCTTCCACGGTGGTTCTGCTGGGCTTGAGCTGGGTTGTCGGCCAGGCGGTTGAGCGGCATTTCGAGTCCATGGATATGGGCGAGTTGGGCGGCAAGATCGAGCTGGTGCGCAATATCTTGTCCAAAACACGAGGCGTCGAGGAAAAGACTTTGCTGCAAAGGCGCCTGGACGATGCGCTGGTGGGGCATCATCACATGTCTGTTCAGGTTCTGGATGCGGATGGTCAGATGCTTTATCGTGCAGGCGAAGCGAATTTTCCCGCTCGTCTGATGACTGATGAAGTCGGTCGTCCCCTCCTCTGGGATGATGGTCACGCGATATTTCGTGGTTTGTCCGCCAGACTGTCTGAGCCGGGGATGGAAGCCGTGGCGGTAGCAATCGATATTTCTCATCACCAGCATTTCATGCATGAGTTTCGCTCGACCTTGTGGCGCTTTGTGCTGGCGGCGGCCTTGTTGAGCGGGATTCTGGGTTGGGTGGCGGCGCGGCGCGGCCTGCTGCCCTTGCGCGTGATTCGGCAAGGGGCGGCGGAAGTGACAGCCAGTCGCCTGAATTATCGCCTGCCGGTGGCAGCGATCCCGCTCGAACTGGCCGATCTGGCGGACACCCTGAACAAGATGCTGGCGCGGCTGGAGGCGTCCTTTTTGCGCCTGTCGGACTTTTCATCTGATCTCGCACATGAATTGCGCACCCCGCTCAGCAATCTGATGACCCAGTCCCAGGTCGTCCTCAGTCGTGCGCGCAGCAATGAGGAATACCGCGAAGCACTGGCATCCAGCACCGAAGAGGTCGAGCGTCTGGCGCGCATGGTGTCGGACATGCTGTTTCTGGCGCGCTCGGATAACGGCCTGGCCGCACTTGAGCGGGAGCCAGTTGATCTGGCTGCGGAAGTGCGCGACCTTTTTGATTTTTATTCGGCCCTGGCCGATGAAAATGGGCTGAGCCTGATGCAGGAGGGAAATGCGCGGGTTTCCGGCGACAAGCTGATGCTGCGCAGGGCGATGAGCAATTTGCTGGCCAATGCCATTCGTCACACGCCGCGCGGCGGGGTCATCAAGGTCGCGATCGAGCCGGATGAAAGCGGCGCCCGCCTGCGTATCGAAAACCCGGGTGAAACCATCCCGCCAGAACATTTGCCGCGCCTGTTTGATCGCTTCTATCGAGTCGATTCCTCGCGCCAGCATCTGGGCGACGGCGCGGGCCTGGGGCTGGCGATCACGCAGGCAATCATCCAGGCGCACGGCGGAAAAATTAGCGTTCGCTCATTAGATGGCGTGACATGCTTTGAATTTTATCTGCCCGAATAGGCCGGACAAGCGCCTGTGGGTCGGCCTTCAGGCCGACGATTCAAATAATGTCGGCCTGAAGGCCGACCCACATGACTGAGCAGGAGTTGTAAAGTGAATCAGATATTTTCAATCGCCCGTTTGCCGCGCATCGAGTTCGGCGCGGGTGCTATCCGCAAGATTCCGGCGATACTGGATCGCTATGGCAAGCGCTTGCTGATCGTGAGTGGTGGCCAGTCCTTGCAGGCCACGCCACAGTGGGCGTGGTTGAGCGAAACCTTGCAAGCGCAAAAATTTGATTATGAGGTCATCAGGGTCAGCGGCGAGCCGTCGCCTGAGCTGGTGGATGAGGCAGTAGCCAGTTTCAGGGGTCGGGAATTTGATGTCGTGCTGGGTATCGGCGGGGGCAGCGTGCTGGATGCGGCCAAGGCCATCGCCGGTCTGCTGAAGCCGGGCAATTCGGTCATGGACCACCTCGAAGGCGTGGGGCCGGAACTGCCCTACGTTGGGCCCACTACGCCCTTTGTTGCGGTGCCGACTACTGCCGGAACAGGCAGCGAGGCGACCAAAAATGCCGTGCTTTCCACGCTTTCAACCCAGGGGAAAGACGGGTTCAAGAAGTCGTTTCGAGACGAGCAACTGGTGCCGGAATATGCCGTCGTCGATCCTGATCTGCTGGCCACCTGCCCGCAGCCCCTGATCGCGGCCAACGGGATGGACGCGTTCACCCAATTGCTGGAGTCCTATGTTTCGAGCAAAGCCAATCCTCTGACCGATGCGCTGGCCTGGTCAGGCATGGAAGCTGCTCGGGATGGTCTGTTGGCCTGGTACGAAGGCGGGGAGGGCGCGGTTGCCGGGCGTGAGAAAATGGCCTATGCCGCGTTGCTGTCTGGCGTGACGCTGGCGCAGGTCGGGCTGGGGTCGGTGCATGGACTGGCCGCGCCGCTCGGGGCTTTTCATGCGGTTCCTCATGGCATGGCTTGCGGCATCCTGCTGCAAGCCGCTACACGGGTGAATATCGAGGTGCTGGAAGCGCGTGATCCTGCTCATCCGGTGCTGGTCAAATATGCACGCGTGGGGCGCATGTTCGCGCGCAAGGTGCATGTCGACGATGCTGCTGCTCGCGCAACCCTGTTGCAGACGCTGGCGCACTGGAGCGAGTCCATGAGTCTGCCGCGTCTTGGCGGATTCGGCGTTGGGTCGGCTGATCTGGCGCATATCGTTGTTCACTGCCGGGGCAGCAGCATGAAAACCAATCCGGTCGAACTTTCTGACGCGGAGGCGGAGAGCATTCTGGCCACCTGTTTGTGAGTTTTTCATGTATTTACGTTACAATATTGATATGACTGACTTTTCTGATCGAACTACGGATAGCTATCTGGACATACTGCGTCAACTTGAAGCGGCAGCGGTCAACCATACCGCTTGGCTGAAAGGCCTGTATCGTGTCATGATTTGTGGCAGCGAGCCGGATGCGGCTGACCTGGAAACGGATGCTTATTGTCATTGCAGGTTTGGTCAGTGGTACTACAGCGAGGACTGCCATGACCTGCGAACAGATCCCGCCTTCATAAAAATTGGCGAGTGTCACGAAGCGATGCATACCAGCGCGGGTGAGTTGCTTCAAACCCGGTACGGAGGCCAGGCAGTCCCGGTCGAAATTTACGACGCATTCATGGATCTGTCGATCCGTCTCAGGCAGGACATTGCCTCCTACCAGTTGGACATCATCAATACGCTGTGCATTGTGGACCATCTGACCGGTGCATGGAATCGCACCGGCATGAGCAAGAAGTTGCAGGAGGAGCACGAGCGGATGGTGCGCGGCAAGAAGGAGTGCTGCGTCTGCATGATGGATCTCGATCATTTCAAGCTGGTGAACGATACCTACGGACATTGCGCCGGTGATAGCGTGCTCGCTGAAGCAACAAAGTTCATTTCCGGCCAGTTGAGAAAATACGATTCGATTTTTCGCTACGGTGGCGAGGAATTCCTGATCTGCCTGCCCGATATTACAATCGAAAATGCCATGCTCCGCCTGGAGCACATCCGGGCCGGGTTGGCGGCGCTGCCTATTCCAGTCAAGGGGCAGAACGACATTTATGTCTCTGCCTCGTTTGGTCTTACCAACATGGCCGTTGCCGAGACCATCGACGACACCATCCGCAAGGCCGATCACGCGCTGCTGTGCGCCAAGGCCAAGGGACGGAACCAAGTCTGTCAGTGGACGTTCTGAGGTTCTACGCTATAAAGCCAGGCTGGAATTAAAATGGGGTGATGGAATGGGTGATGAAAACCTCCCAGCCTTCCCCATTCCTCATCCCCTACTTAGTACCAGGGTCGTCCGAGATAGAAATAGATCGAATTTCTCCCGCCCTCTGCATGACCGTATCCCAGGTAAAACGGGCCCAGTGGCGTGTCCGCCCCAATCAGCAGGGTGCCGGACTTGATCAGATTGTTCAGCCGCGCTTCACTGCTATCTTCCCACGTATTACCCACTTGCAGCCCACCACCCAGATAGACCGGCAGAATGCTGGACTGATGCAGTCGATAGAGGTAGGTCACCCCGCCGAGCGCCATATCTTGTCCAGATAATGCGTTGGGCTGGAAGCCGGACAGATTCAGGAATCCGCCCAGCAGCAGGCGACCTTCGATAGGTGCTTCGCCCTTGGTAGTGGTACCCAGCGAGAGCGTGCCGATCAGGGTGTGGTCGCCCCAGCTCTTGGCCGCAGTAGAGCGAAACTTGACCTGATCGTACTCGGTGGTGGAGCCCAGCGCAGATTGCGAAGTATCAAACTCAAGCCGGGCGTAGTAGCCCGATCGCGGGAAATTGGGCGAATCCAGGGTTTCCAGTTGGGATCGAAGGTAAAGTTGCCCCTCTTTAAAGTCATAGTTTGGATAGGGGTTTTCCGTGCCGACGATCATCTCGGTGGAACCACGGTAGCGTTTGATGCCCAAGCGGATATCACCCAGGGTGCCGAAGTTCTTGCCCAGGGCAAATTGCCCGCCCAGCCTGCTGATACTGTATTCGGCATCGGCATGATCGTCCGTATAGGAGCGCTGGCTTGTGTTGCCCGCAGCCAGACGGCCATAAACGAAATAATCGGCTGCCGGGTCAAGCGGCTGGTAGATTTCACTGCTCAGGATAGGATCCTGGCCGAACTGGATGCCGGTTCGCCACTGGCCGTTGTAGGCATTCAGTGGCGCAACGCTATAAGCGACGCCGATGTTGAACGAGGAGCCCAGATCTTTTTCTGATGACAGCGCCAAACCCATTTGCAGCGAATTGGTACCCCAGCTTTTGGTGACGGCCTCTACTTCTATGCCAGTCTGAGCATTTTCCTGAACCAGGTTGTAGCGCACATTCTGGAATGCATCGAGCGAATAGATGCGATTCAGCCCATGCTGAACCTTGGCCAGATCCAGCGGTTGGCCTTCCATGTCACCAAAGTGGCTGCGCAACATGGCTTCGCTAATGACGGAATTGTTCTTGAATTTGACGAATTCAATCATCGGCGGGCTAAATGGCTTTCCCTTTTTGTGAGCACCGTCCTGCTCATTTAGTGCGACGAGGTCAGACTGTTTGACCTTGGCCGCCTGCTCACCGGTCAGGACAAGTTTGTGTGTCAGCTCACCGGCCGAAACAAATTTCTGTGTCAGTTCGTTACGTTTTTCCTGTGTCGCCAGTTCGCCGGTCTTGATGGCCTCCATGACCTTGCCGAAATCGCCAGACCCAATGGTGCCCAGTGCCGGAACGATCAACAGGTCGTTGCTGGTCAGCGTGGCAATCTGCTGTTGTGAGTTCCGGACAGTCAAAAATCCGGTCAGTTGATTCATCATGCCTAGCAGAGAACCGATCTCTTCTCGCTTGAGCAAGGGCGTGCCAATATCGACCGCGATCACGATATCTGCACCCATGGCGCGGACGACCGAAATCGGCAGGTTATTGGCCATGCCACCGTCCACCAATAATTTGTCGCCAATCTCGACCGCAGCAAAGGCCCCGGGTACCGCCATGCTGGCGCGCATGGCGCGTGCCAGGTCGCCAGAGCCGAGAACGACCTCTTCCCCGGTGACCGCATCGGTTGCCACCGCGCGAAAGGGAATCGGCAGACGATCAAAATCATGGATGTTGGCAACGTGCAACGTCATGCTCTTGAGCAGAAAATCAAACTGCTGCCCCTGAATCAGCGCCGATGGGACGTTGATTTTCCCATCCTTCACCCCCGCGATCTTGTTGGAAAGATACAAGCGGTCGTCAGATCTGCCGCGCTGGCTCTGCTCGGTTCTGGGCGGTTCATCCTTGAACGCCATATCCCAATCAGTCGTGCGGAGCAGCTCCTCGATTTGGGCCGGGCTGAGTCCGGATGCGTACAGTCCACCGATGACCGAGCCCATGCTGGTGCCTGCTACATAGTCAATCGGGATGCCCATTTCCTCGATGATTTTGAGTACACCAACATGCGCCGCGCCGCGAGCACCGCCGCCACTCAAGGCGAGGCCGATTTTGGGCCTTTTTGCAGAAGCTTGATCTGATGCCGACATGGCCGGAATCGAAAGCATGGAAAACAGGCAGATAGCCAGAATTGTCGAGAGTGTTTTCATGAGGTGTATTTTAAACCATTCACGGTGAGGCGTTATTGTTCAGGTCTGACAGGATGCGTGCATCCATCCACGACCCGCCCAGACTGCGATAGAGATCCACTGCTGCTGCCAGCATCGCGCCCTGGGTGGCGACACGATTGAGGTTGGCGCTGAACAGGGTGCGCTCGGCATCGATGACTTCAAGATAGCTGGTATAGCCATTTTCATAGCGCAAACGCGCCAGTTCGGCGTAGCGTTCCAGCGCGGTGACTTGTCGGCTCTGTGCTGTGACCTGTTCGCGTAACTTGATGCGGGAAACCAGCGCGTCCTCGACCTCGCGGAAGGCGTTCTGCAAGGTCTTGCGGTACTGCGCTTCGCTGGCTGCACGGCTTGCCTGGGCGCTATCCACCCCCGCGCCGACGCGCCCGGCGTCAAACAAGGGCTGCGTCAGGCCGGCCGCGCCGCTCCAGACGCGCGAGTTGCTCAATGCATTCAGGTCGGTGCTGGCATATCCCGCCAGACCGGTCAGGCTGATGCGCGGGAACCAGGCCAGCCTGGCTGCGTCAACCCGCGCATCGGCGGCAGTCAACTGGGCTTCGGCAGCGCGGATGTCGGGGCGGCGAGCAAGCAGTTGCGAGGGCAAGCCAGCGGGTATGTCGGGGTTTTTCAGGTCATCCAGCTTGAGGCCTCGCGCAACCGAGCCAGGCACGCGCCCCAGCAAGACCGAAAGCGCCTGTTCAGTCTGCGCGATGAATAGTTCAATCTGTGGCACGGCGGCAACCGCCTGCTCATACTCGGAGCGAACCTGGGACAACTCGACCTCGGAAATCACGCCGCCATCGAAACGAAGTTGAAAGAGATCCAGGCTTTGTTGGCGCAACGCCAGCGTGCGTCTGGTAATCAGCAATTGCTCATCCAACTGGCGCAGGGTGAAATAGGAACGCGCCACGCTGGCCGCCAGCGAGAGATAGACGCCGCGCTGCACCTCGCGTTGCGCGAGCAGGTCGGCGCGGGCAGCGTCGGTGGCGCGCGCCAGTCGTCCCCAAAGGTCGATTTCCCATGAGAGCGCCATGCCCAGGTTATAGGCGCTGCTGGTTTCCGGCCCGAAAGTCTGACCCTTGCCACGCGCACCCTGGCCGGTGATGCCGATCTGCGGGAAGCGGTCGGCGCTGGTCGCGGTGACTCGCGCCAGATAATTTTCAACATTGGCGGCGGCAATCCGGATATCCGGATTAGCTTGCAGCGCTTCAGCCATCAACTGGTCGAGCGCCGGGTCGCCGAAGCTGTTCCAGAAATCCGCTGCCAGAATTTCCTCAGTATTCGTGGAGGCCGGGGTGGTCGGCGCGGTTCTCCAGGTTTCATGCGGCTGTAGCGGTGCGGGCGTGTGCGAGTTAATGACGGCGCAGCCACCGAGAACAGTGCAGAGAATCAGTCCCAGTGCCGAGTTACCCTCTCTCCTAACTCTCTCCCGGGGGGAGAGAGGGACGCAGGCTCGCTCTTGTGCCCCTTTGGGTATCGCGAGTTTTATTTTACCCATGCTGGTCAGCCTTCTTTTTACCTCGCAGACGTTCCGCCAGCGACTCGATCAGGACGAAGAACAGTGGCACGAAGAACAGCGCCAGCGTGGTCGCGCCTATCATGCCGCCGATCAGTCCGGTGCCGATGGAGTGGCGTGAGTTGGCGCCCGCGCCGGTGGCGATGGCCAGCGGAATGGCGCCGGCGATGAAGGCCAGCGAGGTCATCACGATGGGGCGCAGGCGCAAGCGCGCCGCTTCGACTGCCGACTCGACGATGCCCATTCCCTCCTGCCGTTTCATCACGGCGAATTCGACGATCAGGATGGCATTCTTGGCGGCCAGGCCGACCAGGGTAACCAAGCCGACCTGGAAGTAGATGTCGTTTTCCAGTCCGCGCAGAAAAATTGCCAGCAATGCCCCGAAAATGCCAAATGGCACGGCAGTCACGACCGACAAGGGCAATCCCCAGGACTCGTACTGCGCGGCGAGAATCAGAAAGACCATCACGATGCCGAAAGCAAACACGATGGTAGTGGTGCCGCCTGCCTGTTTCTCTTCCAGCGACAGCCCGGCCCAGGCAAAGGAAAACCCTTCCGGCAGCGTCTCGCTGGCGACTTCCTCCATGGCTGCGATGGCCTGGCCGGAACTGTAGCCGGGCGCGGCGTTGCCGGTCAGCTTGGCGGCGGAAAATCCATTGAAGCGGCTGATCAACTCGGCGCCGGTGGCGAATTGCGTGGTGGTGACGGCGGACAGCGGCAGCATCTTGCCGTCGCGCTGGCGCACATAGATGTTTTGCAGGTCTTCCGGCGATTTTCGGTACTGCGGCTCAGCTTGCAGAATGACCTGGAAGACCCGCGAATAGGCGTTGTACTGGCTGACATACAGCGAGCCGAAGAGTGTTTGCATGGCTGCGTACACGTCCTGCACCGGCACGCCCAGCGTCTCGGCGCGGCTGCGGTCGACGTCGACCTTCAACTGGCGCGAGGAGGCGTTGATCATGGTGGTCATGTCGGCTAGTTCCGGGCGTTTTTTGGCGGCGACGACGGTGGCTTTTGCTATCCGATCCACTTCGGCATAGTCCGCTCCGCCCTTGCTCTGAATCCAGAATTCGAAGCCGCCCGCGCTGCCCAGGCCGGGGATCGAGGGCGGCATCAGCGGGACGACCACGCCATCCTGAATGCTCGCGCTGGCGCGGCGCACTTCGGCCACTGCCGCGCCCGATGAAGCGGCCGCCTCCCCGCCGCGTTCCGCGAACGGCTTCATGGCCGTGAAGATCGTTCCCGCGCTGGCCTTGATCTGCCCGTCGAGCAGGCTGTAGCCCGGAATGGACGTGACGACCGCAACCGAGTCCAGCGATCTGAAAATAGCGGCGACTTCCTGCGTGGTTTTCTGGCTGCGATCCAGGCTGGCCGCATCGGGCAGGATGGTGGCTGCCAGCACATAGCCTTGATCCTCCTGTGGCACGAAACTGCCGGGAATGTGGCTGAACAAAGCAAAAATCGCCGCCACCATCACCCCGAAGAGCGTCAAAGCCACAAACGAGCGCTTGATGGTCAGTTGCACGCCAGCGGCGTAACTGGCGGTCAGGCTCTCGAACATCGCGTTGAACCAGCGGAAGAAACGGTTCGGCTGGCCGTGGCCGGGTTTGAGCATGATGGCGGCGAGCGCGGGGGTGAGGGTGAGCGCGACAAAACCGGAAATCGCCACCGAAATCACGATGGTGATGGCGAACTGTTTGTACAGCAGTCCGGTGGTGCCGCTGATGAAGGCCACCGGGATGAAAACGGCAGACAGCACCAGCACGATGGCGATGACCGGCCCGGTGACTTCGTCCATGGCCTTGAAAGCCGCATCGCGCGGCGAGAGATTGAATTCGGACATGTTGCGCTCGACGTTTTCGATCACCACGATGGCGTCATCCACCACGATGCCGATGGCCAGCACCAGGCCGAACAGCGTCAGCATGTTGATGGAAAAGCCGAGCAGAGTCATGCCGATGAAGGTGCCGACCAGCGACACCACGACCGCAATCGTCGGGATGACCGTGGCGCGGAAATTCTGCAAGAACAGATACACCACCAGGATCACCAGCACCACTGCCTCGAACAGGGTGTGCACCACCTCGTTGATCGAGTCCTGCACGAAGGTGGTGGTGTCGAGCGAGACCATGTAGTCCAGACCTTCCGGGAAGCTTTTCTTCATTTCGGCCAGCGTCTTGCGCACATCGGCGGCGACCTGCAAGGCGTTGGAACCGGCCTGCTGGTAAACGGAGATGATGGTGGCCGGTTTGCCGTTCATGGTGGCGCGCACCAGATAGTCTTTCTGCCCCACTTCGGCGTGCCCTACATCCTTCAGGCGCACGACAGCCACGCCCTTTGCATCGGCGCGCAGGATGATGTTGTCGAACTGTTCGGGTTCGGCGAAGCGCCCGCTGGCCACCACCGGGAAAGTCAGCTCGACCGGCTCGCTGGTCGGCGAAGAGCCGATGCGGCCGATCCCGAACTGCTGGTTCTGCGCGGCGACCGCGCGCTGCACATCGGTCGGCGTAATGCCCAGCGCAGCCATGCGGTCGGGTTTGAGCCACACCCGCATCGCCAGGTCAGGCGAACCCATGATCGCGGCCTGGTTCGCGCCCGGCACACGCTTGAGCGCGTCAAGCAGGTACACATTGGCGTAATTGGCGATGTACTTGTCGTCGAAACGCTCGTCCGGCGAATAGATGCCGATCTGCATCAGGAAGCTGTTGGAGCGTTTGGCGACGTTGACCCCCGCCTTCTGCACAATGTCCGGCAACTGCGTCATGGCCAGGCTGATGCGGTTCTGCACCTGCACCTGAGCGATGTCCGGATCGGTGCCGACATTGAAAAACACCGTCAGCGAGTACAGGCCGGAGGCCGAACTGGTCGACTGCATGTACATCATGTTGTCAACGCCGTTGATCTGCGCCTCAAGCGGCGCGGCGACGGCATCCTCGATGGTCTTGGCGTCCGCGCCGGGGTAGGCGGTCGAAATGGTGACTTGAACCGGGGCGATGTCGGGATACTGCGCGACAGGCAGCGAAAACATCGCCGCCAGCCCGGCAATGGTCAGAATGATGGACAGAACCGAAGCAAGAACCGGTCGCCGGATGCAAAGGTGAGAAATCATGGCAGAACCTTATTAGCCCCTCCCCCTTTATGCCCTTCAGGGTACTCGCGGGGGAGGGGTTGGGGAGAGGGGGTGGAAGGCGGAGAGGGGGCTGGTTGCGAGGACACTGCATCATCAGAAGCCGCCACCCGATGCGCCTCCAGCGTTTTAACCACCTTCACCGGCATATCCGGGCGCAGCTTCATGCCGCCATCGACCACCAGATTTTCGCCCGCCTTGAGCCCTTGCTCGATCAACCAGTACTCGCCCTGCATCGAAGCCAGCGCCAGTGGCCGAACCTGCGCTTTGCCTGCCGCATCCACGACAAAAGCCAGGTTGCCCTGCGCGGTTTGCATCACCGCCCGTTGTGGCACCAAAATGCCATCGGGGCGCACCGTGCCGTGCAAACGCACGCGCACAAACTGGCCGGGGCGTAGCGAGCCTTTTGCATTAGGCAGTTCGGCACGCACCAGAAAAGTGCCGGTTTCCTGGCTGAACGAGGCATCAGTAAAGGTCAGACGGCCGGTTTCCTCGAAACGCGAACCATCGGCCAGCACGATTTCCACGCCATAATCCCGGTTTTTCGGGGCGCGATAGCGGCCTTTTTCGATGGCATCGCGAAACTGGAGCGCCTGGTTTTCAGAAATGCTGAAATTGACCCGCATCGGCGAGAGCGCCGCCACATAAGTCAGCAGGCTGTTTTGCGGGTCGAGATAAGTTCCTTCCGCGACCTTGGAAAAACTGGCCAGTCCGCCAACCGGCGACAAAATGGTGGTATAGGAGAGATCCAGTTCCGCGCGGATCACGCTGGCGCGGGCAGCCTCGACGCCAGCGGCGGCGGCTTGGCGCGATCCGATGGCATCGTCGCGGTCTTTCAGGCTGACGGCGTTCTTCTCGGCCAGCGGTTCGATACGCTTGAGGTTGGCCTCGGCGGTGGTCAGTCGCGCCTGTTCCTGCGAAAGTTGTGCCTGGGCGACTTTAAGTTGTGCTTCAAAAGGTTTGCGGTCGAGCTGGAAAAGCGCTTGCCCGACCTTGATCATGCTGCCTTCACGGTACAAACGCTGCTCAAGGAAGCCGTTCACCCGCGCCCGAATTTCGACTTGACGCGAGCTTTCCGTCTGGCCGACGAATTCCGGCGTGATCGGTACGTCCTGCGCCACCACCGCTTGTATGCTCACCTCGGGCAAGGCGCTGGGTGGCGGCGCGTCCTGGCGGTCGCAGGCAGTTAATAGCAAGGAGGCAAGCAGCAGGGCGGGGACAGTCTTCATTACCGTGAATCCAGTTTGATTGTAACCAAAGGCCATCATAATACGGGCTTGTTTCATTTTGATAAATTTGATTTGATGCGCCGGGCGTAACACGTTATCGTCTAAAGGCTTTTTTCAATTCCACAAGGAGAAATACATGAAAGTTCAAAACGCATTGATCATTGCTTTAATCGCTTCCCTGCCATCCGTAGCCATGGCGGCGACACCCCCGAACGATGCTGGCGCTATCGTGGCGACCGCGCCAGGAAAAGCATTGGGTGCGTCGTTCATGGATATGTACGCCACTGTCGAAGCCGTCAACAAGGCGACGCGCGAAGTGACCCTGAAGGGTGAAAAAGGAAAGCTGACGACCATCGTCGCTGGTGAAGAAGTCAAAAATTTCGATCAGATCAAGGTCGGCGATACTGTCGTTATCAAATATCGCGCCGCGCTGGTGCTGGAGCTGAAAAAAGGCAACAAGCATCTGGTCAGCCGTGAGGAAAAAGAAGTGGCAACGCGCGCCAATCCGGGTGAAAAACCAAGCGGAACCGTCGTGCAGGAAACCAAGGTCATGGCAGACGTGATGAAAGTGGACAAGAAAAACCAGATGGTCACCTTGCGTGGCCCGAACCGCACCGTCGAGTTACACATAGAAGATGCCAAACAATTGAAAAACATCAAGAAGGGCGATCAGGTTGAAGCTACATTCACCGAAGCCCTGGCAATTTCTGTGCAGCCTGCTACAGCGATGCCAATCAAGTAAAAGCGTCGCCGCGCTCACCCTTCGGGCGTATCCGCTGCCCGAAGTGGTGAGCCTTTCTCCGTTCCATTACCGGAACAGCTCCACTTTCCCTTCCTTTACCTTGACGCGGTCTCCCTTGCGGATGTCCGGCTTTTCCTGTTGCTCAAAAACTGCATAAGTGCCGTTGTCATGGCGAACGGTAATCAGATAGGCCGCTGACGAGGAGGGCGCCATCTGTTGACGGGCTTCCTTGGCGTTTCTTCCGACCAGCGGAACCGTGCCCACATTGTTTCCCGGGCCATCGCTCATGTAGGCAGGCGCCAGGTCGTCATTGGCGTCGCTTGTTGGGTCAGCCGTCTCTTTGCCGGTTCGGACGGAAGTGACCACGCCGCACTGCGTGCAGGTACTACCGGCGGGTTCCGACACCATCTGACGTAGTTCTGTCGAGTTTTTAGGGAGAATCAGGGGCGTTTCGGCGGCGGCTGGCAACGCGATTGAGCAGCCAATGGCGATCGCGACAGTAAATTTGGGAAACATTGCAGACATGGTTTGGCCTTTTTTAGTCGAGTCAGAATTGTACTGTTTTTGCTTTGGGTCGGGTAAAGTGTGCCGTTAAGCGTGTACACAAAATAAGCAAACAAAAATGGAAGGAAGGACTATTTTGAAACGGAACTTTGCCGCAGATGTGTTACCAGGGCTCACGACAGCGGCTGTTGTCGTGCCGAAAGCGCTTGCCTACGCGACCATCGCGCAGTTGCCGGTACAGGCCGGCCTGTTTGCGGCTCTGGTGCCGATGGCGATATATGCCGTTCTGGGCAGCTCGCGTTTGCTGAGTGTCAGCACTACCACGCCGATCGCGATTTTGTGCGCAACGGCAATTGGCGAGGCGTTGCGCGCCAATCCGGGGCTGGACCCGCTCACCGCAGCAGCGACGCTTTCCATTCTGGTCGGCTTGATGCTGATCGCCGCGCGCGTCCTGCGCCTCGGGTTTGTGGCCAATTTCATTTCGGAGCCCGTGCTGACGGGATTCAAGGCCGGGGTGGGTTTTGTGATTGTTGTGGATCAGTTGCCCAAGCTCCTCGGCATTCATATTCATAAGGACGGGTTCTTTCGCGACGCGTTCGAGATTGTGGCGAAACTCTCGGAGATTTCCTGGCCCACGCTTGCTGTTGCCCTAGGCACGCTGGCCGTCATCTTGTTCGCCAAGCGTTTTTTGCCGAAATCCCCTGCGCCGCTGCTTGCGGTGGCCGTGGGTATTGCCGCCTCGGCAGTTCTGGGGCTGGAGGCGGTCGGCGTGAGCGTGGTGGGGACGATCCATGGCGGTTTCCCTGTCATTCAGCTCCCGCAGCCATCTCTTTTCGAGGCGATGTGGCCAGCCGCCGCTGGCATTGCCCTGATTTCCTTTACCGAATCGATCGCGGCAGCGCGCGCTTTCGTGCGGCCAAACGATCCGCCTCTGGATGCGAACCGCGAACTTCTGGCGCTGGGTGCGGCGAATGCGGCTGGGGCGTTCATCGGCGCCATGCCTGCTGGCGGGGGCACTTCCCAAACGGCGGTCAATCGCAATGCCGGGGCGCAAACGCAGGCCTCCTCACTGGTGGTCGCTGCGGCCGCCTTTGCCACGCTACTCTTTCTGGCGCCGGTCATCGAGTTGATGCCCCATGCCACGCTGGCGGCGGTCGTCATCGCCTATTCGATCGGTCTCATCAGCCTGGAGGAATTGGCGGCCATCCGTCGTGTCCGCACGATGGAGTTTCGCTGGGCCTTGTTTGCCTGCCTCGGGGTCATGATGCTGGGGACGCTCAAGGGCATCATGGTCGCCATCGTGATTTCGTTGATCGGCCTGATGCACCTTGCGAATAACCCTCGGGTGGATGAAATTGGACGCAAACCAGGCTCTAATGTTTTTCGACCGCGTTCACCGGAGCATCCGGAAGATGAATCCATCCCCGGCCTGCTGATCGCTCGCCCCGAGGGCCGTATCTATTTCGGCAACGCCGAAAACATGGGCCACAAGCTGGCCGCCCTGGTGAAAAAAACTTCGCCGCGCGTGATTCTGCTGGACTGTTCGGCGATACCTGGCTTCGAGTACACCTCGCTCAAGATGCTGGTCGAGGCAGAGGAAAAATTGCGTGCGGGTGGCGTGGCGCTTTGGCTGGCAGCCCTGAATCCCGAAGCGCTGGATCTCGTGCAGCGCACGCCGCTGGTAGAACGACTGGGGCGAGAACGGATGTTCCACACGGTGGAGCAGGCGGTCGCCGCTTACGAGTCAAGATGAAAAATCGGGTATGGATCGGAATGTTGCGTTTCTGGGCGGAGGACCGTGGGCTTTCCATTTTTCTCGCCCTGCTCGTGATGGTCATTTTCTTGCTGCCTGTGCTGCCGATGCCGGGTTCGGTCGGACGCTTCGTGGGTAATTTTACGTTCTCTGCCTTGCTCATCGCGGGCGCAATTTCCTCTGGGCAGTGGCGCTGGATGCGAGTGATTGTGGTGTTGGCGCTGCTGGTGCGGTGGGCGGCGGCTGCGCTATCTTCGGATGCACTCGACGTTATGCGGGAAGCTTCCACGCTGATCATGTTCGTGCTGTTCGCCATGGTTGTGGCAGAGCGGGCGTATCGCAGCGGCCCGGTGACCAGTCATCGTATCAAGGGTGCCGTTGCCGTTTTTCTGTTGCTTGGATTGGTGTGGGCCCATGCTTACGAACTGTTGCATCTCCTGCATCCCGAAGCCTTCAGCGGTGCGGTTGGCAGTGCCGGGCCGCAAACCTGGATTTACTATAGTTTCGTGACACTTACGACCATGGGATACGGTGATATCACGCCCGTTCACCCAGTCGCACGCTCACTCGCCATTTCCGAAGCCTTGATCGGCCAGCTCTATGTCGCCACCACGCTGGCGCGACTGGTGGCGCTTCAAGTGGGGTCTGGAAACAAGGACTGATAGCCCGTGGGCACCTCTAAAAATCCATATTTCATCTCGCCGGCGGCGCGCCAGCCGACGAGCCGTTCGTGGGCAGCGGAGACTCCAGTCACTCGCCGATCCAGGCAACAGCTACGAGGTGGTGCGAGCCATGTCCCTCATGTCTGTGTCGAGGCGGCCAATAGAAAAAACGAAACTAGCCCAGGTTTAACGCCGCCTCCACCCAGATCCGAGCCGATCCGGAATGCTGTTCGAGTTTTTCAGGGGCAATACCCAAGTCGGCAGCGATGCGCACTACTTGTTCACCTCTTCCCTTTTCCATGGCCATTGTCAGCATTAAAAACTGGGCGTAGGGGCCAGCACTCTTCAGTAATACCTCAGTGACCACCTCTGGAAGATTCATTTTCTTTAGAGCGTGATCCATCGACATGCCAAACAGAATATCAAGCAGCGACAAGAGGCCTACCAGGAATAGTTCGTCACACTCCTGCTTGGGCCGTATTTCGCTTGCTAATAATTCAAGAAAATGGGCTCGCCATAGCGCAAGTTCGAGCAAGGCCGCATCGCGACCACTTGTATTTCCCGTCCGAAACATCGATACCGACAACCATCGGTATAGCGTTTCACGCCCAAGCACCATCATTGCCTGCTCCAGGCTGGCAACATGCGAAGTAAGTCCCATTATTGGGGAATTTGCCATTTCGACGATCTTCACTGCCACGCCAGGATCGCGCTTGCTTACCTCTGATACCCTGGATAAGTCCGCCCCACACCGCAGCAAGTTGAGCATTTCCAGCAAGACCAACCGGCTCTGGTTAAGTTTGTCGCTTTTGTCTTCCTCATCATTCGCTGTCGCGAAACCGCCAAGCGAATAGCGCACCCCCCATGATTGACAGAGACGATGTTCTGGCCACGTGCTGATGCCGTCCACCGCAAGCGACAGACTGGGATGACTGGCGATCACTCTTTTTGCGAGCCGTTCCAGATTCTCAAGTGAGTATGACCTGAAGTCCAGCAACATCAGGTTCGCAATGGTCATGGCAGCAGGATTAGTTGCGCCTGCATCATCCAGGGCCACCCGGCCACCTGCCGCTTTTATCTCCTGAATTGTCTGGATCCAGTCAACAGAGCTGCTGCCTGTTGACGGAGTTGACACAAGAAACGTCGTGTTGGGTGCGATGAACTGCTGGAAATCACCGTCCTTCCAGTTTTCGATTGTGAGTGGAACCAGCGCCAGCCGGCGTTCAGCGAAGATGGCGAGATTATCGGCACGTAGTGCAGATATAGTCAGTGCCGTATCTGGCAGCTTGTTGCTGTCCAGTTTTTGAACCGTGAAACGATAACCGGCGATACGCGAGTGGCTGTCGAGAATTTCGTCTCGTTGAACGATTGCGGCTTGTTCGTGAATAATCGGGACTGCCGGGGATGCTACTTTGCGTGGGGGATGTGATCCGAAAGGGTCATCAGAAATTGCTGCTTTCTCGGAAACCCCAAGCAGCCGCTTAAACAATTTTCCGAAAGCCATATAGCCTTTAGGGCGCCTCTAAATTGGACTTAGAAAATGGATGAGACGATTGTAGCACTGGTTCAGTTGTCACCGTCGTCTGTGAAGTTGTAGAGATGCGTGTTGTCCGCCGCTTCCCCTATCCTTGTGCCTTTCGGCAGGAATTTAAGATGCAGGCGGAAGTTATTGCTGTCCGATCTGGCGCTCCGGGTGGCCAGTTCGGCCGCTTCCAGATAGGCCATGGGGCGCTTGCTTTTCTCGGTTTCAAGCAGCTTTGTCTGGTCGTTGAGCCGCACACTGTACTTGCCCATGTTGTAGAGCAGGTACATGGCATAGAGGTTGTCGAAATCCTCATACGCGCCTTCTTCCCTGCGGAAGTCCCGGGACATGACGGAGGGGAAACGGTTGGGCAAGTCCTTGAACTCGACCTTTTCCTCCTCGCGGGGGTCCACATAGGTCGAGCCGCCGTATTTCTTGTATAGCACCACGTCCATTCCGTACCCGCGCTGGCTCCACTCCTTGACGAGTTTCATTGCCATCTCGGTGGGGATATTGGCTGTGGCGACCGCCACCACTTTCCGTCTGGAGAACAGCTTTGCGCTGGTGACGTCCAGATCCTTGTACCCGGCGCCAAATTTGAATGCCGAGCCTATGGTCTTGGCGCAGTTGAGATGCATGTAGTCGTACTGGATTTCGCCGTCGTGGTACTCGGTTTTTTTGGCCTGATGGTGATAGTCGTCATTGATGCGCCTGAAGTAGGCTGCAAGGGCTTCTTTCTCGCCAGCTGGCACGCCATAAACGCGCACGCCGATGAGGGACCGCTTGTAGATCTCGCCGAAGTCGAGGCCAAATGAGGCCGTGTCATCGAGCGAAGAGGCTGTCTTGAACAGGTACTCCTTCTTCGGGACGCCCACCATCAGGTTTTTGGTGTAGTAGCCGCTCTCGTGCTTGGTCGTACGGTCGGCATAGAAGTTGGCTGAGTAGACCAGGTCGTCGCCGGGTACTTCATCCCGGATGCCCAGGGCAAGGTGGCCAGCCGAGCCGCCCTTGGAAGTGCCGAAGCTGATCAGCAACTCCAGATCGTAGGGATCCTTGTGAAGGAGGTCGGTAATCGCGTCGATGTTCGCCGGTTCGGGCCCGCCTTTGCTACCGAAGTCGGCCGCCATGGCATCCGTTACGAACGCAAATGCGACTGCTACGAGCCAGGCTTGAAATCTCACCTGCCTCATGGAGTGCGCTCCTCCCAATCATTCCAGTTCACCTCGTGGGCTTTGAGGTAGCTGCTGACGGCGACACCAACAGTCGGAAAGAAAGTCTCCTCACCAAGCCGTGCGAAAAGCCCGAATCGCTTCAGCTTGTCCTTGACGGGGTCCTTCATCTCGGCAAAGCACAATTCGATGCCCGCTGCTTGCAAAGTCTCGTCCAGTTCGGCCAGCATGTCGGCGGAGGTGACGTCCACGCTGGTGACCGGTTCCGCTGCAACAACCAGCCAGCGCACTGGTGTAGGCGATGTGGCCACCGCGCCCAGTACACGGTTATGAAACAACTCGGCGTTGGCGAAAAACAGGGGCGCATCCCAGCGAAACAAGACCAGGCCGGGAATCTGCCTGGCATCCGGATAGCGCGTGATGTCGTGGTAGCCCTTGACGCCCTCGGCGCGTCCCAGGACTGCGGAGTACGGGCGCCAGCCATCCCACAGGAATTCGATGACGGCAATCACGATTGCCAGGCCGATGCCTGGAATCGCGCCCAGCACAGCCACGCCGATGGTGCAGACGATCGATAGCCAGAATTCCCAGCGCTGGATGCGATAGATGCGACGCAGGTCGGTGACCTCGATCAGGCCGATGGCAGAAGCGATCACGACTGCAGCCAGTGCGCTGGTGGGCAAATTCTGCAGCAGGTCCGGTGCTACCAGCAGTAGCAGGGCTACGGCGAGTGCGCCGACGACGCCGGTCAACTGGGTTTTGGCACCCGCCGCCTCGGCCACGGGCGTGCGTGACGAACTGCTGCTGATGGGAAAGCCCTGAAAAAATCCAGCCAGCAGGTTGGCGGCGCCGAGCCCCACCATCTCCTGGTTCGGGTCGACATGGGTACGGGTTCGCGCGGCATAGACACGCGAAAGCACGCTGGTGTCGGCGAACGAGATGAGCGCGAGGGTGCAACCGCCGATCAGCACGGGGCCGATGTCGGCGTAGGTGATCCAGGGAATGGCGAAGGCGGGCAGGCCTTGCGGGAGGGAGCCGAGGACTGATACCCCGGCGCGCGTTGCAAGGTCCAGCGTGCCAACGACGACGGTCGCTATAATCACGGCGATCAGGATGCCGGGCAAGCGCTTGCTGCCTTTGAGCAGCAGGATGATAGCCAGGGTGCCAGCACCGACCGTGAATGCAGTCCAGTTGGACATCCCACCCAGCACAGCCTTGACGATGGCTAACAGATTTTCCAGCGGGCCGATGTTCTCGATCGAAAACCCGAACAGCTTGGGCAGTTGGCTGATCAACACGGTTACTGCAATGCCATTCATGTAGCCGTAGCGGATCGGTTTGGAAAGTAGTTCGGTTATGAAGCCCAGGCGCATCAGGCCTGCCGCGATGCATACCACACCGGACACGATCGCCATCATGCTGGCCAAGGCAATGGCGCGCAGGGGGTCGCCGCCAGATTGCTGCATGACGATGGCGAGGATGACGGCGACCAGCGCAGAGTCGGGCCCCAGCACCAGAATGCGGCTGGGGCCGAACAGCGCATAAGCCAGCAGCGGGACGATCGTTGCATACAGGCCATAGATGCCCGGTAAGCCGGATGCCACCGCGTAGGCGATGCCTACGGGCACCAACATCGTCGTCAACACCAGTCCAGCGACGATGTCGTGGCGCAGCCAAGCTGCCTCATAGCGGCGCAAGACTTGCAGCCCCGGCAACCAGTGCATCCAGCCGGCCTGGTCGGATTTTCTCCGCTGTTGTGGGCTGCGACCTGGTTCCGGATTATGTGGCGAGGGGGCAGAATCGTTCATGAAATTGCGCCGACTTGGAGATTAAAGTTTGAGGCTTGCCATCGCTCAATCATCGTTGCCTCGTCAGTGAGAGAAAGGGTCCCGATCTGTTTACCCGACAGGATTACGACCCTTCTTTTGTCCGTCGGGTTTCAAAGCTGCCCCCAAGCGCAAGGTGCAGATTCGTGCGCTGCGCCAGTTGCTCGCTTTGCACGCGCAACAGGGCGAGGCGTGCGGCATAAAGGCTCAGGAACTGTTGCTGGACGGCACGAAAATCAGTCTTGCCAACGCGGTAACTGGTTTGCGCCAGTTCGAGCGCACGCTGATTGTCAGCCAGCACGCGCTGCAGGAAGTTTGCACGATCTGCCAGCGTTTTCCCCGCTGCGAGCGCACTTTCCACGTCGTTGATCGCGCGCAAGGCCATACGGGCATACTGGGCGAGGGCTTCCTTCTGTTCGAGGGTGCGAATCTCTACCTGTGTATTGAGTGCGCCACCCTGATAAATGGGCGCCAGAAATTTTGCGCCAATTCCGCCGGTAGGATTTGAGAAATCTTCCTGGAGCTGCAGTATCTCGCTGCTGAGGCCAGCAACGTTTGCATTGAGCACCAGGCTTGGCAGTCTGGCTGCCTTGGCTTCTCCCACGCGGTTGAATGCTGCCGCCACGCGACGTTCTGCGGCGATCAGGTCGGGTCGGCGCTCAAGCGTCTCCAGCGGCATGCCGACAGGAACCGGAGCGGGCAGGCTGGCGAGACGCTTGCGTGCCTGGAGTTCGGCGGAAGGGTAGCGACCCAGCAAGATCTCCAGTGCGCGGAGCGATTGCTGGTGCGCAAGGCGTATCTGCGCGGCGCTGTCCTGAATGTTGCCGAGGTTGGCGCGAGCCAGAACAGTGTCCTGCTCGTTGCCAGCGCCGACTTGCTGGCGCTTTTCGGCAAGCGTCAGGAGCTGTTGCGCGGATTTGACCATCTCATCGGAGATTTCTTGCTGCAACCCGGTTTCGCTGGCGGTGAACCAGCTCTTGGCAGTGGCAGCGGCAATGGATTGGCGGGAAAATTCAAAATCAGCCAGCGCCGAGGCGTAGGTTTCTTGAGCGGCGTCCCGGCCATAACGCATGCGACCCCAGAGATCCGGCTCCCACGATACGGCCAGCGAAAGAATTTTCAGGGCATCACCGCCCCCCATGTTGACGCCGCCCGAGCCAAACAGATTGACTGCCGGACGTAGCGCGGCCTTGGCGAGTTCAACGTATTGCCCGGCCTGCTCGACACGGGTAGCGCCCACTCGCAGATCAGGGTTGTGGGCGATGGCTTCGCTGACCAGCGCATCGAGCTCGACATCGTTGAAGCTCGCGAGCCAGTTGTCAGCGATGACGCCGGCATGGCTATCCGCTTTCCATTCTGTGGGTAGTGCAACGTTGGTCAGCCCCTGCTGCTGAATTTCAGCGCGGGAGGGAGGGGGCAGGGTCTGGCAACCAGCATTTGCCAGACATAGCGCGGCGCAAAGCCAGACAGGATTACGCTGCATCATCAATGTAGCTTGAGAATCAGCCAGTCGAGCTTGGCGCCGACACGGATGATGATTTTTCGGACGATGTGTATTATCTCTCCGCTATCGGTAAAGATGGCGCCACTACCACGTGCGCCGGAAGCGAGAAAAATATCCTTGTCCTTGCCATCCACAGTCAAGCGAACCGCCAGGCTGTTGGGCGGAATGGGCGCAACGCCAGCCACCCCGTTCATTGAGCCTATCGGCAACTGACCCTGCGCCGTGGCCCACATGATGGAGTCCACCCGCGCCTTTACAACGCGACCGGGGTACATCCTGAAGGCAATTTCGGCTTCCTGACCCGGCTCGATTTTGCGGACTTCATTTTGATTGAAGATGGCGAGTATCCACTGCTCGTCCTCGACGAAATTCATGGCGGGAACCATGGGCAGCGGCACGGCCATGGCGCCGGGGCGCAACGACATGGAAATTACGGAGCCATTAGCCGGGGCATGATGGACGGTTTGGCTCAATTTCCACTTTGAGTCCGCCAATTGAGCTTCGGCGCGTGCAATCTGCGCCTTGACGTTCGCCACTTCGTCCTGGTCGCCATCTGTGGTCTTGGCGGAAAGCTTCTCGCGTACCTGCGATTCGCTGGCGGCGAGGGAGGCCAGTTCGGCCTCAAGGTTTCCGATGTCAGCCTGAGCCTGCTCGTGGTCGAATTTATTGCCTGCGCCTGTCGCGGCCAGTTCCTTGAATTGTTGGGCGCGCAGTTGAGCGAGCTTGAGCTTGGCGCTCACGGCTTCTTTCTTGCCGGTGGCCGCCTTCAACTGGTCTTTCAGGCCACGGCTATTGGCATTGGCCGTGACGAGTTGCACCTTGAGTTGGGCAAGCTGAGCCGCGAAACTTTTTACGTCCAGCTCATAGGGCGTCGGGTCGATCTTGAACAGCACCTCGCCCTTCTTGACCGGGCGATTGGGCTCGACGGGTACTTCCGTGACAATTCCGTTCACGCGCGGATTGATGGCAACTACATAGTTGATGACGCGCACGTCAGCCGAGGAGGGCGCGACGATGTTGAGGATCAGGATCAGTGCCGAGATACCGATGACAGGTATGGTGATGACGATGACCTGGCTGACGATGTTCCAGGGTAGCCACTTGAACTTGAAAAAAATCAGCCAGACGAAAAACGAGTAGATGGCGAGCAGCAGGATTTCCATATCAGGCCTTATCTCCTTTAACGTGAAACTCGCGTAGCGAGCCTTCGTCCCTCTCTCCCTCTGGGAGAGAGTTAGGAGAGAGGGAAGCAGGTTGGCCGGCCAGTTTCATTTCGATCTCGGCCACTTTGGCGCGCAACAGGTCCAGCTCGCTCTCGGTTGTCTTCAATTCCTTCTTGTTGTGTTCATGTTCTTCAGCAACGTCAGTCCCATAGGCCAGCTTATGGAGAACCGGTTTGGTGTAGGCCCACAGCCAGGCGAGCGGCCACAACAGGCCGCCGAAGGCCAGCGAGAGCAGACATAAAACCTGGATGGCCTTGGCCTGGGGATGCTTTTTCTTCTCGGCAATTTTCTCGGGCAGGATGTGCACCAGCCAGAAGACAGAGATGCCGATTAGCGGCGTAATCACCAGAACCACCCACGCCATAACATCGGCGATGTTATCCAGCGCTTCGCCCTTGAACATCGAGGCCTGTGCTGGCGTGGCCAGGAGCGCGGTGGCCATGATGCACATGTTCACGCAGTACATCCGGGGGCGCAACCCGGTGTGGTCTGTTTGCTGGAGCAGGTGGGGTGTTGGTTTCATGATGTGCGTGTTTAATCCTTTGAGCCTTTGTTTGGCATTGGGCGAACCGAGCTGAGCCTGCCTTGATTTCGCCTCATGGTACACCACGGGCGGCTCACCGCAAAGAATAAGGGGGTGGCAATTAAAGGAGGACTTTCGCTACGTCTAGTTACCAAAAAGTGG
This sequence comes from Sulfuricellaceae bacterium, assembly GCA_030690895.1. Lineage (GTDB taxonomy): Bacteria > Pseudomonadota > Gammaproteobacteria > Burkholderiales > Sulfuricellaceae > Sulfurimicrobium. Next base: position 42,124 of record JAUYFQ010000006.1, read on the forward strand.
TCTACCGTCGTTGTATGCATTGTATTTTTCACGGGTCTCAAATATGTGCTGCTTGACCATTTTCAGCTTGCTCAGTTTACGATGGCCGATCTCTGACTTTATACGCCGCTTCCTACCATCGTCGTCTATCAAAATCACATTTCCGTCAACATCGGTCAAGTAAACTACTTGAAGATCCATGCGCTCCTTCGCTGCCTTAACCTCGCTGACAAAGTTGTCCAGAACCAGAATCAGAGTGTAAAGGCCTCCTTTTGGAGGCCTTTCGCTTTCTAGTGTTTGCAATGCGCATCATGCCTGGCAATACCATCGTTGTTGTCAGTTATTCAGCGACTTGTCCCGGATTACTATACCGCCCACGTTCCACGTTTCCCAATTTACGTGCAGTATGTGCAAACCCAAACTCCATACTGACCGCTCACCCGTGCGGGCATCACCGCCATTGTAAACCGGCTAAAGCCGGAACAATGGCGCGACAGTCACGGCGCTTGCAATAAAACCCGCAAGCCCCGCGCCATCGCTATCCCGTACCCACCTGACAGAGCGCCGAAGGCATAAAACCGCCATCGGCTTGCCGTTCCTGCCACGTTGGTCTCGCTCCGATTCCGCCGCCGCTTCACCACTGCGGGCCTAGCGAAGAACCCCGCAAGGCTCTTGCGGTTCGCAGGCGGCTGGTGGCAGCCGGCCAGTTCCGCGTCCCTGCCACGGTTCGCGGTCTTGTCGCGCTTGCGCTGGCATTGGTGGCGGCTTGTAACATAATCGCGTCTTATGCAAAGCGTAAACGCCGGGCATGAAGCCGCCCGCCCTTCGGGTTCGCATAAGAAGCGTTTATGTCTTGCGCCCTGCGGGTAAAAACCGCCACAAACCAACCCATCGCCCCCTTGCCCCCGGTGGGGGAAGGCCGCAAAACGGGGCTGGTGGAGCATCGCCCCTTCACTTTTTGCGGCGCGGTCGCTTCGCGGCGGAATTGATCCCTTAATCTTCGTTGCGTTTTTTAACAAGCTCACCTGGTGAGCCTGTTAGTATGGATGATGCTGCCGGGCACCCACATTTCTTTTCATGATATTCCAATGAGATTATGATGCAGGTCAACAAGATGCGGTAGTTACACCCGCGCAAGGGTGAAATCCTCTTCATCGACGCCCGCAACCTCGGCCACCTGATCAACCGCCGCACCCGCGAACTGTCGCACGAGGACATACAAAAGATCGCCGACACCTACCACGCTTGGCTAGAACTCCCCTCGCCCGCAGGCGGGAGAGGGGCCGGGGGAGAGAGCAAGCCCTATGAGGACGTGAAGGGCTTTTGCGCTTCCGTACCACTGCAACGGGTCAAGGAACTGGACTAGCCTTTACGGAGCAGGAATGTCAATGGACACAGATTGGCGCGGAACAGCGGCAAGTTGGCGGCAAGCCGGGACGTTCGTTTGTTGATGTCGGCAAAGGCTTGTAAATATGGCAAATGCACCATCATGAAGAATGATTGCTCGAAAGGATCCGCAGTCTGGTTGGCCTTATCGAGAACCACTTTCAAGGCGGCTTCGAGTTGTTGCGGTGTGGACAGTGGCCGATAGACACTTTTTCCAATATTCACCGCATGTTGGCGAATTCGACCTTCATCCGCCGGGTTGGGAAGCAAGTTTTCTGCCAAGGCGCTGTGCAGATTCATGAGCGTATAACGGTCGAACGCCATCTCACCGATATTCTCAACCAACAACTCAATGGCAGTTTTGTGGTTCAAGATCATCTGCGTCTCGATCGCAGCCTTGCCTTGTGCTGCTTTGCCGTGTTCGATTAGCACCCGCGTATCCAATCGAGAGTAAGTATTGCCCTCCAGCTGGCTGGAAGCCCAGGACAAATCAATCAACAGACGATTCAAAATAGCGCTGCTATAAGTACCAGCAGGCTCGTCGGCATCGACCGTCTTACCCATTTTGTGCAACTGACGCCGCAGAGACTCGGACAGATACCAGGTCTCATTGGGTTGATAGGCATTCAGGAAATCACGCTGGTAGCCCACAGGCTTGCGCGCTTCCACAGGCTGGTCGATATAGGCAAGGATGTCCAGGCTATCGGCGGAAAGCGGGATGGTGCTGGGGAATACATCGGTTATGGCGGATGATGCGGCGACAAGCACAACTTTAGCGCCGGAATAGCGACGTGCTCGCCCTTCGCCCCTCGCAGTGATTTGACCGGCCTCAATCAGCTTGGCAATCAAGCGCTGTGCCGTGCGCCTGGCGATGCCAGGGTGCTGGGTGAGCAGATCAGCCAGCGTTAGCCCGTAGCTGGCTGCCTGAATGCTGTTCAGCAAATCAATCATAGATGACATGGTATTGTTGGCGCTGTTTGTAGAGGACGAGCCGCAATTATGGCGCTGTTTATTGAACCGTGCCAATATTTTGCTATTATTTGGCGCGGCAGGATGGATCTGCGCCACATAGAATAAACCGAGATTGTTCATTAGCACTTGTAGGGGCGGTTTTAACCGCCTTTGGCGAATAAATTCGCCCCTACATTCCATCGTTTTGACGAAATCATGCCTAATGAACAATCTCGGATAAAGGGGATGCTACCGGGAGCGCCCCCTCATTTCGATTTGTCGTCTATCCTGAAGCATCTGATGGCCGCAGCAGTGGGCACAAAACCTCGACCAGTGCGTTTTTTGCGAGCGTCTGAACATTGTGGCTAATCAGGAAACAGCATGTCACGCCGCTGCATTCGTAGTATGGCGCCAGGTGCTACGCCATTTGTCCATCCCGCTAATAGTCGGTATATTGACCAGTTACTTTCAACTCTGCTTTGGCCATGTCCTTCATCAAGATTCGCGGCGCCCGCACCCATAACCTGAAAAACATCAGTCTCGACATCCCGCGCAACCAGTTGGTTGTCATTACCGGATTGTCCGGGTCTGGAAAGTCTTCTCTGGCTTTCGATACGCTGTATGCGGAGGGTCAGCGGCGCTATGTCGAGTCCTTATCCGCTTATGCACGCCAGTTTTTGCAGTTGATGGAGAAGCCTGACGTTGATCTGATCGAGGGTTTGTCTCCAGCGATTGCCATTGAGCAGAAGGCGACCAGCCATAACCCGCGTTCGACGGTCGGGACGGTCACTGAAATCCACGATTATCTGCGCTTGCTGTTCGCTCGAGTGGGCGATCCATTTTGCCCTGAACATGGCGCCAAGCTCGAATCTCAGAGCGTTTCGCAGATGGTGGATCATGTGCTCGCTCTGCCTGAAGACACCCGGTTGATGATTCTTTCTCCCCTGGTTGCCGGACGCAAGGGCGAACAACTCGAATTGTTCGACGAAATGCGCGCGCAGGGATTTGTGAGATTACGTGTGGATGGCGTTGTTTACGAAATCGACCAACCGCCAAAACTGGAAAAAAACCGGAAACATACTGTCGAGGTCGTTGTCGACCGAATCAAGGTCAGGGCAGACATGAAGCAGCGTCTGGCAGAATCATTTGAAACTGCTTTGCGCCACTCTGATGGTCGTGCATTGGCGGTGGAAATGGATTCCGGCAAGGAGCACTTGTTCTCCGCCAAATTTGCCTGCCCGGTTTGCAGTTTTGCGCTGGCAGAGCTTGAACCTCGATTGTTTTCTTTTAATAATCCGATGGGCGCCTGCCCCAAGTGCGATGGCCTGGGGCAGATCAATTTCTTTGACCCCAAGCGTGTCGTGGCTTTCCCTCACCTTTCTCTCGCTTCCGGCGCAGTCAAGGGTTGGGATCGGCGCAATCAGTTTTATTTCCAGATGCTTCAAAGTCTGGCTTTGCACTACGGCTTCGATCTGGAATTGCCATTCGAGGAGCTTCCGGAGCAAATTCGCCACTCCCTGTTGTATGGTAGCGGGACGGAAGCCATCCCATTCAAGTACCTGGCTAACAAGGGGGGATTCGAGACGCGTTCACACACCTTTGAAGGCATGTTGCGCAATTTCGAGCGCCGCTATCAGGAAACGGATTCAGTTGCCGTGCGTGAAGAGCTGGCTAAATACCTCAACAACCAGACCTGCCCGGTTTGCGAAGGAACCCGCCTGCGAATGGAAGCGCGGCATGTCAGGATTGCCGGTCGGCCCATTTATGAATTGAGCCATCTTTCTCTCAAGGATGCGCTGATTTTTTTTCAGGAGCTTTCTCTGACTGGGCAGAAACAGGCAATTGCCGAGCGCATCGTCAAGGAAATTGCCAGCCGTTTGCAATTTCTGACAAATGTCGGCCTGGATTACCTGTCTCTCGATCGTTCAGCAGACACCCTTTCCGGCGGAGAATCTCAGCGCATCCGCCTGGCCAGCCAGATCGGGTCTGGTCTGACTGGGGTCATGTACGTTCTGGATGAGCCATCCATCGGCCTGCATCAGCGCGACAACGATCGCTTGCTGAGCACTTTGATTCGCCTTCGCGATCTGGGTAATAGCGTCATCGTGGTTGAACATGACGAAGATGCGATTCGAACCGCCGATTATGTTGTCGACATGGGTCCCGCTGCGGGTGAGCATGGCGGACATATTGTGGCGCAGGGAACCCCCGAAGAAATTTGTCTCAATCCGGATTCACTGACTGGCCTCTACCTGAGCGGCAAACGTCGCATCGCTGTGCCGACTTCTCGGCAGGCGCCAGATCCAGAGCGCATGCTTCAGATCATCGAAGCAACGGGACACAACCTCAAACAGGTCACGCTGAATCTGCCTGTTGGCCTGCTGGTATGCATTACCGGCGTATCTGGTTCGGGCAAGTCCACGTTGATCAACGATACGCTTTATCATGCCGTGGCACGCCATCTCTATGGCAGCAATGCCGAACCCTCTCCCTATCGCGAACTCAATGGCCTGGAATTTTTCGACAAGGTCATCAACGTGGATCAGAGCCCCATTGGGCGCACGCCACGCTCCAATCCCGCCACTTATACCGGTCTGTTTACACCAATAAGGGATTTGTTCGCGGGGGTTCCGCAGTCCAGAGAGCGCGGGTACGGGCCAGGCAGGTTCTCATTCAACGTCAAGGGGGGGCGCTGCGAGGCTTGCCAGGGAGATGGGGTCATCAAGGTTGAAATGCATTTTCTGCCGGATATCTACGTGGAATGCGATGTCTGCCACGGCCAGCGTTACAACCGCGAATCACTTGAGATCCAGTACAAGGGCAGGAACATCCATGAAATTCTCCAAATGACCGTCGAACATGCGCGCGAGTTCTTTAGCGCTGTGCCTATCGTTGCAAGGAAACTGCAAACTTTATTGGATGTCGGTCTTGGTTACATCACCCTGGGACAAAGTGCGACTACGCTATCCGGCGGCGAAGCGCAGCGGGTCAAGCTTTCATTGGAACTTTCCAAGCGCGATACAGGGAGAACCTTGTACATACTGGATGAACCAACGACTGGTTTGCATTTTCAGGATATTGAAATGCTGCTGACGGTGCTACATCGCTTGCGCGAACACGGCAATACGGTTGTTGTTATCGAGCACAATCTGGACGTCATCAAGACGGCTGACTGGGTGGTGGATTTGGGGCCAGAAGGCGGACATGGCGGGGGTCTGATCATTGCTGAGGGCACGCCGGAAAGCATTGCACAAAATCCATCAAGCCATACTGGACAATACCTGCGAGCCGTTTTATGAGGTGAACGTAACGGGCATACCTACTTGTAGGTTCAGTAACTGAGCCGCACTGCTCATATTGGCTGCAATTTCGACAAGTCCGATGCTGTTCACATACCAGAACAGTTCGCCACGAGTCACATCAGAAAACACTCGGGCTTTAGTTACGTTGTGTCCGTCCACATTCAGAACATGGGCGCCAGAGACCAGATCCTCGCGCATACCAGTCATGGCGTTCCCATAATGATCGATATAGATGAGTTCGCTCAAATCTCGATCACCAAGCTGAATATCCATGGAGGCGGTGTCAATCAGTTTTCCGTGGGGGAATTCGCCCTTGTCAATCCATGCAGCAATCGGCCCAAATATATCTCTGCCATGGAAAGAGTCAGCACATTTCTCCGGCGCCCATTGTATCCGCCACAACTCAACCTTGCGGGCCCGCGCGGCAACAACTGATAACAAGCCATTGTCTGGCCCGACGTACCACACGTCGTCAGCAAGCATCACCAGACCTGCACGAGTAGAGCCGACGCCAGGGTCGACAACAGCCAGGCAAACGCTACCGACATCAAATCGATTTGAGAGAGCAGCAAGCAGATGTGCGGCGGGGATAGGGGAAAATGGGGGCGACTCGTGGAATAAATCCAGTACGGTGCAATTCTGGGAGTGCAGCATGATGGCCGACTTGATCTGACCTACATAAATATCCTGCGCACCAAAATCTGAAAATATTTGAATCATCTTTAATCCTAGAAAACTCAGTTAACCACGGGGAGCACGGGGAAAATCCATGTGTTACACGATTTTTCCCTCTCACCAAATGGGTGAGCCATGTCAAGCGCCAAACCCCATGGCTTTCCCCGTGATCCCCGTGTCGCCTAGAGGCGCCTACTTTTGGTCCACGTGGTTCAAATATGGTTCTTAGGATAAATCGCCCCTACATTCCATCGTTTTGACGAGATCATGCCTAATAACAACCTGGGTTAATCCATCCAGAACAAGCACAAGTCGTAAAACGAAAAAAGCCGGTCAAAACCGGCTTTTTTCTATGCAATATGAGGATTACTCTTCGACTGGAACTGCGTTATCAGGCCTGTCCAAAAGCTCGACAATCGCCATAGGCGCATTATCGCCATGTCGGAAACCGCATTTAAGAATACGCAAGTAACCACCATTACGGGTCTGGAAGCGAGGGCCCAGGCTATCAAAAAGCTTAACGACCATTTCACGATCGCGGAGGCGATCAAATGCCAAGCGGCGGTTCGCCAAGGATGGTTTTTTACCCAGCGTAATCAGTGGCTCAGCAACGCGACGCAATTCCTTGGCCTTGGGCAGTGTAGTCTTGATGACCTCATGGCGAAGCAGTGAGTTTGCCATATTACGCAACATAGCCAAACGGTGGCTAGTGGTACGGTTGAGTTTTCGGTTAGATAAACGGTGACGCATAACAAATCCTTTATTAGCTAGAATCCTTTACCAGACTCAGCTGGAAATCAGGCCTTTTCCAAACCAGCCGGCGGCCAGTTTTCCAATTTCATACCCAATGTCAGTCCCTTGGAAGCCAAAACATCCTTTATTTCATTCAGTGACTTACGTCCCAGATTGGGTGTTTTGAGCAACTCTGTTTCTGAGCGCTGAATTAAATCGCCGATGTAATAAATGTTTTCAGCCTTAAGACAATTTGCCGAACGCACCGTTAATTCTAGGTCATCGACTGGACGCAGAAGTATAGGATCAACCTGCGGGCTGCGCGGCGTCTCGATTTCAGCTTGAGTGCCCTTAAGCTCGGCAAACACTGATAACTGGTCAACCATGATCCTGGCAGCAAAACGAATTGCCTCTTCAGGATCGATGACACCGTTGGTTTCAATATCGACAACCAATTTATCCAGATCCGTGCGTTGTTCGACACGAGCGCTCTCAACGCCATAGCTGACCCGACTAACTGGGCTAAAAGAGGCGTCCAGCATGATTGCACCAACCAGGCGATCACCTTCAGCAATGCGACGAGTCGCAACAGGGACGTAACCACGACCTTGCTCGATCTTGAGCGTCATGCTGATTTTGCCGCCTTTAGTCAAATGCGCAATAACATGACCTGGATTGATAATTTCAACATCATGAGACGTTTCGATATCACCAGCGGTTACAACGCCTTCACCACTTTTTGACAGACTAAGCGTAACTTCTGGGCGATTATGTAACTTTAAGGAGATACCCTTCAAATTCAAAAGGATATCAACCACATCCTCCTGCACGCCATCAATGGTGGAATATTCATGAACGACACCATCGATCTGAACCTGAGTAATCGCATAACCAGGCATGGAAGAAAGAAGGATGCGGCGTAGCGCGTTTCCAAGCGTGTGCCCATAACCACGTTCAAATGGTTCCATCGTAATTCGCGCACGACTAGGAGACTGGCTTTGCACATCCACAATCCGTGGCTTTAAAAATTCAGCTGCACTGCTTTGCATGGATCGTTATTCCTATGATTTGCTACAACTCAATTACTTGGAGTACAACTCGACAACGAGATGTTCATTGATTGTTGCAGGCAGTTCAGAACGCTGGGGCTTGGCTTTAAAAGTCCCTTTGAGCGCCTTGATATCAACCTCGATCCATTCAGGCACCCCGCGCTGGCCCGCCGCCTCAGCAGCCGATTTAACACGAAGATGTGCTTTTGTACGCCCTGCAACTTCGATCACGTCACCCGGCTTAACTTGGTAGGATGGAATGTTGACGCGTCTACCATTAACAAGTATCCCGTTATGGCGAACAACTTGACGAGCCTCGGTGCGCGAAGCAGCAAATCCCATACGGTAAGCCACGTTATCCAAGCGGCACTCAAGTAACTGAAGCAAGTTCTCGCCGGTAATTCCACGTACACGATCAGCTTCCTGATAATAACCACGGAACTGCTTTTCGAGTACACCATAAATGCGACGCAATTTCTGCTTTTCACGCAACTGAACACCATAACCAGACAAACGCGTATTCTGCTTTTGCCCATGCTGACCAGGTGGGTATGCGCGGCGCTCAATAGAGCACTTATCGGTGAAACACTTTTCACCCTTCAGAAAAAGTTTTTCTCCCTCACGTCGGCATTGACGGCATTTAGGATCAAGATTTCTAGCCAAAGTAATTCTCCTGCAATATAACTGCCGAATTAAATGCGACGCTTTTTGGGCGGACGGCATCCATTGTGAGGGACAGGCGTAACATCAGTAATGCCCGTAATTTTAAATCCAACGGCGTTCAGCGCACGCACTGCAGATTCACGCCCCGGACCTGGGCCCTTGATTCGCACCTCGAGATTTTTAACACCATATTCCTGCGCCGCCTTACCAGCGTGCTCAGCCGCGATTTGAGCAGCAAACGGCGTACTCTTGCGGGAACCACGGAAACCACTTCCACCAGACGTTGCCCACGAGAGAGCGTTCCCCTGGCGATCGGTTATGGTTACGATCGTATTGTTGAATGAAGCATGAACGTGAGCGACACCTTCCGCCACATTCTTTTTGACTTTTTTGCGCACACGCACATTAGGCTTTGCCATGATTATTCCTTTATTCGTCCGCTAGTTCTTTATTTACTAGAGCGGATCGCTTTACGCGGACCCTTGCGAGTTCTAGCATTTGTCCGGGTCCGTTGACCGCGAACAGGAAGGCCGCGACGATGGCGCAGACCACGATAGCAACCCAGATCCATCAAACGCTTGATGCTCATCGTAACTTCGCGGCGCAGATCGCCCTCTACTATGAATTTACCCACCTCATCACGCAATCGATCGATATCACTATCGCTCAAATCCTTGATCTTGGTGGAAGTCGTAACACCAGCTGCTACGCAAATTTGCTTGGAACGGGTGCGCCCGATACCATAGATAGCAGTAAGCGCGATCTCAGCGTGTTGATGGTTTGGGATGTTTACCCCAGCGATCCGGGCCATGCTTTACTCCAGGCAGCAATTTATAATGGAAAAACGTCGAACTATATCACTATACATAGCAATAATCAACCTTGACGCTGCTTGTGGCGCGCATCTTCACAAATGACTCGAAGAACACCTTTCCTTCTAACCATTTTGCATTTGCGGCAAATTTTCTTTACAGAAGCACGAACTCTCATTTCAACTCTCCTTAAATCCTGAACACTGACATTACGCCGTGCTACTTTGCTCGAAATATTATCCGTGCACGCGATAAGTCATATGGTGTCAATTCCACAGTCACCTTATCACCCGGCAGAATACGAATGTAATGCATACGCATCTTGCCTGATATGTAACCAAGAACTATGTGGCCATTTTCCAGTTTGACCCGAAACGTTGCATTGGGAAGATTCTCAAGGACTTCCCCTTGCATCTCGATCGTGTCTTCTTTTGCCATTCAATATTCCGCCAACAGATGCCAGGTTCTAGCGGGGCAAGATGCCGCCGCCCTTAAAATTAGCCTTTTTCAATAGGCTTTCGTACTGATGGGACATCAGGTAGGACTGAACCTGGGCCATAAAATCCATTGTGACAACCACAATAATCAGCAAAGACGTACCACCAAAGTAAAATGGGACGTTCCATTTTACGATTAGGAATTCAGGCAAGAGGCAAACTAGCGTGATGTACACTGCGCCCGACAAGGTGAGCCTACCCATGATCTTGTCTATGTACTTAGCAGTCTGATCTCCCGGGCGAATTCCGGGGACAAAAGCGCCGCTCTTTTTGAGGTTATCAGCGGTTTCCTTCGGATTAAAGACCAAGGCCGTATAGAAGAAACAGAAAAAAACAATCGCCGTAGCATACAACATTACATATGGGGGCTGACCAGGCGATAGCGCTGCACCAATGTCCTTTAGCCAGGACATGCTATCGCTGCTACCAAACCATCCCGCCAACGTCGCAGGGAACAAGATAATGCTGGAAGCAAAAATCGGTGGGATAACCCCAGCCATATTGAGCTTCAATGGCAGATGTGAACTTTGCCCACCAACCACCTGCCGTCCGACCTGGCGCTTGGCATAGTTGACCAAAATCTTGCGTTGTCCACGTTCAACAAAAACCACAAATCCCGTAACTGCAATTGCAGCAACAAACAACATGATTACCAACGGTATGGAAAAAGCACCCGTCCTGCTTAACTCAAGCGTCCCACCAATCGCCTGAGGCAAGCCTGCGACGATACCGGCGAAAATGATGATGGATATACCATTGCCAATCCCACGCTCAGTAATCTGCTCGCCCAACCACATTAAAAACATGGTTCCAGACATCAATGTAATCACGGAAGTGATGCGGAACATCAATCCCGGCTCAATCACCAGCCCCGGTTGAGCCTCGAGCGCTATAGCAATTCCAATACCCTGAAATAGCGCAAGTCCAACTGTGCCATAGCGAGTGTATTGAGTTATTTTCTTGCGCCCAGATTCGCCTTCCTTTTTTAACTGCTCAAGTTGAGGCGAAACAACGGTCATCAACTGCATAATAATTGATGCAGAGATGTACGGCATGATGCCCAAGGCAAAGACGGTAAACCGTGAAAGCGCACCACCGGAAAACATGTTGAACATGCCCAGTATGCCGCCCTGCTGCGACTTGAAAAGCTGAGCAAGGACACCAGGATCAATACCAGGAACAGGTATATGCGCCCCAATCCGATAAACGATCAAGGCACCTATAACAAACAACAAACGTTGCTTAAGATCCGAATATTTGCCGACTGGACCGCCAGACTGTCGCGCTTGAGCCAAGATTAATCCAGACCTTCGACAGAACCACCTGCCGCTTCAAGAGCAGCCCTTGCACCCTTGGTGACAAGAACGCCATTTAACTTAACTGCTTTCTCGATCTTGCCAGACAGGAAAACCTTGGCGCTGAGCGCTGAGCCAGGAACAATGCCAGCCTGCTTAAGCACCAATAAATCAACCACATCCACCGGCAAATTATTCAGAGCGAACAGCCGAACCTGAGCAATATCACCCTTGGTCAAGGAACGGAAACCGCGCTTTGGAAGACGGCGCTGCAAAGGCATCTGACCACCTTCAAAGCCAACTTTATGGTAGCCGCCAGCACGCGACTTCTGCCCTTTATGACCGCGTCCGGCAGTCTTGCCAAGGCCGCTGCCAATACCGCGACCTACACGACGCTTGGAATGCTTGCTGCCATCTGCTGGCTTAATAGTATTGAGCTGCATTTATGCCTCACACTTTAACAGGTAGTTAACTTTGTTGATCATGCCGCGCACCGATGGCGTGTCTTCAACAACAACAGTGTCATTCATGCGGCGAAGGCCAAGCCCTCTAACGCATGCACGGTGGGACTCGATGGTTCCAATAACGCTCTTAACCAAAGTGACCTTCAAGGTTTTTGCAGATTTATTCATAAATTACCCCAGAATCTCTTCGACTGACTTGCCGCGCTTGGCAGCAATTTCTGATGGCGTATTCATGGATTTAAGTCCATTAATCGTTGCGCGCACCATATTGTATGGATTGGTTGATCCAATGCACTTAGCCAGCACGTTATGGATACCCATAACTTCAAAAATTGCACGCATCGGCCCACCTGCAATAATGCCTGTACCTTCAGAGGCAGGCTGCATATACACCTTGGCTGCGCCATGCTCACCTGTAACCGCATGATGCAAAGTGCCGTGCTTAAGGTTAACTTTCACCAGGTTGCGTCGAGCCTCATCCATCGCTTTTTGAACAGCGACTGGAACCTCTTTCGCCTTGCCTTTGCCCATACCGATACCACCATCGCCATCACCAACTACAGTCAGCGCAGCAAAACCCATGATACGACCGCCCTTGACGACTTTGGTCACGCGGTTAACCATGATCATTTTTTCGCGCAAACCGTCGCTGCTATCTTCTCTATCAACTTTTGCCATCATTGTCCCCGATTAGAACACCAAGCCATTTTCACGAGCCGCATCGGCCAATGACTTAACCCGTCCATGATACCTAAAGCCAGAACGGTCGAACGATACCTTTTCAATACCCAGGCCTTTTGCCTTTTCAGCAATTCTCTTTCCAACAATGGCAGCCGCATCAGCGTTACCGCCATTCTTCAAGTCCTTGCGAATCTCAGCCTCAACTGTCGAGGCGCTCGCTAGAATCTTGCTGCCGGTCGCATCAATAATTTGTGCATACATATGGCAGTTTGTTCTATGGACAGCGAGACGAACCACTTTCAACTCAGCGAGTTTGGCACGGGTTTTACGTGCCCTGCGCACACGAGCTTCATTCTTATTCATTTCACTTGCCTCGATTATTTCTTCTTGGTTTCCTTGATCACCACCACCTCATCGGAGTAGCGAACACCTTTACCCTTATAAGGCTCAGGGCTACGATACGCCCGAACCTCGGCAGCAACCTGACCAACCTTCTGCCTGTCGATACCTTTGATAACGATCTCGGTCTGTGTAGGGGTTTCTACCTTGATTCCCGCAGGCATTGAATGCTCCACAGGATGAGAGAACCCAAGTGCAAGACTCAAAACATCACCCTTGGCCTGAGCACGGTATCCAACGCCAACGAGAGTCAGCTTCTTTTCAAACCCGTGCGAAACGCCTTTGACCATATTGGCCACCAAGGCACGTGTGGTTCCGGACATGGCTTTCGATTGAATCGAATCATTGGAAGCGGAGCACTGTAGATTATCGCCCTCACGCACAATTGATACATGCTCACTCAAAGCCTGTGTCAGTGTACCAAGCGGTCCCTTGACCGAAATTTCACTGCCCGAAATGCTAACCTCAACACCGGCAGGAACAATAACTGGATATTTAGCAACTCTTGACATGCATCACCCCGTCATGCCACAACACAAAGTACTTCACCGCCAATTCCGTTGGCGCGAGCCTTACGGTCAGTCATCACACCCTTGGATGTGGAGACAATAGCGACACCCAGACCATTCATGACCTTGGGTAGTTCTTCTGTGCCTTTATAAATACGCAAGCCTGGACGACTTACGCGCTCAATTTTCTCAATAACCGGACTACCGGCATAATACTTCAAGCTCAGCTCAAGAACGGGCTTACCATCTTCATCGCGAACACCAAAGTTCTCGATATAACCCTCTTCTTTCAATACAGCCGCAATTGAAATCTTAAGTTTTGAGGAGGGCATAGCCACCGCAACCTTTTCAGCCCTTTGTGCGTTGCGAATACGTGTCAGCATATCGGCAATTGGATCACTCATACTCATTCTGCATTACCCCCTTACCAACTTGCCTTGACCATGCCAGGAACTTCACCTGCCATCGCCAAATCACGTAATTTGCTACGACCTAAACCAAATTTCTTGAACGTACCACGAGGGCGGCCAGTCAGCGCGCAACGGTTGCGCACACGCACTGGGCTTGAGTCACGTGGAAGCTGCTGGAATTTCTGCCTCGCAGCAAAACGCTCTTCTTCAGACAACTTGACGTTGGTCATGATCGAAACCAGTTCTGCGCGTTTAGCGGCATATTTTTTAACCGTTTCAATACGCTTCTGGTTACGATTGATCAAAGATGTTTTAGCCATGGCACCCTCAGTTTTTGAACGGGAAGCTGAATGCGGCCAAAAGAGCGCGCGCTTCATCATCATTTTTTGCAGTGGTTGTGATCGTGATATTCATCCCACGCAAAGCGTCGATCTTTTCATATTCGATCTCAGGGAAAATAATCTGTTCCTTGACGCCCATATTGAAGTTTCCACGACCATCAAACGACTTGGCAGAAATACCGCGAAAATCGCGAATACGAGGAATCGCAACAGTGACTAGACGATCCAGAAATTCATACATACGCTCTTTGCGTAGCGTTACCTTGCAACCAACCGGGTAACCCTCGCGAATCTTGAAGCCAGCAATGGATTTCTTGGCAACAGTCACAACCGGCTTCTGACCCGCAATCTTTTGCATATCAGAAACGGCATGATCCATCACTTTTTTGTCCGCCACTGCCTCACCGACACCCATGTTCAGCGTGATTTTCTCAATTCTGGGCACTTCCATCACGGACTTGTAGCCGAATTGATCCATCAACTGCTTGGCCACCTTGTCTTTATAAAAACCATGAAAACGAGCCATGTTCAATCCTTATGCGTCAATTACTTCGCCGTTAGACCTGAAGAACCGAACCTTGCGGCCATCCTCAAGCACCCTGATCCCGACGCGATCACCTTTTTTACTAGCCGGGTTAAACAGGGCAATATTGGAGATATCAAGAGGCATTTCCATCTCGATAATCCCGCCAGCCACACCCTTCATCGGGTTTGGTTTCTGGTGTTTCTTTACCTTGTTTACGCCCTCGACCAGCAGCTTACCCTCAAGCATCCGCAACACCAGGCCGCGTTTACCCTTATCCTTGCCAGTGGTGACTACAACGTCATCACCTTTGCGAATTTTGTTCATCACGAATCCTTACAGAACTTCAGGTGCCAAAGAAACAATTTTCATGAAGCGCTCAGTGCGCAGCTCACGAGTAACAGGGCCAAAAATACGGGTACCAATTGGCTCGAGTTTATTGTTCAGCAGTACAGCGGCATTCGCATCGAATTTGACCAGAGAGCCGTCTGGGCGACGAACACCCTTGGCGGTGCGAACGACCACAGCATTATAGACATCACCCTTCTTGACACGACCACGAGGAGCCGCATCTTTAATGGTGACTTTGATGATATCGCCGATTGCGGCGTAGCGGCGCTTGGAACCACCCAATACCTTGATACACATAACAGAACGCGCACCAGTATTGTCCGCAACATCCAAGCGGGATTGCATTTGAATCATTTCTTTCTCCAACTTAAGCCGTCTAGCAAGGATCACGAAGACCTAACGCTAACGGTCAGTTTTGGACCCCGCAGTGAACATCACCAAGGGGCGAACCCAATTAAAGACGGCTATTATATAGAGTTTGCTTATCCTGTGCAACAGGTAAGTTCAAACAGCCTTTACAACCAACTTGCTCACACGCCAGGATTTGGTTTTAGCCAATGGGCGGCATTCCTGGATTTCGACCAGGTCGCCATCGTGGAATTCATTATTTTCATCGTGAGCATGGTATTTCTTGGAGAGGCGAATGATCTTTCCATACAATGGATGTTTGACCTTACGCTCGACGAGAACAGTCACTGTCTTGCTCATTTTGTCGCTTACAACTCTACCGGTAAGGGTGCGAGTCATGGATTCAGCTTCGCTCATGCTTGTTTTGCCTTTTCGCTCATGATGGTACGAATACGGGCGATATCCCTGCGCACCTTGCCTAATTGATCAACTTTATTGCTTTGCTGGGTAGAGATTTGCATACGCAAACCAAATTGAGCACGCAGAAGTTCAAGCATTTCGTTGCCCAACTCTTCAGCTGATTTTGCTCTTAATTCAGTGGCTTTCATAATTAGGCTCCTACCTGTCTAAGGACAAAAGTCGTGGCAATCGGGAGCTTCGCAGATGCAAGGCGGAATGCCTCGCGAGCGAGTTCTTCGCTAACGCCATCCATTTCATAGAGCACTTTACCGGGCTGAATTTCAGCAACGAAGTACTCAGGATTACCCTTACCGTTACCCATGCGAACCTCGGCCGGTTTGGATGAAATTGGCTTATCCGGAAAAACACGAATCCAGATTCTTCCGCCGCGCTTGATATGGCGCGTCATCGCACGGCGAGCCGCCTCGATTTGACGTGCGGTCAAACGACCACGTCCGATTGCCTTCAGGCCAAATTCACCAAAATTCACCTTGTTTCCACGAGTAGCAATGCCGGTATTACGGCCCTTTTGCTGTTTGCGGAATTTTTGTCTAGCTGGCTGCAGCATGTTTTGCTCCTGGCTTTCTAGCCTTCTTCACGGGTTCGGCTGGTGCTGCAACGGCTGCGTCTACACCCTTACCTGCTGCATTTTCGCCTTTGAAAACCCAAACTTTGATACCAATGATCCCGTAGGTCGTTTTTGCACGAGCCACGCCATAATCAATATCTGCACGTAACGTATGCAGAGGAACGCGGCCTTCGCGATACCACTCGGTACGGGCAATCTCGATACCATTCAAGCGCCCTGAACTCATGATCTTGATTCCCTGCGCACCAAGACGCATTGCATTTTGCATTGCTCGTTTCATGGCCCGACGGAACATAACGCGTTTTTCGAGTTGGGATGCAATGTTTTCAGCAATGAGGGTCGCATCCACTTCTGGCTTACGAATTTCTTCGATATTCAGATGAACAGGAACTCCCATCATCTTTTTAAGCTCAGCCTTGAGCAACTCAATATCTTCACCCTTCTTGCCGATGACCACACCCGGACGTGCGCTGAAGATTGTTATCTTGGCGTCTCTTGCAGGACGTTCTATCACTATGCGTCCTACGGCTGCGTGTGAAAGCTTTGCCTTAAGAAACGTCCTGACTTTGATGTCTTCCTGCAACATGCCGGCAAAGTTCTTGCTATTGGCAAACCACTTTGAAGACCAGTTTTTTAGAACACCGAGCCTGAAGCCGGTTGGATTTATTTTCTGTCCCATAATTTTCCTTAATGCCCTATCTTAGTCGCCAACCGTCACGGTGATATGGCAGGTCGGTTTCAGGATGCGCGCTCCACGCCCTTTAGCGCGCGCACGAAAACGTTTCAGGGTAGAACCTTCGTCCACGCAGATTGTTGCCACCTTGAGTTCGTCAATATCTGCACCTTCATTATGCTCAGCATTTGCAATGGCAGATTCGAGTACCTTTTTGATGATTACGGCACCTTTTTTCGGGCTGAAAGCCAGAATATTCAGCGCGCGATCGACAGGAAGTCCACGGATTTGATCTGCCACCAATCTGCCCTTCTGAGCAGACAGGCGTGTACCGCGTAAAATTGCGCTAACTCTCATCATAATCCCCTATTTCTTAGCCTTCTTGTCCGCAGCGTGACCCTTGAAGGTGCGCGTCAATGAAAACTCACCAAGCTTATGCCCAACCATGTTTTCATTCACAAAAACAGGGATATGTTGCTTGCCATTATGTACAGCGATAGTCAGTCCAACGAAATCAGGCAAAACCGTGGAACGACGTGACCAAGTCTTGATAGGCCGCTTATCGCTTGTAGCACGTGCCGTTTCAACCTTATTTACAAGGTGTGCATCTACAAACGGACCTTTTTTAATAGAACGAGCCATTACGATTACCTCTTATTCGAAGGACGACGACGCACAATCATATTCTGCGTACGCTTGTTGCGGCGAGTGCGGTACCCTTTTGTTGGCGTACCCCATGGGCTGACTGGATGACGACCCGCAGAGGTTTTTCCTTCACCACCGCCGTGTGGGTGATCAACCGGATTCATGACTACGCCACGTACCGTTGGTCGAACACCGCGCCAGCGCATTGCGCCCGCCTTGCCGATCGAGCGCAGGCTATGCTCAGAATTTCCAACCTCACCGATCGTGGCCTTGCAATCAACGTGAACTCGGCGGATTTCACCGGAGCGCAGACGCAACTGAGCGTAAGCACCCTCACGAGCCAAAAGCTGAACCGATGTGCCAGCGGAACGGGCAATCTGCGCTCCTTTGCCAGGCATCATCTCGATGCAGTGAATGGTTGTACCAACCGGAATATTGCGTAGCGGCAAAGTATTGCCAACCTTGATCGGGGAATCAGATCCACTAATCAACTGCATGCCAGCACTCACACCCTTTGGTGCAATGATGTAGCGGCGCTCACCATCCACATAACAGAGCAAAGCCACGTGCGCACTGCGGTTTGGATCATATTCAATGCGTTCTACTTTTGCAGGAATCCCATCCTTATTGCGCTTGAAATCCACGACACGATAGTGCTGCTTATGACCGCCACCCTGGTGACGCACGGTGATTCGACCGTTATGGTTGCGCCCGGCATTCCTTGACTGACTTGTCAGCAGAGGCGCATGGGGCTCACCCTTATGAAGATCAGGCGTTACAACCTTGATGACTGCGCGCCTGCCAGGCGACGTCGGTTTTACTTTAACAAGTGCCATTTCCGATCTCCTATTCGCCAGCCATAAAGTTGATTTCCTGGCCCGGTTTCAAGGCAACATAGGCCTTTTTCCAGTCCTTCCGACGACCCGTGAATTTTCCGAATCGCTTTTGCTTGCCCTTGATATTGGCAATCTGCACACCCAATACCTCAACCTTGAAAAGCAACTCGACTGCTGCTTTTACTTCAGGCTTGGTTGCATCACCAGTCACATGAAAAACGATTTGCTGATACTTGTCAGCAAGCATTGTCGCTTTTTCTGACACCTGGGGAGCAAGCAATACCTGCATCAGACGCCCCTGATTCGCTACGTTCGCATTCATCCCAGCATCTCCTCGAATTTCTTGACGGCATTGCGCGTCATCAGCACATTCGGAAATCGAACAAGATTTACCGGATCAGCATGCTGCGCTTCAACAATCAGAATATGCGGCAGATTGCGTGACGAAAGATACAGATTTTCATCCAGATCATCCGTTACGATCATTACGCTCTCGAAACCCATAGTCTTGATTTTCTCAACCATCAACTTGGTTTTCGGAGAGGCTATCGTGAACTCCTCCACAACCTGCAAACGGCCAAGGCGAGCCAGTTCCGACAAGATTGACTGCATGCCTGCGCGATGCATTTTCTTGTTTACCTTATGAGAGAAGTTTTCATCCGGGCTATTCGGAAACGTCTTACCGCCACCACGCCAAATCGGACTGGAAGCCATACCGGCGCGCGCGTTACCAGTACCCTTCTGTTTGAAGGGCTTTCTAGTACTCTTGGCCACCTCACTACGGCCCTTTTGAGCACGTGTAGCTGTACGCGCATTTGCCATGTAGGCAACTACTACCTGATGAACCAGCGGCTCATTGAACTCACGTCCAAACGCGACATCAGACGCATTTACGCTAGACGTAGACTGACCCTGATCATTAATTAGTTTCAATTCCATTATGCACCCGCCTTTACGCCTGGACGAATCATCACATCGCCACCTTTTGAACCCGGGATCGCACCCTTGATCAGAATCAGTTGACGCACTGCGTCAACACGGACGATCTCAAGATTTTGCGTTGTACGGCGAACGTCACCAAGATGGCCAGCCATACGCTTACCAGGAAATACGCGACCGGGGTCTTGCGCCATACCGATAGAACCAGCGCTATTATGCGAACGCGAGTTACCATGGCTTGCACGGTTGGAACTAAAGTGGTGGCGCTTGATCGCACCAGAAAATCCCTTGCCCTTGGTTGTGCCTGTCACATCAACCAACTGGCCAGGCTGAAATACATCAACAGAAATTGCACCGCCAGCAGCATATGCCGATAGCGCGTCTGGTGAAACAGGGAATTCTTTGAGAAGGCGACCAGCTTCAACACCCGCTTTTGAGAAGTGACCAGCAGCAGCCTTGCTTACGCGACTTACACGTCGCTCGCCGCAGGTCAACTGGATAGCAGAATAGCCATCCGATTCCATCGTCTTGATCTGGGTAACACGATTGCCGGACACATCCACCACACTGACTGGAACACTCGTTCCATCATCAGTAAAGATGCGCGTCATGCCAACCTTGCGACCTATTAGTCCGAGGCTCATCATTTTTATCCTTAACAATGCCGATTTCGATTGACCGGCGTTTTATAAATACAAAGAACTATACTGCTGAAAAGCCGCGCATTATACACGGCCAAATCAGACCACACAATCTATTTTGTTTTACAGCTTGATTTCTACATCCACACCAGCGGGTAGATCCAGTTTCATCAGCGCATCAACAGTCTTATCGGTAGGATCGATAATATCCATCAAGCGAAGGTGTGTTCTGATTTCAAACTGGTCGCGCGAAGTCTTGTTTACGTGCGGTGAACGCAGTATGTCAAAGCGCTCAATTCTGGTTGGCAGTGGAACCGGTCCACGCACAACGGCGCCAGTACGCTTGGCGGTTTCAACGATTTCGAGCGCGGATTGATCGATCAGACGGTAATCAAATGCTTTGAGACGAATGCGGATTTTTTGGCTTTGCATGTTATTCCTAAAGAGCGAGATGGCGGCCACTTGGCCGCCATGGATGTTATATTACTCGATTACCTTTGCGACCACGCCTGCGCCGACGGTACGACCGCCTTCACGGATGGCGAAACGCAGACCTTCTTCCATCGCGATTGGCTGGATCAGCGCAACCGAGATCGAGATGTTGTCACCAGGCATGACCA
>JAUYFQ010000033.1 GCA_030690895.1 Sulfuricellaceae bacterium
GAAATGGGCTGGGAATTGTGGCGTCATCTGGTTCATCCTCATGGTAAAGTACAAGAAAATCCCTTTCGGGGTGAGGATGAATTATGTTATTGAATCAGGTTGCTGAGGGGTGTTTCTCCGCGATAGCGGCTTCGTTCAACATTACGTTCGAGAGGGACGCGCTAAAAGCGGCGCGCCCCTCAACTTTACGTTAACATCAACAACGGATTCATGTCTGCCCGATATGAGCGATAATTTTTGAGCTTTCAATGACTGCTTCCACAAAACAGGAATTCATCGTCACAATTTAGCAGGAATAAAGTTGCCGGTCGTCAACGACGGCAACGGGCCAAGAAGGGAAATTTGTGATCTGCCGATGTATGTCAGATGAATTCCAGATTATTGCAGGGTTAAGACGACCAACATTCACTCCCCTCGCTCATCCTCCGCCCCTGCCTTCACCAGAAGCTCCGCGATATCGGTATGCCCTTTTCCCAGCGCCAATTGCATGGCACTCTGTTTCTTTGCGTTGCGCGCGCGCGGGTCGGCGGTATTTTTCAGCAGCCATTTGACCAGGTCGATATGTCCTTGCATGGCGGCCAGCATCAGGGGGGTGAGGCCGCCGCTGGTGCGGGCGTTGACTTTGTCGCCGAGCGACAGCAGTTTTTTTGCTGTTTCCAGATGGCCTGAATAGGCGGCGTACATGAGTGGCGTCCAGCCGCCATCGCCTGGCTCCAGGCTGACGCCATGCTTGATTAAGGAATCGATCAGCGCGGTGTGGCCGTTGTAAACCGCCAGCATGAGCGCGGTTTCTCCGTAGCGATTCCGGCTGTAGACATTCGCGCCCCGGTTGAGCAGCGCGGCGACCACCTTGGCCTCGCCTGCGCGGCAGGCCACCATCAGCAGGGTGTAGCCGTTTTTATCCTGGACATTGGGGTCGAGGCCGGAGAGGATCAATTGATCCAGTTCGTCGGCCTGCCCGTCTTTCGCCATCGCGAAGGGGGCATCCAGCGACATGTTTGACCAGACTGGCGCTGCGGTCAGTAGCAGCAGGGCGAGTATCCAGTATTTCATATAGGCGTCTTTATCTCCGGCAATGTCAGACGCAAGCCGTCATAGGCGACCTGAATACCGGGTGGCAGACGTCGGCTCAATTCTTCATATTCAAGATCGTGGGTCATGTGGATCAGCCAGGTTTGGCGCGCGCCGATTCGTCCTGCCCAGTGCAATGCCTGTTCAAGATTGAAGTGGGAGGGGTGAAAACGGTCTCGCAGACAATCGAGAAACAAAACTTCAAGCCCCTGCAAGGCACCCATACTTGTTGCCGGAATATCCGATACGTCGGTCAGGTAGGCCATCTTGCCGATGCGGTAGGACAGAATCTCATACGGCCCGTGCAGGACGGGCACGGCCTGCACTTCTACCCCGGCAATTTCCATTTTGCCGCTGGCCACATGGCCGCTCAACACCGGCTTGTCCCAATGGTGCTGTTCGCGCACGGGGAAGGCGTAGGAGAATCGCTGCATGATGCCCTGGATGGTGTGTTCGTTGGCATACACGGGGATCGGTTTGCGCTGGCGCTGGCAAAAACTGCGCAGATCGTCCAGGCCATTGAGGTGGTCGGCGTGGTAATGGGTGTAGAGCACGGCATCCACCCGGTTCATGTTTTCGCGCAGGGCTTGCAGGCGCAAATCGGGGCCGGTATCCACCAGTAATACCGTCCCGTCATCCATGGTGACGGTCATCGAGCAGCGCGTGCGCTTGTTTTTTGGATTGTTTGAGCGGCAGGTGGGGCAGGCGCAGCCAATGACGGGTGTCCCAGCGCTGGAGCCGACGCCTAGCAGGGTTATTTGCATTTGAATAAATCGAAAAAATTGCGCGTGGTTGCCGCGCCAACTTCAGTCACGTCGATGCCGCGCAGGGTGGCGATTTCTTCGGCTACATGGCGCACATAGGCGGGCTGATTGGTTTTGCCGCGATAAGGCATGGGCGCGAGATAGGGCGAGTCGGTTTCGATCAGCATGCGCGATAGCGGCACGTGCCGGGCGACTTCCTTGAGTGCCAGGGCTTTTTTGAAGGTCACGATGCCAGAAAACGAGATATAAAATCCCATCTCCATCGCCCTGTCCGCCACCTCGACCGATTCGGTAAAACAGTGCATGACGCCACCGATCCGATCCGCCCCCTCCTCACGCAGGATGGTCAAGGTATCGTCTGCTGCCGAACGGGTATGCACAATCAGCGGCTTGCCCGCTTCAATCGCGGCCCGAATGTGGACGCGGAAGCGCTCGCGCTGCCATTCCAGATCGCCTTGAAGGCGAAAATAATCCAGCCCGGTTTCGCCGATGGCGACCACGCGGGGATGATTTGCCAGCGCTGCCAGACGGTCGACATCCGGCTCCTCGGTATCCTCGTAGTCCGGATGAACGCCGACCGAGGCAAAAATATTGGAATAGCGCTCTGCCATGTCCAGCACGCGAGGAAACCCGGGCAGATCGACGCTGACGCACAAGGCATGCGTGACCTGGTTGCGGGACATGGCTTCCAGCAGAACTGGCGCTTCAGCGGCCAGCTCCGGAAAATCAAGATGACAGTGGGAATCGATGAACATGGGGGTTTTTTGGGATGGGGATGGGTGATGGGTGAGCAGTAATGAGTAAGCGGGAACCCCATCACTCATTACTCATCACCCATACCCCCACTCACATCGTATGAGTCGGGCGGGTTGATTTCAGATTGCCGCCAAGCAGGCCCTCAATCTTGTTGCGCGCGGAAATCCCGCTATCGTTACTGCTGAACTGCACGCCGATACCTTGGGATTTGCTGCCCTGAGCGTTAGCAGGCGTCAGCCAGACCACCTTGCCGGCGACCGGCAACTTGTTGGGATCTTCCATGAGCGACAGGAGCATGAAAACTTCGTCGCCTACCCGGTAATTCTTGGTGGTTGGGATAAAAATTCCGCCGCCCTTGATGAAATGCATATAAGCCGCGTACAGCGCTGGTTTTTCCTTGATGCTCAGAGACAGCACGCCGGGGCGGGCAACCTGGGGTTTGGTATCTTCAGCCATGCTTCAGTCCACTTTCAAACATATCTGCATAGGATAACAACAATTGTTCCAGGAACAACTGCGCGTTGAGCGGATGATGCACATTTTTTTGCGCGCCAAGCAGGGTCTGCTGATAACCCAGCGCCTCGGACAGATTCAGTCGTGATGCCAGCACGCGAATTTCAGCCTGGTAATCGAGCTGGTAACGCAAGGGGGTTCCCATATGGCAGGCAAGCAAGTCGTACACCCATTGCTGCAACCACTTCACCAGGCTGGGCAAGTCCTGTTTTTCATTTTTTTCCGCCCAGGTCACGGGGTCGAAAGCCTGCGGCGATGCCAGTTGAGACAACAAGCTCCGGCGCGCCGCCTGAATTTCCTCGTCGGCCAGATCCAGCGCAGCCAGTGGCGCGTTTCCGGCTTGCGCCAGCAGGGATTCGGGAGACCGCATCCCCTGCCCGGCCAGCCAGCTTGCCCCTTGTTCAAAAGAAGGCAGAGGGAAGGCGATCTTGAGACAACGGCTGCGCACTGTCGGCAACAGGCTTTGAATCTGGTGCGAAACCAGAATGATGACGGTTCTGGGTGGCGGCTCTTCCAGCGTTTTCAGCAAGGCGTTGGCTGACGCCAGATTCATCGCCTCGGCTGGATGGATCAAAATCACCCGCATGCCGTTGCGATGGCTGGAAAGGTTGACCAGTTCGGACAGGAGCCTGATTTGCTCGATCAGAATCTGTTTGCTGGGTTTCTTGCCCTTGGTTTTGGACTTGGGTTCAGCATCGGCTTCGCTTTCGCTCAGAATTTCCGGCTCCACCAGACGAAAATCAGGATGATTGCCCTGAGCAAACCAGCCACAGGCCAGGCAAGAACCGCAAGCCTCACCCTCTGGCTGCGGCGCTTCGCACAGCAAGCCCTGCGCCAGCGCACGGGCAAATGCCAGCTTGCCGATGCCTTTGCGCCCGGAAAAAAGCAGCGCATGGGGCAACTTCGAGCGGTCGCGGTTGATCTGCTGCCAAAGCGACTGCTGCCAGGGAAAATAACTCATAAACCTATCATTCTCTTATTTACCACGAAACACACGAAACAAACCAGATACAGGCACATCATATTGTATTTATTTGATTTTTTTCGTGTATTTCGTGTATTTCGTGGTCAAATGGTTTTGTTGGAACCAAGCAAGCCAGAAATCAGCGTTTCAAGCCCGGCACGAATTTCTTCCAGGCTCAGTGTCGAATCCACCACCCGGATACGGGCTGAAAACCGGGCAGCACGATCGAGATAGGCATCGCGCACACGCTGGAAAAAATCCTGCTTCTCCTGCTCGAAACGGTCCAGTTCTACACTGGCATTCAGGCGCTGACGCGCCACCTCCAGTGGCACATCGAAGAGCAGAGTCAAATCCGGCTGCAGGCCTTGCTGAACCCAGTCTTCAAGAATAGTCAGACGCTCGACAGAAATCCCGCGCCCACCACCCTGATAGGCGAAGCTGGCATCGGTGAAGCGGTCGGAAACCACCCACTTGCCCGCCTCCAGCGCAGGCACGATGACCTTGGCCAGATGCTCCCGGCGGGCAGCAAACATCAGCAGGGCTTCCGTTTCCAGATGCATCTCGTGTTTTAACAGCAGCCCGCGCAAGGTTTCCCCCAGCGGCGTGCCGCCCGGCTCGCGCGTCAGCACCACTTCCTGCCCGCGCCGCGCCAGCGCTTCTGCCAGCCAGGCATGGTGACTGCTTTTGCCGGCTCCGTCGATTCCTTCCAGCGTAATGAACTTACCCTTGGTCATGACTCTATTTCCGATTCAGTTGATAACGCACCACCGCCTGATTATGTTCATCCAGCGTAGCGGAAAACTTGTGCGAGCCATCGCCCTTGCCGACAAAATACAGGTCGCGCGTTGACGCCGGGTGCAGCGCGGCATGAATGGCAGCGCGGCCAGGCATGGCGATAGGAGTGGGCGGCAGCCCGTAGCGGGTATAGGTATTATAAGGCGTGTCGCTGAGCAGATCCTGCTTGCGGATATTGCCATCATACGACTCACCCATGCCATAGATGACGGTCGGATCAGTCTGCAATTTCATGTTCAGCCGGAGGCGGTTGACGAACACGCCGGCGATCTGGGGGCGTTCGCTGGCACGACCGGTTTCCTTCTCCACGATGGACGCCATGATCAGGGCTTCATAGGGTGACTGGTAGGGCAGCAAAGGGGTGCGGTCTTCCCATTCATCGTTCAGGCGAACTTTCATCTCCTGATAGGACCGCTTGAGAATCGCCAGATCGCTCATTCCACCGCTGAAGTAATAAGTATCCGGAAAAAACAGTCCCTCGGGGACGCGCTCCTCTGCGCCGATTTTCTCCATGATTTCCTGGTCGCTCAGGGACTGGGAGTCATGCTGCAAAGCCTCGTTCCGGTCCAGCACCTGCCTCATGCGCCGGAAGGTCCAGCCCTCGATGAACGCAATCTCGCTCATGCTCACGTCGCCGCTGGTAATCATCCTGAGCAGTTGCATGGGCGTTGGATTATTGTCCAGCAGATAATTGCCCGCCTTGACCTCGCTGGCCTTGCCATGCAGGCGGACCAGCACCGTGAAGCTCCAGGGCTCGGCCAGCACCCCGGCAGATGTCAACTGGCGAGACACACTGCGCAGCGAACTGCCGTGCTTCAGGGTAAATTCATACGGCGTCTGCGGCAATTCCAATGGCGTGGTCGCAAACCAGGCCATCCAGCCGACAAAGGCCAGCAGCAGCAACAGAAGCAGCTTGAAGAGGCTTTTAATCATTCCTGCTATCCAGCAACGCGCGCAATTGTCCGGCCAGACTGGAAACTGGCCAGACTTTGCCGTTGAATTCCAGAATCTGCCACAGACCCATCACGCTATTGGACATTATAATCGCTTCCGATGCCATGAACTCGGCCAGAGAAAGCCGCCTGACAGAGACCGGAATGCCCGCCAGATCCGCAAACTCAAGAACCCGCTCGCGCTGCACCCCCGCCACACCGCACAAGGACAGGTCCGGCGTTGACAACACCCCCTCGCGCCACGCAAACAGATTGCTCATGACACCCTCGATGACGTACCCGGATTCGTCCAGCAATACGCCTTCAACAATTTCGGGATCATCCCACTCCATGCGCGCCAGTACATTCTCCAGACGGTTGAGATGCTTGACGCCCGCCAACCGAGGCGCATGCCCCAAGCGCAGATCGCACAAGCACGCTTTTATCCCGCTACTTCGGTAATGCTCGGGGTAGGCCGGCAAAGGACTTGCACTAACGATACGAGTCGGCTCCATACCAGGAGAAACAGCATAACCCCGCACCCCAGGCCCGCGCGTCACGATGATCTTGCCCACGCAATCCAGCGGCAAACGCGCCACTTCATCTTCCAGCAAGGCCTGATCCGGACAGGCTATTGCCAAAACCGCACAATCCTCCGCCAGCTTGCGGAAATGGCGCAGCCAGCAACGCGTCACACCGTTCTCGCGCACAAACGTGCGGAACACGCCATCGCCATAGAGCAGGCCACGGTCGTGGGCGGGGATGGAAGTAGCCGGGATTCCGTTAATGAACATTGTTCCGCAATACAAGCTGGCAAAGTCGCATTTTAACCACGAAACCGGGCTAACCGTCAGATGTTGTGCTCATGACCAAGCACGTGTATCAACGTCCAAGCGTCTGGCCCTGGGCAATGAACGACTTGATGGTACTCACCCTTCAGATGCGTGAAATGAGGTCAAGCCCCCCAAGTTGACCTTCCAGCCAGGCATGGTCACGCGTAAAATCAGGACATCCTGATACGCTTATCCAACCCAATCTCTCGGTAACGGTTCCACTACTTTCTACAGGGAAGATCATCATGAACAAATTCACCACCGATTTGATCCGCACAGTGGCTCTGCTCGGCCATGGCTGTGTCGGAAAAACCACCCTGGCCGAAACACTGCTGTTTACCACTGGAGCAATCCGCAGCCAGGGCAGCGTCTAAAAAGGCAGCACCGTGTGTGATTTCGATCCCATGGAGAAGGCGGCCGGACATTCCCTCAAGTCAGCCATCGTCAACTTCGAGTTTAATGGCACTCATGTCCACATGATCGACACACCTGGCTATCCGGATTTTTCAGGCCAGACCATCGAGGCGCTGGCGGCCGTGGATACGGCGGTGGTGGTGATCAATGCACAGACTGGCATCGAGCTGACCACTGAAAGGATGATGAAGTGGGCGGCCAACCGCAAACTGTGCCGGATGATCGTGATCAACAAGATCGATGCCGACAATATCGATCTGCCGGGTCTGCTGGGTGAGATCCGTCAACGCTTCGGCAATCAGTGCCTGGTGCTGGATTTGCCTGCCCACGACCGCCACGACGTGGTGGAGGTGCTGGAACACGATCAGGGTGACGCGGATTTCGACTCAGTCAAAACCGCTCACCGGGCGCTCATCGACCAGATCATCGAGGAAGACGAGGCCCTGCTGGCCCGCTACCTGGAAGATGGAAAGGATCCGACTGCGGGCGCCCTGCATGCTCCCCTCGAAAAAGCGCTGCGGGAAGGCCATCTGGTGCCGGTGTGCTTCATCTCGGCCAAGACCGGGGCCGGCGTGCCCGAGTTTCTGAATATTCTGAGCAAACTGGCCCCCAGTCCGGCCGAATGCAATGCGCCGCCGTTCTACAAAGGCATGCCGGGTGCAACTGATGCCGCCGCTTTCAATGCGCAGCCCGACCCGGCCAGACATGTGCTGGCCCACGTGTTCAAGGTGATCATCGATCCTTACATGGGCAAGGTCGGCGTTTTTCGCGTCTACCAGGGCGCCGTGCACAAGGACATGCAACTGTTCGCGGGGGACAGCAAGCGCCCTTTCAAGGTAGCCCATCTGTACATGTTGCAGGGCAAGGACTATGTGGAAGTGGATGAACTGGTACCCGGCGACATCGGCGCGGTAGCCAAGGTGGATGACATCGAATTCGACTGCGTGCTGCACGATTCACACGATGAGGATCACATTCACCTGAAGCCGCTTGAATTCCCCAAACCGATGCAGGGACTGGCCGTCGAGACCAGGCGCAAGGGCGATGAACAGCGGCTGTTCGACATTCTGCACAAACTGGAACAGGAAGACCCCTGCTTCAAGGTAGAGCGCCATCCCACCACTAATGAGACGGTGATCCGCGGACTGGGCGAAATCCACCTCAAATCCAAACTGGAGCACATGACCAGCCAGTACAAGCTGGAAGTGGACACCAAACCGCCGCAAATCGCCTATTGCGAAACCATCACCCGCCCGGCCGAAGGTCACTGCCGGCATAAAAAGCAAAGCGGTGGCGCCGGACAGTTCGGCGAAGTATTTCTGCGCGTCGAACCGCTGGACCGTGGCAACGGCATTGAATTCGTCGATGTAGTCAAGGGCGGCGCCATTCCCGGCGTGTTCATGACGGCAGTGGAAAAAGGCGTGCGCCAGGCACTGGCCGATGGCGTGATCGCGGGTTTTCCGGTCGAGGACATCCGGGTCACCGTGCATGACGGCAAGACCCACCCCGTCGATGGCAAGGAAGTGGCCTTTGTCAGCGCTGGTCGCAAGGCCACCATCGATGCTGTCCTGGCAGCCCAGCCCATTGTGCTGGAACCGATCGTCAACATCGACATCGTCACCGATGAATCCACCATCGGCGACCTCACCGGCGATCTTTCCAGCCGGCGCGGCCAGGTAACCGGCACGCTGGTGCGCGGCCACGGCAGTGCCTCCGTCACCGGCCAGGTAGCCATGGCCGAACTGACCGACTATCAGTCGCGCCTGAAATCCCTCACCGGCGGGCGCGGCAGCTACAACATCGAGTTCAGCCACTACGCCCATGTCACGCCGCAGATCCAGCATCAGTTGACGGAGAAATTCAAACCGCAGGACAAGGAGGAGCAGTAAATCTGGCGACTTTGATGCTTGCGTAAGATGCATACCGTGGCGCATTCCGGTGGGTACCCATTCTTGTCAATGTCGTGGTGCGTCAGAATTTTTCCCGGTTATAGTGTGAATATTGGCGGGAGGCGTGTCTCGCGTCCGTGTTGGGGGTTTCAGAAATGAAGATCCATCACCTGAGTCCGGAGGAAGCGCTTGCAAGCCTGCATGTTGGCGCGGGTGGTCTGGGCGTGTCCGAGGCTGTGCGCCGTCTGCACGAGTTTGGCCCCAACCAGGTTGAGTCACTGCCACTTGAGTCCTTGTGGCTCAAATTCATCAAGGGTTTCACCCACTTCTTCGCGCTCATTCTGTGGCTGGCCGCCGCGCTGGCTTTTGTTGCAGAATGGCGCGCCCCCGGGCAGGGAATGGCAATGCTGGGTTACGCCATCCTGGGTGTGATTGTGGTTAACGGGGTGTTTTCCTTCTGGCAGGAATACCGTACCGAGCGGGCGCTGGCGGCCCTGCTCAAACTCCTGCCATCCCAGGTCAAGGTGACGCGGGCCGGGAGCGTGGAGCAGGTCGAAGCGGCGCAACTGGTGCCGGGAGATTTGCTCCTGCTGCAGGAGGGCGACAGCGTGCCCGCCGATTGCCGACTCATCGAGGCCTATGGCATGCGTGTCAATACGGCCACGGTTACCGGAGAATCCCGCCCCAAAGCCCGGGATGCCGGTGCCAGCACCGAGGAGGACGCGCTGCACAGCAGCAATATTTTACTGGCGGGCACCTCGGTCGTTGCCGGCGAAGGCAAGGCCGTAGTGTTTGCGACCGGTATGAATACCGAATTCGGCAAAATTGCACACCTGACCCAGGCCTCCGGCGACCATCTTTCTCCCCTGCAACGCGAAATCGTGCATCTCTCCCATCTGGTGGCCGCGCTCTCGACCGGGCTGGGAGTATTGTTTTTCTTCATCGGCCAAGCGCTGGGTTTGTCCTTTTGGGAAAATTTTATTTTCGCCATCGGGATTATCGTCGCCAATGTGCCGGAAGGCCTGCTGCCCACGGTGACGCTCGCCCTGGCCATGGCGACCCAGCGCATGGCAAAACGCAATGCACTGGTACGCCATTTGCCGTCGGTGGAGACTCTGGGCTCGGCGACGGTGATCTGTACCGACAAAACCGGCACTCTGACGCTCAACCGGATGGAAGTTAAAAAGCTGTTCCTGGGCGGCACTTACCAGACGCTTCAGGATTTGATTCAACAGTCCGATCCGCAGCGGGAACTTCTCTCTGCGGCACGCTATTGCCACATGCTGAAACGCAAGGACGACGGCACCTGGCTGGGTGACCCGATGGAAGCGGCGCTGGTGCGCATGGCCGAGCAGGTGAGCGACGTATGGCCGGATCAGCCGGTTCTGGACGAAGTGCCTTTCGATGCCGACCGCAAGCGCATGTCCACGCTGCACCAGACGGCAGAGGGGCGAGTGCTTTACACCAAGGGCGCCTTGCAGACGGTCTTGCCTCTGTGTACTCATTTCAAGGCGGATGGCGGCGTTTTGCCACTCAGCGCCGAGGCGCGGGAATCCCTGTTGCGTGCCGAACAGGAACTGGCCGGGCAAGGGCTGCGGGTGCTGGCCTTCGCCACTCGCAGCGTGGCGGAAGGCGAGGCTCACGAACAACTTGAAAGCGGTCTCACCCTGACCGGCCTGGTGGGCCTAGAAGATCCACCCAGGGCGGAAGTGGCCGAAGCCATACGCAAATGTCACTCAGCTGGAATCAAGGTAATCATCGTTACCGGCGACCATCCCCATACCGCCGTGGCAATCGCGCGCGAAATCGGCTTGTGCAGCGCGCCGCTGGTGGTGACGGGGGATGACATGCGGCACCTTTCTGCAGCCCAGCTGCAGCTCAGACTGGATGCACCGGAGATCGTCTTCGCCCGTCTCAAGGCCGACCAGAAAATGCGCATCGTTATCGCCTTGCAGAAAAAAGGCCATATCGTGGCGGTAACCGGGGATGGGGTGAACGATGCGCCGGCACTGAAAAAGGCGGATATCGGCATCGCCATGGGCATTGCCGGCACCGATGTGGCGAAGGAAGCGGCGGACATGGTTCTGCTCGATGACAACTTCGCCAGTATCGTGGCGGCGATCGAGGAAGGACGGGCGGTGTTCGACAATATCCGCAAATTCCTGACCTACATCCTCACTTCCAACATTCCGGAAATCCTGCCTTATCTTGCCTTCGTACTGTTCAAGATTCCTTTGCCGTTGACCGTGATTCAGATACTGGCGGTCGATCTGGGCACCGACATGCTGCCGGCCCTAGGCCTGGGCGTCGAGAAACCCCAGCCGGGGATCATGCAGAAACCGCCCCGGGCGCGTGGTGAACGTCTGCTCAACGGCGCCTTGCTGCTACGCGCCTACCTGTTCCTCGGCGTGCTGGAAGCGGCGGCTGCACTGGCAGCCTTTTTCTTTGTCCTGCATGGCGCGGGGTGGCGTTATGGCACGGAATTATCAATGCACGATCCGCTCTATCTTCAGGCTACCGCTGCCACCCTTAGCGCGATCATCGTGATGCAGGTGGTGAATGTGTTCATCTGCCGCAGTAACCGCGACTCCGTGTTCACCAGGGGCTTATTTGGCAACCGCCTGATTCTCGCCGGCGTGGCGGCGGAAATTGCCCTGATCCTGCTGATCGACTACACCCCGTGGGGCAACGCGCTGTTCGGCACCATGCCGCTGGCGCTGGAAGTCTGGCTGTACCTCGTTCCCTTCGCCCTGGCCATGCTGGCGCTGGAAGAGTTGAGAAAATGGATGGCCAGGAAATTCAACCACTCAACTTAGCGTTTCCTTGGCCATCTTCCTCCGGGCCTGATCCCCTTTCAATTTCTTGAGACACGAGATGACATAACTGAAGGCAATTTCCGCCGATTCCTTCATCACGTCGCCCAACTTGCCGGTGACGCCCCCAATCCCGCTGAGGGGCTTTTCTTCATGAAAGCTGGGTTGCCTAGCCATACTTCGACCTGATTCATGCCAAGGCTGTGATAAGGCTGATCCGTTCGCGTATGCGGCGAATCCTTTCTTCATATAACCCCGGATTATCCATTGGAATGCGCATTCATGTAGGAGCGCCGCCCCGGCGCGAATGCGGACGCGATTCGCGGCGAGGGTGCCGCTCCTACAGTGGCCTTGGCCCTAATAAACAATCACGGATACCAGCGATTGGCAAAACCCAGTATGCCTTCATCCGTTGGCATCAGATCAACTTTTACTTCACCAAGTCGCCAGCGGCAAATCGGCGCATCCGGCGAC
>JAUYFQ010000046.1 GCA_030690895.1 Sulfuricellaceae bacterium
GGAAAGCGGAGTTGTTCTGGGGTAGAATTGGCATCAGGGCGAGTACAAGTAGTCATTTTTTACGAATATGTTTTTTGATAACTCGTATTATATCAAATGCTTACTTTGTTATTCGCCCTGTTTGTGCAAAATTCGGGCTATATGCTCGAGAATGACCTACCGATATTCTGCTGGCGCAGATAAACAAGGTCTACCCTTTCTGTTCGCACCAGGCGACCCTTATTGTTCCTGTTGATTCTTTCCACCCGAATGAAAAAGTTGATTCCCGGGACAACCCAGAGGCGGCGTTCCAACTCCATGTTTTGCTTGTTGCCTCCCGCCCACCCCCTACCCTCAATTCGGAAGGCATTGAACTCGCCCAGTTCCGTGCGTATTTTCTCGAAGGCGGCAATGCGCATCTCCATGGTGACAATCTGCTCGCCCTTTTCCGTGTGTTTTTGAGACCAGGCCGCCGTCCACTTCTTTCCCACCTGAAGTTCGAAGGGAACCATCTGTGCTGGAATATTTCTTGTTGCCCAGTTGGGATTGCTGAGTTCATTCCCCATCAAGTCATATACCCACTTCCCGTTATTTCCCTCCACGCGGTCGGCGTCGGCGTCCACGCGGGTGATGGTGATTTTCACCGTTTTCATTTCGATGCCTGTCAACAGATCGCTCACGCGGAAGGTGGCTTTGTCACCAACGGTAAATTTTCGCCCTAACGGGTAGCGGCCGGCTGAATAGGGATTGGCCGAGGGTTTGACCAGAGGTGTAACTGCGCCTGGGTTGAGCTCTATCACCGGAGAACCAGGTTGGGGCGTTGACGCTTGAATGATGGGTGCCGTCTCCGTTTCAGGCACTACTGCCGGGGACTGTACGATAGTCGCTGCGCTGGAGTCCCTCGGTTTTTCCGCTTCAGCCAGCAGATGCGTCAGTCGGGTCTGGGCGATTTCTGCAAACCGTCCGTTTGGCAATTTCCTCAGGTAGGCAACCCAATCCTCGGGATTACGCGAGGCCTTGATGCGGGTCCATTCGGCGAGGTCTTCTTCGAGCTGTTTTTCCAGTTCTGCATCGGAGAGTTTTTTATGTCCGTCATTGAACAGATAGACATCGCTCTCCAGTGATGTTGTTTCCCAGGGAATCTGCTTGCCGAGGGATTGCAAACGAACATTGAGGCGCACGCGCTTCAAGCCATCTTCGATACGGGTGCCGCGCACTGAAAGCTCGCGTACCAGGTTCTCGGTATAAAGCCCATGCTTGCCCGAGCCATCAGAGGCGATGTTGCCTGGTGATGTGGCATAGGCCAGCAAACTGCCAACAGGTGCATCAAACTGCGAGAGTCCCTTCTGTTCGGGTCGGTAGCTGTCACCAAACGGGTTGTTACGACAGGCATCGAGAATGATAACGAAGGTCTTGTCCCTGGCCGCACCCAGCTTGCCGAGAAGCAGACCAAGGTCCACACAGCGTTGCTTCAACTGTTCCGCTGTCGATACTTCTGCATCCACCGGGAGCAAGTAGTTGCGCCAGTCAAGCTGCGCACCATGGCCTGCATAATAAAAAACGGCAAGCCTGGTCTCGGCGCGTTGCACCGCATCACCAAAGCGCTCGATCGCCGAAGTGAGGTCGGTATGGGTGGTATCCAGACAGGTGTCTACGGTGAAGCCGGCCATGCCGAAGAGATCGGACATCGCCCGTGCATCATTGGCCGGATTTGCCAGCGGAGTGTGTCGGTATGCGCTATTGCCAATGACGAGCGCAAGACGCGAGGGATCGGCGCTTGCAGCCCAGCCGGAATCGATTGCCAGCATGGGGGGCAAGGTCACAAGAGATTTGATGAAGGTGCGGCGCGTGACCATCCAAGGTTCCCCGGTATGCGGCATAAGATGCCGTATTCTGCGCCACGAGGGCCTCGGGGTCAAAAATCCAAAATTGGAGGGGGACTCCTGATCCCCCCTGACAAATGGAGCATCATGCACGAGAGATACCACGAACCATTTTGTAATAGCGGCAAAGGCCGGGTTTATAATCCGGGAAACCACCTGATTTTCCCAGAGACTGCCATGCGCGTACTTCTTCTCCCATTCCTCGCCCTGCCTGTAATAGCTGGCTGCTCCAAACCCGTAGCGCAAACTGATCCGGTGCGCCCTGCGCTGGTGTATACCGTTGTTGAAAATGGCAATAGCCAGATCGAGGCTTACTCCGGCGAGGTCCATGCGAGACGGGAAGCAGCGCTCGGTTTCCGGGTGGGCGGAAAGGTCGCAATGCGCATGGTGGAACCCGGTGACAGCATCAAGCCGGGACAGGTGTTGGGGCGACTGGATCCGGCAGACGCGCAACTTGCCAGAAAACAGGCTGCTGCCCAGCTCGCCGGGACGGAATCCGATGCGAGCAACGCGGCTGCCGAACTGGCTCGGGCGCAAAAACTGGTGGAGAAGAAATTCCTCAGCCAGAGCACGCTGGAATCACGCATGAATGCTTCCAACGCGGCCAATGCCCGGCTGAGCGCCGCGCGCGCCCAGTTTGATATTGTCGCCAACCAGTCGAGCTACACCGCGCTGACTGCCGATGCGGCAGGGGTTGTCACCACGACCCATTTTGAGGCCGGCCAAGTGGTGGGTGCGGGTCAGGAAGTTGTGCGCGTGGCTTATTCCGGTGAAAAGGAAGTGCATATTCGTCTGGGTGAAGCGCAGGCGCAGCAGCTCAAGCCGGGCGCACCTGTTCAGGTACGTTTATGGACGGCGCCGCAGCAGCCCTATTCTGGAACCGTGCGTGAAGTGGCGCCAGCTGCCGATGAAATTCGTACCTACCTGGTGAAAGTCACGATCAATCAGTCCGACCAGGCCATCAAACTGGGCATGACTGCCAGCGTGAACTTCCCCGGCACTGCCAGCGCCTCGCCGACCACCAGACTGGCCGTCCGGCTCCCGCCTGGCGCATTGTTTCAGCAAGGCAAACAGGCGGCGGTCTGGGTCGTCAATGCCGAGCAGGAAGTCGATGCCTTACCGGTCGAGGTCGTGCAGTATCGTGATGACGGGATGCTGGTGCGCGGTGACTTGCCCATCGGCAGCAAGGTCGTTGCGGCGGGGGTTCACAAGCTGCATCCCAAGCAGAAAATCCAGCCCATGCCTCATGAGAACCTGAATGGGAGCCACCCGTGAGCCGTTTCAACCTCTCGGACTGGGCGATTGCGCACCGTAATTTCGTGCTTTATCTGATGCTCTTGCTGACCGCGCTGGGGGTGATGGCTTACGGCAAGCTGGGGCAATCCGAGGATCCTCCTTTTACTTTCAAGGTCATGCTGGTGCAGGCTTCATGGCCGGGTGCGACAGCAAGAGAAATGGAACAACTGGTCGCAGAGCGGATTGAAAAAGCCCTGCTGGAATCGCCCCATGTCGAAACGGTAAAAAGCTTCTCCCGTCCGGGGGAAACCAAGATTTTCGTCCTGGCGCTGGATTCGACCCCGGCGCGCGACATGCCCGACATGTATTACCAGGCGCGCAAGCGCGTGCTGGATATTCAGCACACCTTGCCGCAAGGGGTGCGCGGGCCGTACTTCAACGACGAATTCGGCGAGACCTTCGGCAATGTCTTCGCCCTGACCGGCGATGGCTACAGCCTGGCGCAACTGCGCGATACCGCCGACGATCTGCGCAAGGAATTATTGCGCATCCCCAGCGTGGCAAAAGTGGACATCCTCGGCAATCAGGACGAGCGGATTTACGTCGAACTCTCCAACCAGAAGCTGACCAATCTCGGCTTCGACCCCAACGAGATCATCGCCGCCTTGCAGGCATGGAACGTCATGCTTCCCGCAGGCAGCTTTGAAACCCCCAGCGACCGGATTTACCTGCGCCCTTCGGGGCGCTTCACCACGCCGCAGGAAATCGGCGACCTTCCCATCAAGAGCGGCGCGCGCGCCATTTTACTAAAAGAGGTGGCCGACATCCGGCGCGGCTACATCGACCCCGCCCAACCCGCCATGCGCTTTGGCGGGGAGCCTGCCATCGGGATCGGCGTTTCCATGCGCAAGGGGCACGACATCATCGCACTGGGGCGCAGCTTGGACGACAACTTGCGCCGCATCGAATCACAGCTCCCGCTCGGCCTGACGCTGCACCGCGTCAACGATCAGCCACGCGCCGTGCGGGACGCCGTCGGCGTATTTCAGATTTCAGTCGCGGAAGCCGTCGTCATCGTGCTGGCCGTCAGCTTTTTCAGCCTGGGGCTACGCGCTGGCGCCATCGTCGCGCTCTCGATTCCGCTGGTGCTGGCCGTGACTTTCATTTTCATGCGCTATCTGAATGTCGGCCTGCACAAGATTTCCCTGGGCGCGCTGATTCTGGCGCTCGGTCTGCTGGTGGACGACGCCATCATCGCGGTCGAAATGATGGCGGTCAAAATGGAGCAGGGTCTTGATCGCGCCAAGGCAGCCAGTTTCACCTACGCCACCACCGCCTTCCCCATGCTGACCGGCACGCTGGTCACTGCCGCCGGATTTCTGCCCATCGCCACCGCGCAATCTGCCGTTGGCGAATTCACCGTGTCCCTGTTTCAGGTCGTCACCATCGCCCTGCTGCTGTCCTGGCTGGCTGCCGTGGTGGTCATCCCCTATCTGGGCTATCAATTGCTGCCAGACCCCCATCGGGCTGCCAAAAACACAGAACGAAGCGGCATCCTGCGGCGGGGAATCAAGGCGTTTTGCGAAAAACAACATGCGCTGGCGGAAACTTTCTACCGGTATTTTCGGACGCTGGTGACCTGGTGCATCCGCCAGCGTAAAACGGTCATCGCGCTCACTTTGCTGGCCTTTATCGGCGCAATTTACGGCTTCGGTTTCGTGCAAAAGCAGTTTTTTCCCAGCGCCACCCGGCTGGAACTACTGGTCGACATCAAACTCGCAGAAGGCAGCTCGCTCCCCGCCACCCAACGCGAAGTCGTCAAACTGGAACAGTGGCTCAAGCAACATCAGGACGGCATCGTCAATTTTGTGGCCTACGTCGGTAATGGCGCGCCACGTTTTTACCTGCCGCTGGATCAGCAACTACCCGCCTCCAATTTCGCCCAATTCGTCATCACCACCGAGAATATCGCAGCGCGAGAAGCCTTGCGCGCCGGTCTGATTGAATTGCTGGACAGCCCGGAATTCGCTGTCGTGAATGGGCGCGTGCTGCGGCTGGAAAACGGCCCGCCGGTCGGCTTTCCGGTGCAATTTCGCATCTCGGGCGAGAATTTCGACACCTTGCGCGACATCGCCGGACAGATGGCCGCGACCCTACGCGCCAACCCCAATCTGCGCAATGTCCAGATGGACTGGAACGAGCGCAGCAAAGCCATTTTCATGGACATTGATCCGGCCCGCGCGCAAGCCTTGGGCGTCAACCAGCAAGGCTTGTCGCAACTACTGCAATCCGCCATTCAAGGCAGCCAGGTCAGCACCTTCCGGGAGCGCGACCAGCTCGTCGAAATCGTGCTGCGCGGCGCCCAACCGGAACGCGAACACCTGGAACTGCTCGCCAACCTCAACGTACCCACCGCCTCGGGCAAAACCGTCCCGCTCTCGCACATCGCCACCCTGCGCTACGGCCAAGAAGAAGGCCTGATCTGGAAACGCAACCGCGTCCCCACCATCACCGTGCGCGCCGACATCTACAACGGCATGCAAGCGCCCGCCGTCACCGGCCAACTGGAGCCGAAAATGGACAAAATTCGCGCCGCCCTGCCGCTCGGCTACCGCCTGGAAACTGGCGGTGCAGTCGAAGAAAGCGCCAAGGCCAATCTCTCCATCAACGCCGGGATGCCGCTCTTCGTGATCGCCGTCTTCACCCTGCTGATGATGCAACTGCAAAGCTTCTCGCGCGTCATCATCGTCGTCCTCACCGCCCCGCTCGGCCTGATCGGCGTCACGCTTGCCCTGCTGCTGCTGAACCGCCCCTTCGGCTTCGTCGCCATGCTCGGCACCCTGGCGCTGACCGGCATGATCATGCGCAACTCGGTAATCCTGATCGACCAGATCGAACGCAACATCAACGAAGGCCAGTCGCCCTGGGACGCCATCATCGAAGCCGCCGTGCGCCGCTTCCGCCCCATCATGCTCACCGCCATGGCCGCCATCCTGGCGATGATCCCACTCTCGCGCAGCGTATTCTTCGGCCCCATGGCCTCCGCCATCATGGGCGGCCTGTTCATCGCCACGGTGCTGACCTTGCTGTTTTTGCCGGCGCTGTATGCGGCGTGGTTCAGGATAAAACAGCCCGCAGGCTGAACATCCGCGCTTGTTATTGCCCCCGGAATACCCTAACCTAGCCTGACATGTCTGTTTGAAAGATCCACACCATGCGCGATTACTTGAAGAACAACTGGAGATTGCTGGCTGGCAATCTGGCACTGGTGCTGCTGGCGCTCGGCGGCGCTTTTTTCTGGGTGCATTCCGCCTCAAAGGCGAATCAGGCAGAAATCGATACGGTGAAAGAAGAAATGGATGACATCAAGTCCTCGTCAGGCAAAGCGCAACTGGAACTGGTAAAGCTCAAGGGCGCGTATGAAAAGGAAAAGACAGTCGCGGCCGAACTGCAAAAAAAATCTGCCGCCGCAGGAGATGAAATCGCTGCACTGAAGCGCTCGCTGGCTGAGGCAACTGAAGCAGCGAAGAAAATCCCGCCTCCTCTCCAGTGCCCGAAACCCAAAACCATTGCCGCCGCACCGCTCAATTGCCCAAAAATCGACGATGAGCCGCGACAGGCCCAGCTTCGCGCCCTGCAAAATCTCCAGTCGGATATTTACCGGCGCGAAAACGAGTTGCGTGAAAAACAGCGCAAGCTGGATGAAACCCAGAAACAAATCGCGGCTGAACGACACAAGCTGGGACTGGAAAAAAATGAATACCGCTGGCCGCGCGAGCCGGTGAAGACGGAAACAGTCAGCCCGAAAGCCGACTAATATATTCGGTGCAATGCGCTACGCTTATTGCACCCTACGAAATTCTTCGACGCGTCAGCGAACGCTCACCTTGGCTGGCCCCTGCTCCATGCGCCCTATCTCGCAGGCATACTCGAAGCCCTGCTCGCGAAACAGCGCCAGCACGTCGTTCACAGCGACCGGGTCGCAAGACACCAGCAAGCCCCCACTGGTCTGAGGATCGCACAGCAGGTTTTTCTTCCAGGCGGGGAAATCGTCAGGCAAGCTCACCTCGTGGCCATAGCTTGCCCAGTTCCTGTCCGCCGCACCCGGCACGTAGCCTTTTTGAGCCAGATCGAGCGCCACCGGCAGAATCGGCAACCTGTCGAATTCCAGCGTTGCACCCAGGTTCGAGCCACGACAGATTTCCAGCAGATGGCCCAGCAGCGCGAAGCCCGTCACATCAGTCATCGCGTGGATACCGGTCATATGGGCCAGCGTTGACCCCGGCGTATTGAGCTGGGTCGTACTGGCAATCATTTGCCGGTAGCCTTCTTCCGACAACTCGCCTTTCTTTAGCGCCGCGCTCATGATGCCGATGCCCAATCCCTTGCCAAGAATCAGCGCATCGCCAGGCTGCGCGCCAATATTGCGTTTGAGCTTGTCTGGATGCACCACACCCAGGGCTACCAGACCATAGATCGGCTCGGGCGAATCGATGGAATGCCCGCCCGCCACGGCAATCCCGGCAGCCGAACAAACCGCTTCGCCACCGGCCAGAATCCCCTGAATCACCTCGGTCGGCAGTTTGCCCACCGGCATGCCGACGATTGCCAGCGCCAAGATTGGCTGAGCGCCCATGGCATAGACATCGGACAAGGCATTGGTCGCCGCGATGCGCCCGAAATCCACCGGGTCATCAACGATCGGCATGAAAAAATCGGTCGTGGCGACAATCGCCTGATGTTCGTTCAGGCGGTACACCGCCGCATCGTCGCCGGTTTCAGTGCCGACCAGCAGATCGGGATGAACCAGGCGGGCAGGCATTTTCGCCAGAATTTCGCTCAGCAGGGCCGGGGCAATTTTGCAGCCGCAGCCGCCGCCGTGGGAGAATTGTGTTAATTTGATATCAGACATAAAACAGGGAAACACTTTGTTAATAAAGTTGGCAAACCTAGCACAGTTGACGGAATTTGACGACATTATCGATGTTCGCTCGCCCTCCGAATTCGCTGAAGACCACATCCCAGGCGCGCTCAATTACCCGGTTCTGGACGACGAGGAACGGGCGCGCATCGGAACCATGTACAAACAGGTTTCACCCTTCGATGCCAAAAGGGCCGGCGCGGCGCTGGTTTCGCGCAATATCGGCCAGCATCTCGACACCCATTTCTCGACGATGAAAAAGGAATGGCGTCCGTTGGTATATTGCTGGCGCGGCGGAAAACGCAGCGGCTCGATGGCGCACGTGCTGGCGCAAGTTGGCTGGCGCGCCGGACAACTGGACGGCGGTTACAAGGCCTATAGACGCCAGGTGCTGGCGGACATGGAAACCTTGCCAACCCGCTTTCAATGGCATGTCGCCTGCGGCGCAACCGGCTCCGGCAAAAGTCGTTTGTTGCAAGCGCTGGCAGCAGCGGGTGCGCAGGTGCTGGATCTGGAAGACCTGGCCAACCATCGCGGTTCATTGCTCGGCAATCTGCCCGACATTCCCCAGCCGCCGCAAAAATACTTTGAAAGTCTGGTGTGGAAAAAACTGCACGACTTCGACCCTGCCCGCCCGGTCTACGTGGAAGCTGAAAGCAAGAAAATCGGCAATGTGCGCGTCCCCGAATCGCTGATCGCCGCCATGTGGCAAGGGGAATGCCTGCGCATCGAAGCCAGCACTGCCTTACGGGTTGAATTTCTCAAGGAAGACTACCCGCATTTTCTCGAAGACCCCGCCGAGTTGAATCACAAACTCGGTTTCCTGGTCGAATTGCACGGCAAGGAACGCATCAATCGCTGGCATGAAATGGCCGAAAAAGGCGAATGGGACACGCTGGTCGCCGAATTGCTGGAACAGCACTACGACCCCGCCTACCTGCGTTCCACGCTCAAACACTATCCACAGTTTGCCGAAGCGAAGATTCTGAAACCGCGCAGCCTGTCACGAGTGGCGATGGCGGAACTGGCGGACGAAATTCTTGCAAAAATATAACGAAATTAGCTGAAAATTCACCTGCTTTGTAACCCCGGCGTAACCCCAGGAGGATGCCGTGGAAAACAAAATCAGCTTCACCAAGGCCAACATAGAGGCGCTGGATTTGCCTGCCGCTGGTCAGCGGGTTACTTATTCCGTTTCTTGCGTGCCTTCTTAACTTGGTGTGCCAAACAAGATAAATACAGCGCTATTGTGCATGCCGATGCATGCTATGACGATGATGTAAAAAAGAAAGTGCCATCCCCCCAAACCAAAAAGAATGACAGCATCAGGAAAGCGTAAATTTTCCCATGGTTTGAAGCGGTGCAAAAGATTGGAAATCCTGTAATTGCAGCTTACCTGCAATGCCTATTGTTAACTGGCGCACGCCGCAATGAATTGGCTGCACTACGCTGGAGTGATATGGATTTTCAGTGGAAGAGTTTGATCATCCGCGATAAGGTGGAAGGCGAGCGCACCATTCCATTGACGTCCTATGTGGAGTATTTAATTACAGCACTACCGCGCCGTAATGCGTTTGTTTTCAGTAGCCCCACCGCCGCGTCCGGAAGGATTGAAGAGCCACGCCATCTCCACAACAAGGCACTTCTGCCGCTAAACTTCCCGCGTTGTCCTTGCATGGTTTGCGCCGTTCTTTTAGTACATTGTCCGAGTGGGTGGAAGTTCCGGCTGGAATAGTTGCACAAATCATGGGGCATAAGCTGAGTGCAATCGCAGAAAAACATTATATTCAGCGTGAACTCGACTTGCTCCATTTGTGGCATACAAAGATTGAGACGTGGATATTGGATCAAGCCAGGATTGACTTTGGGACAGTGCAAGCGGGTTCTAAACTGGTGAAGCTCAGATCAAGTATTCACGCCACAACGCCTGCAATCCATGCTCGCAGAGCTCAGGAGGAGTGCCAGTGGCGCGAAGGACAAGGAACAGGAACAAGTAACCCAGTTACAGAAGCAGCTGAAGCAAACAGAAGAGCGCCTTAACCGGATTTATGAAGCGGTGGAAACAGGCACATTGCCACTGGATGAAACGCTCCAGAAGCGCGTGGATCAACTCAAGTCGACGCGTGAATCCATCATGATTGAAATGGCCGGTGTGCGCAGGAGTGCTGCTATTCCCATCGAACGCATCCTGCCCAGCCAAGTGGATGCCTTCAGCAAATTCATCCGGGCAAAACTGATGGATAAAGACTCAGCCTTGGCAAAAAGTTACCTGCAGGCGGTGGTGGACGAGATCATTGTGGAAGGGGATGAGGCTACGATCAAAGGCAGCTACGCGCAAAGGCAGCTACGCGAGCCTGATGGCGGCGATGGGCAACAATAAAGCGGGTACTAATCAAGTGCCCACTTTTGGGTGTGATTGGCGCCCCGAAGACGAATCGAACGTCCGACCTACCCCTTAGGAGGGGGTTGCTCTATCCACTGAGCTACCGGGGCTTTATATTGAAAATCAGCGAGTTATGCTTGA
This sequence comes from Sulfuricellaceae bacterium, assembly GCA_030690895.1. Lineage (GTDB taxonomy): Bacteria > Pseudomonadota > Gammaproteobacteria > Burkholderiales > Sulfuricellaceae > Sulfurimicrobium. The sequence goes on from JAUYFQ010000046.1 coordinate 10,544, forward strand.
TTTTTGTCGTTTGCGATGGCTTTGTTTTGCGTTTGGTTAATGCTGGTTCCGCTACAAAATCGCTACTTGATCAAAAATGTTACCTACTGAAAAGCCGTTCGGCATTATACCGAACAGTTTCATCTGTCTGCTCGGGTGGAAAAGATATTTCGTGACTCGGTTGGCCGGGAGAAACTTGGCTTTGGCCTCACCTTTTATTGTAGCGATAAAACTTTATTATAATGTGAGCATAAATGTTGATATGCTGATAGGGTTATATGCTACATTTGAATGAGATAATGAGTCTTCTTGCTTGACGCAAGAGGAGGTCGTTACCGGGCATGAACCGGTGTTCCACAGGACAGGAAAGCTAAAAATATGGTCAATGGTGGAACCCCGCCGCTGAAATTGTTGCTCGTGACTGACGAAGTGGAGCAGCGCGTCCACATCGGTCATGCATTGGCCGAGACCGGTCTCGACTGCCAGATTGACGCTGTTGAGGCCTTTCAATCGGCGTTTCAGGCGCTGCGGGCCAATCGCCATGACATCTGCCTCCTGGACTTCGACCTCAAGGGGTACGGCGGCCGGTACCTTCTCAGAATGGCTCGGGAAGAGGGCTGGCAGGTTCCATTTCTTCTGCTCCTCGGTGATGACGATGAGCGGGACGAGGAAGCCGACCTGGAGTTCTGCGCCCGGGAATATGTTTACAAGGATATGCTTCGCCCCGTTGCCCTGCGGCGCTCAATCCGTCATGCGCTGAAGAAGTCTCGAATTCAGGGCCAACTAGCCTGAATGTTGCACAAATCCCCCTCCATGCCATTTGCATCACCACAGCGCATTTTTTTGATTTTCAGGCGAAAGCCCCCTAACCCCCACTGGCGGGGTGAAGGGTGATTTGTGGTT
>JAUYFQ010000049.1 GCA_030690895.1 Sulfuricellaceae bacterium
ATGAATTGCCGGGTTGATGAAACAAATAATCAATGAGTTACATCATGTATCTCACGCAAAACAGAGAAATTTTGGGGAGGAGGTGTTAAAGACCGGTTAGGATTCAATTGTTTGGGGGGTAATTGGCACAGATTTGCACAATGGTTTTCAACAAGTGCTTGTCATTGCCAATAGGTGTATTTACATTTATGAGTAAATTTACTCATAACGTGAATAGACATGCCCTTCGAGCGCCGCCAGGCACTGACACTGCGCCAACGACTGAATGAACCGCCGACCTTCATGATCGTTGTCGCCGGTCCCCGCCAGGTGGGAAAAAGCACACTGGTACGCCAAGTGCTCACTGGCCGGCCAGCCACTTTCGCCGCTGTGGACCAGCCCCTTGCCGAGACAGTCGATCCATTCGGCGCCCAGGATGCGGCCATGTTGTCCGCGCTGCCCGTTCCTGGCGCCCCGCCTACCGCCGAATGGCTGGTGCGGCAGTGGGCACAAGCCCGTTCCAGAGCAAGGGCGCTGCCGGAAGGTCAGTCCTATGCCCTGGCGATAGATGAAATCCAGAAAATTCCGCGCTGGTCCGAGGTGGTCAAAGGCTTGTGGGATGCGGACCGCGCCGAAGGCCTCGCCATGCACGTCATCCTGCTCGGTTCATCGCCCTGGCTGATGCAGAAAGGGCTGACGGAAAGCCTGGCCGGGCGCTACGAACCGATACGCATGACCCACTGGTCGTATCCCGAAATGCAGGAGGCTTTCGATTTCTCCCTCGACGAATACCTCTACTTCGGTGGTTATCCCGGCAGTGCGGGCCTGATCCACGATGAGCGGCGCTGGCGCGAATATGTACGCAGCGCGCTAATCCACCCGAACATCGAAAAAGACATCCTCCAGATGACGCGCGTGGACAAGCCCGCCCTGCTCAAGACCTTGTTCGAGCTGGGTTGTGCCTATTCCGGGCAGATCATTTCCTACACCAAGCTGCAAGGGCAGCTCCAGGATGCCGGCAACACGGTGACCCTGGCGCATTACCTCGATTTGCTCTCGCAGGCGGGGCTGCTCACCGGGCTGCCCAAGTATGCCGGGCAGAAGCACCGTCAGCGCGCTTCCAGCCCCAAACTCAATGCGCTCAATACCGCGCTGATTTCGGCGCAGGGTGGTTATGCCTACACGGAAGCACGCAACGACCGGAGTTACTGGGGCAGGCTGGTGGAAAGCGCCGTCGGCGCCCACTTGTGCAACACCGCATCCGACGACTGCGAGGTGCAGTACTGGCGTGAAAGCCCGGATGAAGTGGATTTCGTGCTGAGCAACGGCCGCAAATTGGCCGCCATCGAGGTCAAGAGCGGCACGGGATTTGCCAAGCCGAAAGGGCTGACTGTCTTCACCGAGAAATTCACTACCTCACGCGCCTTCATCGTCGGCGAGGGCGGCATTCCGTTGGCTGAATTCCTGTCTCGCCCCGCTGCGGACTGGCTGGAGTGAAGCGATGACGCTGGTTCCTCGCCAGGCTCGCAAGATTGAAGACCGGCGCACCAGCCCGGTCGACCCTCCGCCGGAAGACCTCCAGGCATTCCGCAGCCTGCCCGCATGGGTACTGCTTGGCGAGCCGGGCGCGGGCAAAACCGAGGCATTCAAGATGGAGGCAGCGGCAACTGGCGGGGAAAGCCTGCGTATCGCCGAATTCATCGACAGCGACCTGGATGAAGACTGGCGGGGCAAGACCCTGTTTCTCGATGGCCTGGACGAAATCCGCGCCGGCACGGGCGGTGAAAACACCCTGGTGCGGGTACGCAGCCGACTCAAACGCCTGGGTACCCCGCCGTTCCGCATCGCCTGCCGCGCCGCCGACTGGTATGGCAGCACGGATGCCGAAGATATCAAGTCGGCCTCAGCCGATGGGCAGATCGTGGCATTGCAACTCGAACCGCTGGATGAAGAAGACATCCTCATCCTCCTGCGCGACAACCACGGCGTGGCAGACCCCCATGCCTTTGTCGAACAGGCGGGACGGCTGGGTGTGGATGGCCTGCTCGGCAACCCGCAGACCTTGGGGCTGCTTGCCCAGGCGATCCGGGGTGACCAATGGCCGGAAACTCGTGAAGCGACCTTCCGACTGGCCTGCGAAAAACTGGCCGATGAGTCCAACAAACAGCATCGCGACAAGGCCAGCACTCGGCCCCATTCCGTGGCAAGCCTGCTCGATGCCGCCGGCCAACTCTGTGCTGTGCTGCTTCTGTCCGATCAGACCGGAATTGCGCTCGACCGGGATCGCGCCGACGCGCGCTTCATTCCGCTCAACGGCTGTGCGCCTCCCGACCCGGAAGCGGCAGCGCAGGCCGTGCGCAGCAAGTTGTTTCGCCCGGAGAGCGTAGAGCGGGTCATCCCCAGCCACCGTAGCGTGGCCGAATACCTCGCCGCGCGCTGGCTGGCGCGGCAAATCGACCGTGCCGGCCTACCCCTGGGACGAGTATTGAATCTGCTGCTGGGCCAGGACGGCCGCACCGTCGCCGGTTTGCGCGGCCTCTACGCCTGGCTCGCCCTGCACAGCCACAAGGCGCGGACGCGGTTGATCGAGGCAGACCCGTTGACCGTGGTGCTCTACGGCGACGTCAAGCCGATGCCGACCCAGGACAAACGCCGACTGCTCGACGGACTGCGCCGCGAAGCCCAGCGCTACCACGGGTTTCGTTGGGGCGTGCGCAATGCGCACCCCTTTGGTGCGTTGGCTGATCCTGAACTGCGCGATTACTTTCTTGCTGTCTTGCAGGCGCCCGAGCGGGACGAGGCCAGCCAGGCATTTGTGGATTGCGTGCTGGATGCCCTCACCGAGGGGGAGGCGCTGGGGGAGATGGCACCGACAGTGGAGGGGATCGTTCGCGATGACACTCGCTGGCCCACCGTCAGGCAGGACGCGCTTGGGGCTTGGCTCAAACTGGTAAGCGACCCGCAGTCAGCCATTGCCTTGCTTGAAGACACAACAGCAGGGCGCGTGGCTGATGATGAAGACGAGCTGGCAGGGCTGCTTCTTCGGCATCTCTATCCCAAGCATCTTGGTTCTGATGCGTTGTTGAACTATTTGCATGAGCCAAAGAAACTCAAGTTATTCAGTGCTTACCATCGGTTCTGGGTACACGAATTGCCCCGATGCGTGCCTGATGAACAGCTACCGGCCTTGCTTGATGGACTCGTTGGTCGCAAAGAGCTCAGTTCAAACAATCCCTATCTACGTCGTTTCAACAAAATGGCGGACAAGCTGCTGGCACGCGGTTTGGCGATTCATGGCGATGCGATCACCAACGAGCGTCTGTTCGACTGGCTAGGTGTCGGTTCCGATGAATTCGGCGGAATTCGACGAGAACAAACCGAGCAGCAAAGCATCTCCGCCTGGATGCTAGGACGACCAGAGCGATACAAGGAGTTGCTGGCTATTTGCTATGCCCGCTGCGGCGAGGTTGAGGGGCTTTGGAATTGCCTATACAGCCACTTAAAGCGCCTGGACTTCGTAACGCCACCTGAGAACATGGGCCTTTGGCATCTTGGGCAGGCATCAATAGCCAACAACGATGCGCTTGCTAAAGAACATCTATTCGAAGCGGTAAAAATCCTCATGCACCGGCCTGATTCGGCCGGCTTGTCATTGGAGCAGCTTGAGACATGGGGTGTGACCCGACCTGAACGTAAAAACTGGCTTGATCCTTTGCTGGTATGTGAAATTCCCCAGTGGCGTTGGGAGCGAATTGCCAGTGATAGCGCACGCAATAAGGAGCGTAGCGTAGTCAAGCGAAAACGAGCTATCCAGGTGTCACCATACATTCCGGCAATTGAGGATGGCACCGCTCATGCCTCTGTCATGCATCAACTTGCAACCGTGTGGATGGATTACTTCATCGACAACCCTGGGGAAATATCTGCGAGCTTCAACAACTATTCGGATAACGGCCCGGAATTACTCGCAGCAGCCGAATCTGGTTTCCGCCACTGCCCTGAGCGCGTCGACTTACCGACGGTAGACGCCATCGTCGATCTCGCGATCAAGCAACAGGAACATTTCATTCGCCGCCCCTGCCTGGTGGGCATGGAATTGCGCTGGCGGGATGGCGCAGAAGCAATTGATGCGCTGGCGGATGAGATGCTGCGCCGCATGGTGGCTTTCCGCCTGACCGATGGCACCGGAAACACACCGGATTGGTTCCTCTATCTTGTGCGGCAACGCCCCGCGCTGGTGGCCGAAGTCTTGATCGACTATGCAAGCGCCACGCTGAAAGCCGGCAAGGAACACGCCAATTATCTCTACCCCCTGGAGCACGACCCGGACTACCGCACCGTCGCCGCCCTGGCCGCACCGCGCCTGCTGGAAACCTTTCCAGTCAGGGCACGAAGCGGGCAATTGCATCATCTGGAAAATCTGCTCAAGGCCACCTTGCGCTATGCGCCGGAACAGCTACCCGTACTGATCGAGCAGAAGCTGTCGATGAAGGGCATGGATGCCGCCCAGAAGGTCTATTGGCTGGCCACCGCCACCTTGTTCGACCCCGAGCATTACGAAAGCGAGTTGTGGCGCTATGTAGGCAAATCCGAGGTTCGAGCCAACCATTTATCCGGCTTCCTGAGTGATGACCTGGGCAGGCCCACTGTTGACCGTGAGCTTTCCGCCGGAACGCTGGGCAAGCTGATCGAGCGGATCGCACCCCATGCGGAAATTGAGTGGCCGCAGGGCGGTGGGGTAGTCACCGACGCCATGCGGCGTGGTGACCAAATCCGCGCCCTGACCAACCGCCTGGGCGCAATGGCAACCCCCGAGTCGGCACAGGAAATCGACCGACTGCTAGGTTTGCCAGCGCTGCACAAGCTGAAGCACCTGCTGGAAGCCACACGCCATGAACTGAGGCAGCGCAGGCGGGAAAACGAGTTTCGCTTCCTGCTGCCGCGCGATGTAGCCCAGGTACTCGCCAACCAGGCGCCGGCCAGCGCCGCCGATCTGGCCGCGCTCACCCTCGATGTTCTCGACGACATTGCCGGGGATATTCGCCAGGACAACGACGATGGTTTTCGCGCCTTCTGGAATGTCGAGAACAAGCAGCGAACCAGCCAGCGGGAAGAAAACCTGTGCCGTGACGCATTGCTTACCCGCCTGCGCGCACGCCTTGATTTGCTGGGCATCGACTGCCAGCCGGAAGGCGATTACGCCAACGACAAGCGCGCCGATCTTCGCTTGTCGTATCAAACCCAATTCGCGCTCCCCGTCGAAATCAAGCGCGACAGCAACAACACCTTGTGGCGCGCGCTACGCGACCAATTGATCGGGCAATACACCATCGCCCCCCGAGCCTTCGGCTATGGCGTCTACCTGGTGCTCTGGTTCGGCGAAAAGGGCATGCCACGCGCCACGGATGGCGGCAAGAAGCCCCGCTCGCCCGAGGAATTGAGAACCCGGCTGGAAGCGCAACTCGATCCACTGGAACGGCGGCGCATCTTCGTTCGCGTGCTGGATGTGAGTTGGCCGCTGTAGCGACGTAGAACTGCGAAATAGTCAGGACAAGCCCACATTCCTCTCCAACGCGGATCTGGCCGTGTCTTTCGGGGCGGAACCGGTACTCAGGCTTAGATGACGCCGGACGCTGGTGAGTGCCGGCCCGACCCCAGATAGCCGTCCGTCATGGTGCCGAAGACCGGGCGGCTCTTCCGGGTCGGTTGCAGCCATCAAGTCACCCTTTCCCTCCGCTTACCCATTCAAGACGCGATCATTCGTGGCTCACGCATCAGTGCCAGAATCGCGCCTCCATTCGGGGTAGGGCTACACCATGAAAAAACTCGCTGTTCTGCTCGTCCTCTGGTCCGGTTTCTCTGCCGCCGCCAGCCTGGAAAGTTTCGCGCCGCAGGGTGAACAACTCGAAGTGCGCCAGGCACAGGCGCGTTTTTCCGCGCCGATGGCG
>JAUYFQ010000072.1 GCA_030690895.1 Sulfuricellaceae bacterium
GTCGATTAGCATCCATTTCGCGGGCGTTCGGTGTTTGTTTAGAGAACTTCATCATGCCAGAAATGGCACGCCCGCACCCCCCACTTTCGCCTTTCGAAGCGAATAATTAAAAACGCAATGGGGGTTTTGCAAGAGGCTCAGGCATGACCGGACTGGCGCGTATATATCTAAATCGCGGCCACGAACTCTATGAAATGGGGCTGTTAGGTAAGGCGGAAGAAGATTTCAGCCGCTCCCTAGCTCAGCAACCAGATTATGGTCCTGCCTATCATAATCGTGGCATGGCCCGTTTTTTTCAGAAGAACTATCCCGCTGCGCTAGCTGATTTTGATGCGGCAATTCTGTTAACTCCCGATCAATTGCCCCCATACGCCGGGCGTGCAATGGTGCTTGATCGTGTAGGGCGTAAGGATGAAGCGTCAAAAGCTTACGCCGCCGCTTGTAAACTGGGCTGGAAAGCTGTTTGCAAAGAATGAACGCAATCTAAGGAGGCAATCAAAGGGGCTGGCTTGGGTACTTGACCGAATCAATGGTAACCACCACATCATGACCAAAGACGATTGCGCCGTGCCTGTGCCGGTACATGGCAAGCGTGATTTGGGCGAGGGCTTGATATCTGCCCTGCAACGACAAACCGGCGTGAAACTGAAATAGGGCTAAACCATGGATATTCGTTACCCCGCCACCATTGAGCAGCAGGACACGGGTTTTTTTGTCCAGTTCGTCGATTTACCCGACACTTTTACCGAGGGATCAACGCTCGAAGAGGCGCTGTTTAACGCGGCGGAGGCTTTGTCGGCCATGCTGAATTGGCATATTGACCAAGGGCATCTCCTGCCCGACCCCAGCATTGGCTTGAAGAACGCGCACTACATTGCTCCCGATGCGAAGACTCAGGCAGCACTGCTGGTACGGCGCGCACGTGGAAGTCGGCCCTTGAGCGAGGTGGCGCGTGCCATGCAAACCTCATGGCCCGCAGCGCAACGTCTGGAGGATCCGAGCCATTCTCCCAGTCTCAAACAACTCGAGCGCGCTGCCGCCGCCCTAGGTAAACGGCTCGTGCTGAGTTTCGAATAAGTGCACCGGAAAAGCGATATCACTTCCAGCCATCTGTTTTCGTTGGTTGTGCCGAATTTTCGTCCCCCCACGCCCTACTGCCGCCATTTCGTTTCCCGGATAGACTGGCACCGATGGAATATGCACTGACGGAACACGCGCGGAAGCGATGTATCAAGCGAAAAATCCGGCTTGAGTGGGTTGCTGCGGCAGTGGCCCACCCGTCGCGAACCGAGAACGACGAGGATGATTCGACATTGGTGCATGCACTACTCGCGATTCCGGAAAGGAATTTCCGCGTACTGCGTGTGATCTACAACGAAACCGCTGATCCTGTTGTCGTGGTCACGGCCTATTTTGACGATGGAGCTACCGACCTATGAAACTTGAATTCGACCCGCTGGCAGATGCCGCTTACCTGGAAATCAGCGATGCGGAAATTGAGACAACTCGGGAAATCGAACCTGGCATCGTCGCGGACTATGATGCCCAGGGGCATATTGTTGGTATCGAGGTGCTATCCATCAGCAAACGAGGTATGTCGGCGCCACTCAAACAAGCAGCCTGACAAAGCAAGGAAACGGGGTCAGACACCCATGGCACTAAGTTAACAGGGTGTTGAAAAACGCCCCCATGCCTTCGGCTATTACCGCCCCCCGCAGCCAAAATTTCGGTGGGAATAACTGGGGACAGACCACGGTTATTCCCCTTGCCCCTTACAAACGCCGGCTTCCAGCCGGCGTTTTTCTGCGTGTCGTGGTTAGCGGCAAGGTCCAGCCCCCTTGCCGTTCGCTTGGGTGCTTATCGGTACACCTCGCGTCGGTTGCCAATCTTCACGACAACCACGCTCAAAGCGCCGTCCTCGATGTTGGCTATCACTCGGTAATCCCCAACGCGGTATTTCCAAAACGCTCCAAGCCGGGAACCCTTGAGGGCTTCGCCAATGCTGCGCGGGTCCTCCAGCGGGGCCACTCGCTCATGCAAGAAAGCCAGGATGCGGCGGGCGGCTTGCGGGTCAAGCTGTTCAAGGTTTTTGCGTGCCAGGGTGGATAGTTCAACCTTCCATGCCATAGCGTTTCATTACTTCTTCGAGCGGTACGGTTTCGGACTTTCCCGCGCGGATCGCTTCAAGTTCACGCTCTGCCAGGTACAAATCTTCAAGGTCGTCGAGGTGTTCGCAAATCGCCTCGGTGATGTAAAAACTCTTGGTGCGCCCGGTCAGCGCGGCCAGGTTTTTCAATCGCTCTTCCACGTCGCCAGGTAGTCGGATCGAGAGAGCCATAACACTATCTCCTAGGGTTGGTGTGATACGAATATCACGTCAAGCGGAGCGAAGCGCAAGCTCTTTTTCCCGAATAAGGAATAATCCTGGATTCCTCAATTGACCGCTCATCATTCTTTGGCAGCCCGCATGTACTCGACGTTTAGCGCCTTCAATTACGTTCACCGGTTGGGTGAGACCGCTACGCGCCCGCTTGCACGCTTGGCGGGCCGTCTGGCCGCGTTGCTCCTCCTTGCGGGAAACGACCCCGCCGCGTCATCGCGCCTTGCCAGCCGACCCGCCAACCGCACACTCGGGCGCGTCCAACTGAGGAATCTAGGATAATCCTGGAAACGGCAGTTGACCGCTTGTTCGCCTTCGTGCATGAACGGGGTCAGACGCGATATCCACCCTTTTGTTGATCGGTGTTCCGCGACGGCCTAGACTCCCCGCGTATCTACATTCGTTTCTACACTGGGAGATGACCTAATGGCCATTCAACTCGTCAAAAAGTGGGGCAATAGTCCGGCGGTGCGGCTACCTGCGGCGATCATGGAAGCAGCGCATCTGGCGCTCGATCAAGCCGTTGAGGTGCGCGTGGAAAACGGTCGGGTAATCATCGAGCCGGCAGTGGCATCGTATTCGTTGGATGACTTGATCTCTGGAATCACTGCACAAAATCGCCACGTCGAGATGGATTTCGGCGCCCCCCAAGGCAAGGAGATGCTCTGATGTCGGCGCTTTTCGTGCCGGACGAGGGCGACATCGTCTGGATGAACTTTACGCCGCAAAGTGGTCATGAGCAGGCGGGGCGTCGCCCTGCGGTCGTGCTCAGCCCCAAAGCCTATAACAGTCGCGCCGGCTTGCTGGTGTGTGTACCCATCACCAACCAGATCAAGGGTTATCCGTTCGAGGTGGTGCTCGCAGGATCGGGGGCAACGGGTGCCGCGCTCGCCGATCAGGTCAGGAGCCTGGATTGGCAAGGTCGCCAGGCCGAACGCAAAGCCCGTGCCAGCGCGATCGAAGTGGCCGAGATCAAAGCCAAGATCAAGTCCTTGCTCCGCCTCGACTGAACTCGCCAAGCGTAAACGGGGGCGAATAACGGGGCAGCGAAGCGATAGACAACAGGACAACAGCTCTCAGCGCTTCTCACTCATTTTCAGCCGCGCCATATGGTCGCTGACCGCCTCGACATCTGCGTCGGTGTAGCCCTTCAGCACTTTGACCATTTCCGGGTTTGCGTTACGGCGGCCTTGGTCTCGACTTTCGCGGGTTTCGCGTTTGATGTAGATGAAATGCTGTCCGGCGACTCTGGGGAAGAACTTTCTGGCGTCGCCTTCTCCGGTTTTTCCGTGGCAACTGGCGCAGTCTTTTTCGTATAGGGTTTTGCCGTGCGCGAGGTTGTAGCCATTGCCTTTGCCGTTGGTGGCGGGCGTCGGCAGTGCGTTGAGATAGGCGGCGATGTCAGCGATTTCTTCGGCGCTGACGATCCAGTCGCCGGAGAACGGGTACATGCGCGGGTTGTCGCGGCGGCCGGCGCGGATGTCCATGATTTGTTTGATGATCACGCTGGCGTGCTGGCCGGCGAGTTGCGGGTAGTCGGCATCGGCCAGACCGGAACCGTCCGTCTTGTGGCAACCCTTGCAAACTTTGTAGGCGGCCTCGCCTTTCTTTGCGTCGGCTTGATGAGCGAGGGCGCGGTTCATGTCCTGGTCTGGAGAGTTCCAGGTGTAGCCGTAGGTTTCGATGCCGGCCGCGCGGGGTTGCTGGTGGAATTCTGCGTTGACGGGGCTTGCTGCGAGTGTGGCCAGGGCGAGTGTAAACAGGGTGCGGTTCATGTCTGAGGTTCCTCGGGCTTAGGGCATGCTGGCCATGAATTCGGCGACGGCGCGGGTTTCTTCTTCGCTCATCCGCTCGGCGACGGCTTGCATGACGCGAGCGCCATTGGTGCGCTTGCCGGTGGCATAGAGGCGGAACTGGTCGAGGGTGTAATCGACATGCTGACCGGCGACACGCGGGAATTTTCCGGAGCCGTTGCCGTCTTCTTCATGGCAGCTATCGCACGAAGGCACATCGGTTTTGCTGTTGCCTTTGAGGTACAGGTTTTTGCCTACAGTGAGCAGTTTGGCGTCGCCCGCTACACCAGGAGCCGGTTTTTGTTTGGCGTAATAGGCGGCCAGATGGGGCAAGTCGTCGTCGGACAAGGTGGCCATGAGCGGCGCCATGATTTCGCTGACCCGCTTGCCGCTCTTGTAGTCTTTCAGTTCGCGTAGCAGGTAGACCTTTTGCTGGCCGGCGAGTTTGGGGAAATTGGGGGCGATGCTGTTGCCATCGGCGCCGTGACAGCCAGCGCACACTTCGGTGGCGGTGGTGGCTGCCTTGGCGGCATCGTCGGCAGCTTGCGCGGCGTCTATCAGTACGATGCCACTGGCGAATCCGATCATTGCGGCAATTGTTTTGATGTTGAACGGTGTCATTGAATCTCCTTCATTCGCTTGTTTGCGAAGGATACCCGTAGGTGTTCGGGATGCGAACAAAGGTGGCGTGGAGTTTTTTGATTTACGGCAATTTTGCGGGTGGCTCGCATTGCGCCTGGATCTGTCGGGCACAATGCGGCTTGGTCTGTTTCGGGAGGTCGGCATGGAATTGATGTGGTGGCATTGGCTGGCATTGGGCCTGGGTTTGATTGCGCTGGAGATGTTCGTCTCGACCTTCTTCCTGCTCTGGTTTGGCCTGGGCGCACTCATCACCGGTCTGCTTGCTTTGCTATTGCCGCTTTCTTTCACTGCACAGATTCTGCTGTGGTCTCTGGCTTCGGCCACGATGGTGGCGGCCTGGCTGAAGTACTTCAAATCACCGGATCGCACCCACTCGGGTCAGGCCAAAGAAGGGGTGTTGGGCATCGCCGGCCTGGTGACGCGGCCAGTGACGGAAACCGGCGAAGGCGAAATCCTGTTTCAGCGTCCGGTCTTGGGTGCGGATCGTTGGCCGGTGGTGGCCGACGCGCCCATCGCTGCAGGCGAACGCGCGCGGGTGGTGGATGTGCTTGGGCAGACACTTAAAGTAACCAAAATTTAGGAGAGCAGCATGGGCGGTCAAATCGTTTCCGTTTTTCTGATTCTTTTTCTGTTTCTGACCCTCTGGAAGGGGGTTCGTATCGTGCCGCAGGGCGAGGAATGGGTGGTTGAGCGGCTGGGCAAGTATTTGAAGACGCTGATGCCCGGCCTGCACATTCTGGTGCCGTACATCGACAACGTGGCCTACAAGGTGGTGACCAAGGACATGATTCTGGATATCCCGCAGCAAGAAGTGATTACCCGCGATAACGCGGTGCTGATCACCAATGCCATCGCTTTCGTCAAAGTGACCGATACGCAGAGCGCGGTGTATGGGGTGACCAACTTCCAGATGGCGGTGATGAATCTGGTGCAAACGTCGCTGCGCTCGATCCTGGGCGATATGGATCTGGACCAGGCCCTTTCCAGCCGCGACCAGATCAAGGCGCGCCTGAAAACCTCCATCGCCGACGATGTGGCGGATTGGGGTTTGACGCTGAAATCGGTGGAAATCCAGGATATTTCGCCTTCCATTACCATGCAGAAATCGATGGAATTGCAGGCCGCCGCCGAACGAGAACGCAAAGCCACCGTAACTCGCGCCGAGGGCGACAAGCAGGCAGCCATTCTTGAGGCGGAAGCTCGTCTCGAATCAGCCAAGCGCGACGCGGAAGTGCAAATTCGCCTGGCTACGGCCAGCGCCGAGGCGATTCGATTGGTGACCGATGCCATCCCGGACAAGGAACTGCCGGCGCTGTATCTGCTGGGCGAGAAGTACATCGCCTCGATCAAGGAGCTGGCCGCTTCAAATGGCGCCAAAGTGGTGCTGCTGCCAGCCGATATAATGAAATCGGTGGAAGGGTTACTGGGCGGGCGCAAGTAGTTCGGGATGTAACACTGCTTATCCGGTTGTTACACCCGCCCACTAGATGTAGTGGCTCGTGATTTCGTGGCATGGCGCCGTAGGTTGGGCAAAGCGAAGCGTGCCCAACATCGCACCGGTTCGTTGGGCACGCTTCGCTTTGCCCAACCTGTCA
>JAUYFQ010000074.1 GCA_030690895.1 Sulfuricellaceae bacterium
GGAAAGCGGAGTTGTTCTGGGGTAGAATTGGCATCAGGGCGAGTACAAGTAGTCATTTTTTACGAATATGTTTTTTGATAACTCGTATTATATCAAATGCTTACTTTGTTATTCGCCCTGTTTGTGCAAAATTCAGGTTAGAGCACACCATGGCAGATCCAAATCTTCACAAGGGAGAAGCAAAACCCTCCCGCATTCCGATCAAGATCGTGCCCCAGGAGCCTTTGCGCAAACCGGCCTGGATACGGGCGAGAATCGCCTCTGGCGGGCGTTTCGACGAGATCAAGCAGATCCTGCGCGAGCACGAATTGCACACGGTGTGCGAAGAAGCCGCCTGCCCAAATATAGGCGAATGTTTCAGCCATGGCACGGCGACATTCATGATCCTTGGCGATCTCTGTACTCGGCGCTGCCCGTTCTGCGACGTGGGTCATGGCAAGCCGCTACCGCCGGATGGGGACGAGCCCGCCCGACTGGCGCGCACCATCGCCGCCATGAAGCTGAAATATGTGGTGATTACCAGCGTTGACCGTGACGATTTGCGCGATGGTGGTGCGGCGCATTTTGCCGCCTGCATTCAGGCCGTTCGTGAAACAGCGCCACACACCCGGATCGAAACACTGGTGCCGGATTTCCGTGGCAGGCTGGATACGGCGCTCGATATTCTGGCAAACACACCGCCCGACATTCTCAACCACAATCTGGAAACCGTGCCTCGACTGTACAAACAGGCGCGACCCGGCGCGGATTATGCGCATTCCCTGCAATTGCTGGCAGCCTTCAAGGAAGGCCACCCCGACATTCCAACCAAATCCGGCCTGATGGTCGGCTTGGGCGAGATGGACGAGGAAATCCTCGTGGTCATGCGCGACCTGCGCGCTCATGGCGTCGACATGCTGACCATTGGCCAGTATTTGCAGCCTTCGCGCCATCACCTCCCGGTTACTCGCTTTGTTACGCCCGACCAGTTCGAGGTGTTTTCCCGCGCGGCCAGTGAAATGGGATTCAGGAATGCTGCCTGCGGGCCGATGGTACGATCGAGTTACCATGCCGATTTGCAGGCCAGCCAGGCAGATGACGCCCTCCCTGCTAAATAAAATCCTCGCGCAGCGAGTCTTCGTCCCTCTCTCCCCTTGGGAGAGAGTCAGGAGAGAGGGGAACGGACATGTCCGTTAAGCGCCTGTCGCTATCCCTGCTGCTGGCTTTTTTCCTGCTGTTCGCACAGCAGGGCGCCATGCGGCATGCTGTCTCGCACCTGAGCGAAGCACTCAACCCGTCCGGCCAGGAAAAACAGCTTCCCCATCAAGCAGCCTGCGATCTGTGTGGGACATATGCCGATCTGAACGGTGCGGCAGCGGCCAACAAATTTCGCCTGCCCACGATGTGGCTCGCCTTGCCAGGAAAGCCAACCTCACCCTACTTTGCTTCTTCTACTGCAACTCAGCCCTACCTCGCCCGCGCCCCACCTGCTTTCGTCTGATTTCCCCCGCTTTGCTTGCCCCCTGCCGCCTTGAGTGATGGGGGGGCTTTGCTCATTTATCTAAACTGCCAGGGCAGTTTCCCTCTCTCCTAACTCTCTCCCAGAGGGAGAGAGGGAAAGAGACTCGCTTGCGAGTTCAATATTATCGAGGTCATCATGGCTAAAAAACCCCTGCTCGCGTCCGCCATCGCCGTGGCACTGGGCGCACCGCTTTCCGTTCACGCGGATAGCCCATCCGAAATCCAGCAAATCCGGGCTGAAATTCAGGCCCTCAAACAGGTATATGAAGCACGTATCGCCAGCCTGGAGAAACGACTGGAAAAGGCCGACATGGAAGCACCTGCTGCGCCGGCTACCCAAGCCGCAGTAGCCACTCAGGTCGCACCCGAACCAGCACGCGCCAACGCATTCAATCCGGACATTTCCTTGATTCTGCAAGGACGTTACAGCCATTCCGACAAGGAGGGGGCGCAGATCACCGGTTTTCTGCCGCTCGGGCGCAATGACGACGGCGCCAAGGGATTCTCGCTAGACGGAAGCGAGTTGATCCTGTCCTCCAACATTGGCCCCGGTTTCCGGGGGCTGGCCACCCTGGCGATCACAGATGATGAAGTTGCGGTTGAAGAAGCCTGGTTCCAGACGCTGGGGCTGGGCCAGGGGTTCACCCTCAAGGGGGGACGGTTCCTTTCCGGCATCGGCTATGCCAACGAGCAGCATCCGCATGCCTGGGATTTTGCAGACCAGAATTTGCCCTATGCGGCCATGATAGGTGAATCCTATGGTCAGGATGGCCTGCAGGTCAAGTGGCTGGCGCCCACGCCGTTCATGCTTGAACTTGGCGCCGAGATTGGGCAGGGCGTCAACCGCAGCAGCCAGAACAAGCCAGGCTCATGGGCCGCCTTTGCACACATTGGCGATGACTTGGGGGATAGCCATAGCTGGCGCGCCGGGATTTCCCGACTGGACTACAAATCAGAAGACCGCGAAGGGCTTTTCGGTGACGTCAACAATCTCAACATGGAAACCTTGTTCAACGGGCGCAGCAAATTCTGGATCGCCGATTTCGTCTGGAAGTGGGCGCCAAACGGCAACGCAAAAAATCAGAACTTCAAGTTTCAGGCCGAGTATCTGCATCGCGATGAGGATGGCAGCCTGGATTGTGCGGACAATACGGCAAACGGGGGCGCCTGTACCGGACAGAGCAGCAACTGGCAGAGCAGCCAGTCAGGCTGGTACGCGCAGGGTATCTACCAGTTCCACCCCAACTGGCGCACTGGCTACCGCTATGACCGGCTGGATGCCGGCACGCAAACGAGCGAAATGCCACTGGCAGCGTCGGACTACCAGCCCCAGCGGCACAGCCTGATGTTCGATTACAACCCCAGCGAGTTTTCGCGCTTCCGCCTGCAACTCGCACAGGACAAAGCGGAGCGGGATATGGCCGACCATCAGATCACGCTGCAATATATCCACAGCCTGGGCGCACACGGCGCTCATTCGTTCTAACGGGCATGGCAAATCGCTGCCCCTAATTATGAACCATCGATTCGCCACGCCCGTTTCCCTCTCTCCTTACTCTCTCCCGGAGGGAGAGAGGGACGCAGGCTCGCTTCACGAGTTTTACTTTATGGAGACATCATGACTAAAGCATTATCGAAATTCGCGGCACTGCCGCTGCTGCTCCTGACTACCTCGATACTGGCCACCCCGGTACAGGCAGCCATCAATATCCTGGCCTGCGAGCCGGAGTGGGGCGCGTTGGCGCAGGAAATCGGCGGCGAACTACTGTCCGTCTCCAATGCCACCAGCGCGCTGCAGGACCCGCACCATATCCAGGCCAAGCCCAGCTTGCTGGCGCGCGCGCGCAGCGCCGACATGCTGGTCTGTACCGGGGCAGAACTGGAAATTGGCTGGCTGCCGATTCTGCTGCAACAATCCGGCAACCCGAAGATTCAGCCGGGCAAGCCCGGTTACTTCGAGGCGGCACGCCAGGTCAAAATGCTGGAAATTCCTGTCCGGCTGGATCGTGCGGAGGGCGATGTCCATGCTGGCGGCAACCCGCATATCCAGACAGACCCGCGAAATATCGGCCTGGTGGCAGCCGCACTGGCCAAACAACTGGCCGAAGTCGATCCAGTCAATGCCGCCACATATCGGTCCAGGCATGCTGACTTTGCCACGCGCTGGCAAGCCGCCATCACCCGCTGGGAAAAGCAGGCAGCGCCACTCAGGGGGCAAGCCATCGTCGTCCAGCACAATGGCTTCCCTTATCTGGAAAACTGGCTGGGCCTCAAGCGCGTTGCAACCCTTGAACCCAAACCGGGTGTCGAGCCAAACAGCGGGCATCTGGCAGCGGTCCTCTCCGACCTACAGCGCCAGCCGGCTGGCCTGATCCTGCGTGCTGCCTACAACAGCGGCCGGTCATCGGAATGGCTCTCCGGTCGGACGGCCATTCCTGCCATCGTCTTGCCATACACGGTCGGGGGATCGGACAAGGCCAGGGACCTGTTTGGCCTGTTCGACGACACCATTGCCCGGTTGATGGTGGTGATTAAATGAACATGGCACTGGACTGGTCTCTGCTTCTGCCCGCCTTCATTGCGGGTTTGCTGGTGCTGGCAACACATGTACCCCTGGGCATCAGGGTACTTTCCAGAGGAATAGTATTCATTGACTTGGCCATCGCCCAGATTGCCGGGCTGGGCGTCATCGCCGCTGGCAGCCTCGGATTTGAGCCACAGGGCTGGGGGGTGCAAGTTTCAGCTATCACCGCCGCCCTGCTGGGCGCCGCGCTGTTCTCCTGGACCGAGAAATACTGGCCGGAGGTGCAGGAGGCAACGATAGGCATACTGTTTGTCCTGGCGGCCAGCAGCAGCGTCCTGCTGCTGGCCGGAGACCCGCATGGGGGCGACCACATGCAGGATTTGCTGGCGGGACAGATTTTATGGGTCAACCCAGCGCAACTCTGGCCTGTCGGCCTGCTCACGATATTGCTCGTCACCATCCTGCTCTGGCGGCGCGAGCGCCTGGGCGGGCTGGCATTTTATGGGCTGTTTGCCTGCGCCGTCACCGCATCGGTTCAACTGGTGGGGGTATATCTGGTATTTGCCAGCCTGATTTTGCCCGCCATGGCGACGAGAAAGTTCACCTCCGTCAGAAGAACACCTGCTGCCTTGCTTCTCGGTGCGCTGTCTTATGCTTGCGGACTGGCCATGGCAAGCTGGCTGGACCTGCCGCCAGGCCCATTGATCGTCTGGTTGCTGGCTCTACTGGGACTCGTGCTTTATGCGCTCAGCCCAAATACCCGGAAAGCACCGATAAAATCAGGCGTGGCTGCTTGATTGAGCGGTGTTTCCCTCGTGATTCTATTGAGCAAACAGGCCAAAATCCTCTACAATGTGACGCTCGTCGTCTCAATGTAACGTAAATTGGCAAGGCCAAATTTGTTATCCAAGTTATTTCGTAAAAGCCCAGCCCCTATTCCGGCACCCGTCGTCGCCAGGCCCAAGGCAACAGATGCGCCTGCGAAGGGGTCGGCTGCCCCGGCTCGCCAGGCGCCTCCTCCCCCAGTCCTCGATGCGGAGGATTTTGGAGACGAAGCGGTTGTTTTTGAGAATATCAGTGCCGAGGCCGCTTCGATTGTTGACGAAGCTGCCGTCTATTACGCCAACAACATGCCCGACCAGGCTCTGAACAGCCTGCTGCAATATATCCAGCTCCACCCGGAGAGCACGGAAATGCAGCCTTGGCTGATGCTGTTCGACCTGTATCAGGTTCAGAATAACCATCGGGCATTCAACGAACTCTCTCTGCAATTCGTTGAGAAATTCGAGCGCTCAGCGCCAATCTGGCGGTCTTCAGCAGCTGTAGCCACCACCACCCAAAAAACCGATTCCGGGCTGAGGAACTCAGTCAGCATGGGCAACCATCTTGCCAAGGGTGCGGAAATCGACAAGTTGTGCGAACTGGTAAAGGGCACAGGGCAGGTAAGGGTGTCGCTTGGCGCGCTCTCCAGCATCGAGCAAAGCGGTTGCAAGCTCTTATGCGAAAGCCTGAAGGGCTGCCGCAAGAAAGGCCGCATCGTCCAGCTGGACGGTGTCGAAAGCCTGATCGAGCTGATCAAGAAACAGCTTGCCGCGCGAGGATCAGAGTCGGTCGAAACCGATACCTGGCTGTTATTGTTCGAGCTGTACCAGTGGCTTGGACTTGAATCTACCTATGAAGATCTGGCCATCGAGTACGCCGTGACTTATGAGATTTCCCCCCCTGCATGGGAAACAGTCAAGCCGGATCTGGCCG
The DNA here is from genome assembly GCA_030690895.1 of Sulfuricellaceae bacterium. Lineage (GTDB taxonomy): Bacteria > Pseudomonadota > Gammaproteobacteria > Burkholderiales > Sulfuricellaceae > Sulfurimicrobium. Next base: position 5,780 of record JAUYFQ010000074.1, read on the forward strand.
CCGCACAGGAAAAATCCCCGACTATCAAGACAACAAACAGCCTGGAACTGCAGGATGATGCCTTCCGCCTGCACGGCGTTATTTCGGAATCCAGCCAGTCCCAGCTAAGCGACCTGGCCGCCTACGCCAAGGACAAAAAAGAAGTTCGCATCAACATGGCCGATGTGTCCCGTGTCGATTTTGTCGCCGTCGGGAATGTCCTCGGCGCGCTGATCAGCCTGACCCAGGATGGGAAAACCGTGTCGATCCTGGAAACCAACGAATTGATCAAGGCACTCTTCCACATGATGAACGTGGAAGAATTCGCCAAACTCGTCCGCAAAAAAGCGCATTGATTCCCGGCCGGTCTGACCGGCATAATGGGGACTTTCGGCCACGCACCCCACTCCATGGAACAATATCACGGCACTACCATCCTTTCCGTCCGGCGCGGCAGTCGTGTCGCCATGGGCGGTGACGGTCAAGTTACCCTCGGCAATATCGTCGTCAAGGCCAGCGCACGCAAGGTTCGGCGTCTCTATCACGAAAAAATTCTGGCTGGTTTTGCCGGCGGCACGGCAGATGCGTTCACCCTGTTCGAGCGATTTGAAGCCAAGCTGGAAAAACATCAGGGCCATCTGCTGAGATCTGCCGTGGAACTGGCCAAGGACTGGCGTACCGACCGCATGCTACGGCGACTGGAGGCCATGCTGACCGTGGCCGACCGGGAAGTCTCCCTGATCATCACCGGAAACGGCGACGTACTGGAGCCGGAAGATGGCCTGCTTGCCATCGGCAGCGGCGGCGCTTACGCCCAGTCTGCCGCGCGTGCACTGCTCGACCACACTGAACTGCTGCCAGCAGACATCATCAAGAAGTCTCTCACCATCGCCGCCGATTTGTGTATCTACACCAACCAGAATCACATAATCGAAGAGCTTGAATAAAATATTCACCACGGGGCACACGGGGAGCACGGGGGCAGAAAGACTTCCCCTGTTTTCCCGTGCTCCCCGTGGTTAAACAAAGGTTTTCCCATGTCCGAAATGTCTCCGCAGGAAATCGTCCACGAACTCGACAAGCACATCATTGGCCAACAGGCCGCCAAGCGCGCCGTGGCTATCGCGCTGCGCAACCGCTGGCGGCGCACGCAGGTCGCCGAGCCACTGCGCCAGGAAATCACGCCCAAGAATATCCTGATGATAGGGCCAACCGGAGTCGGAAAAACCGAAATCGCACGGCGTCTGGCCAAACTGGCCAACGCGCCATTCATCAAGGTGGAAGCCACCAAATTCACCGAAGTGGGTTATGTCGGACGTGACGTCGATTCCATCATCCGCGATCTGGTGGAAATTTCCATCAAACAATCGCGCGACCAGGAAACCGCAAAAGTCCGCTTCCGCGCTGAAGAGCATGCCGAAGAACGCATTCTGGATGCGCTATTGCCCGCAGCTCGCGACGGGAATCGCGACAGCAATAATAATGAAGAAGAGCGGGATAGCGGTACGCGGCAGAAATTCCGCAAAATGCTGCGCGAGGGCAAGCTGGACGACAAGGAAATCGACATCGAGGTGGCTGCCGCGCAGGCGCACATGGAAATTTTTGCACCCCCCGGCATGGAAGACCTGACCTCGCAAATTCAGGGCATGTTCCAGAACATGGGCACAACCCGCAGCAAGACGCGCAAGCTGAAAATCCGTGAGGCCATGAAGCTGCTGACCGAAGAAGAAGCGTTCAAACTGGTCAACGATGAAGAACTGAAACTGGCTGCCGTGCAGAATGTGGAGCAAAACGGCATCGTATTTCTGGATGAAATCGACAAGATCACCAGCCGTTCGGAAGGCTCCGGCAGCGAAGTCTCACGCCAGGGCGTACAGCGCGACTTGTTGCCGCTGGTCGAAGGCACCACGGTGACGACCAAGTACGGCATGATCAAGACCGACCATATCCTGTTCATTTGTAGCGGTGCGTTCCATCTGGCCAAACCCTCCGACCTGGTGCCGGAACTGCAAGGCCGCCTGCCCATCCGGGTCGAGCTGAAAAGCCTCTCGGTCAGCGACTTCGAGCAAATTCTGACCAACACCGATGCCTGCCTCACCCGCCAGTACCAGGCATTGCTTGAGACCGAGGGCGTCAACCTGGATTTTCAGCCCGATGCAGTCAGAAGACTGGCGGAAATCGCCTACGAAGTGAATGAGCGCACCGAAAATATCGGTGCGCGCCGACTGCATACCGTGATGGAAAAACTGCTGGAAGAAGTGTCCTTCGACGCCAGCGGTCTACATGGTGAAACGCTCGTCATCGACGCGGACTACGTCAACTTGCGTCTCGACGAACTGGCCAAGAGCGAAGACCTGGCGCGCTACGTCCTATAGGGAAAAGATGCAGGCAGCGCCCGATCCGAAACCGGACGGGGTTATACCCGGGCAAACCAGGCTGGCATCCCCTCAGACATTATGGATTGGCGGACTTTTCCGCCGCTTCGCGCGCAAGTTCCTGGGCCTGGTTGGCCGTATCCAGCTTCTGCTGAAATTGATCCATGGTTTTTTTCGCCTCCTCCACTTCTTTCGCCTTGAGCTGGGCTTGCGTGGCTGCTGTCGTAGCGACATCCACACCGCAGGCCGTCATGAAAAGGGGCAGAAATATCGGGAGAACGCAACGGGTAATAAAGCGCATCGGAATGCCTCCTTCATGGTTTTCTGAAAAGCAATGATAATCCAGTTCGGCCTGGCATGAACCTAAAAACCGCATTTCGACCACGAAACACACGAAATACACGAAATAAAACAATTGGTTGAACAGGAATATCCACTCACCCATCAGGTGATGCGCAGTCATCTTGTATCTTTATGAATTTTTTCGTGTTTTTCGTGTATTTCGTGGTTCAACTAAGTTTTTAAGGATGAATCAAGCCTGAACCACATCAGCCAAAACCAACTCGGTACTGCGAGCTTGTCCCGGACAAACAGCCGATTGCCACACCGAACCAGACAACAAACACGCTGAAGATCATGATGTCCCCATTGTCACACAGCAAACGTTTGCCGACTGGGTTAAAATCCCTCTCCTTTGCCCGCATCCTGTCGGGGACCAGCATGAGACACCATGGAAACCATCGCAGTCAGTGAACTTATCGTTCGGTTTATGGAACGCCTCGGCATCGAAACCATTTTCGGTATGCCGGGCGCGCATATTCTGCCGGTTTACGACAGTCTGTACGACGCCTCAATCAAAAGCGTACTGGTCAAGCACGAGCAGGGCGCGGCTTTCATGGCGGGAGGGTTTGCCCGCGCCTCGGGCAAGATCGGCGCCTGCATCACCACAGCGGGGCCGGGTGCGACCAATCTGGTGACCGGCATTGCCAACGCCTACGCCGACAAGCAGGCGATCCTGATCATTACCGGCGAGACTTCGACGCATATATTCGGCAAGGGTGGTTTGCAGGAGAGTTCCGGCGAGGGCGGTAGCATCGATCAGGCCGCCCTGTTCAAGGGCATTACCCGTTATCACAAGGTCGTTGAGCGCACCGATTACCTGGTTCATGTATTGAACCAGGCGGCAAAAATCCTGCTTTCCCCCCTACCCGGCCCGGTTTTGCTGAGTTTTCCTTATAACGTCCAGAAGGAACAGGTCGATGCGCACCTGCTGGATCGAGTCCATACTCGCGCCATGCCGCGTCACCCGCGCTGCCTGCCAGTGGACGCGCTGACGGAATTGATCATCGAGTCCCGTTTTCCGGTCATCGTGGCGGGTTATGGCTGCCATCTCTCCGGTGCGCAGGAGGCTGTTCAGGCTTTGAGTTCGTCCTATGGCATTCCGGTCACCACCAGCCTCAAAGGCAAGGGTACTATCGGCGACGATTCGGCGCTTTCCCTCGGCTGTCTGGGCGTGACTTCGGATGGACAGGCGTACCGCTACATTGTCGAGCATGCCGACCTGATCATTTTTCTGGGGGCTGGATTCAACGAACGCACCAGCTATCTGTGGGATGCCCGCCTGCTGGAGAACCGGAAAATCATCCAGATCGACCATGACGCAGAGCAACTGGAAAAGGTGTTCAAGGCGGATGTCGCCCTGCACGGAGATATCCGGGATGCGCTTGCCGAGATCATGAAAAATCTTGAGGCTCGCGAAGTGTCTGCAAAGAATCTCGATCATTTTCACACCAGCAAGCAAGGCCTTCCTGCAAGATTATCCGAAGCAGACCAGCGATTTTCCCTGGCAAGGAAGTTTTTTTTCAGTCTGGCCGAGCAGTTTCCAGAAAATGCGCTGATATTCGACGACAACATTATTTTTGCCCAGAATTACTTCCGCGTTTCCCGGCATAACCGCTATTTCCCCAACACCGGCATCTCGTCTTTGGGACACGCGATTCCAGCCGCGATTGGCGCGCGCGCGGCAGTCAATCAGCCGGTATTCGCCATCCTGGGCGATGGCGGGTTCCAGATGTGCTGCATGGAAATCATGACTGCCGTGAATTACCGCCTGCCGCTCAATATCGTGGTATTCAACAATGCCACCATGAGCCTGATCCGCAAGAATCAAGCGCAGCTTTACGATAGCCGCTTCATCGACTGTGATTTCGTTAATCCTGATTTTGGGCTGATGGCGCAGTCATTCGGTATCCGACACCGGAAAATCACCACCGAGCAGGATATTGACGCACTGTTTGTAGAATGTGACTTGATCCGCGAGATCAACCTGATCGAAATCATGCTTGACCGGGACGCCTATCCGGATTACCGCTCAGGCAGATGAGTTTCGACCAGAGCCACATGACCCCAGAAACCTTCATCGCCCACTGGGCAAACAACCCCCTCACTGAACGAGCCGGGGCGCAACAGCACTTCAACGACCTGTGCGAACTGCTGGGCGTGGACAAACCGCGCGACCCGGAAAACTACTGCTTCGAGCGCGGCGCGAAAAAGTCCGGCGGAGGAGACGGCTGGGCGGATGTCTGGAAACGCGGCCATTTCGGCTGGGAAAACAAAAAGCCCGGACGCGACCTGAATGCCGCGCTCAAACAGCTCACCGACTACGCCCTCCAACTCGACAGCCCGCCCCTTCTGGTTGTGTGCGACCGCGAACGCATCATCATTCACACCGCCTTCACCGGCTACCCCGACGAAGCGCGAGAAATCCGCATCGCAGAACTGACCGACCCCGGCAAGCTGCAACTCCTGCGCTGGGTCTTCACCGAACCCGAAAAACTCCGCCCGGAGAAATCCACCGCCGCGATTACCGCTGAAGCCGCCGGGCAGTTTTCCAGCCTCGCCAAAGCCATGCGGACACGCGGCCTGGACGGCCAGCGGGTCGCGCATTTTCTGGTGCAATGCCTGTTCTGCATGTTTGCCGAGGACGAAGCCTTGCTTCCCGGCAACGTCTTTACCGAAATCCTCAAAAATGCCGGGACGGACACCGACCGAGCCGCCCGGCGCATCGCCAAAATCTTCACCGCCATGCAACAGAAAAGCGGTGGTGAGTATGGCGACCACGACATCGCCTGGTTCAATGGCGGGCTGTTTAGCGCGATAGACGTGCCCGAACTGGCTAAATCCGACCTTGATATTCTGCACCGCGCCGCCGCCGACATGGACTGGCGCGGCATTGATCCCACCATTTTCGGCACCCTGTTCGAACGCGGCCTCGACCCCGCCGCCCGCGCCCCGCTGGGCGCGCACTACACCGATACCGCCACCATAGGCAAGCTGATTACCCCGCTGATAACCGAACCGCTGCTGGCCGAATGGGAAAGCGTCAAAGTAGTTATTGCAGAAGGCAAAGGCAAGAAACCCCGCGCCGCCTGGCAAGGTTTTCTGCTCAGACTCAACCAGTTCCGGGTGCTCGACCCCGCCTGCGGCTCGGGCAACTTCCTCTACCTCGCCTTGAAAGCCCTGCGCGATGTGGAAAAGCAGGTCAGCCTCGAAGCCCAGGAACTGGGGCTACCCGCCGAAATCGCCATGCAAACCGGGCCGCACAACATCCTCGGCATCGAAATCAACGAATTCGCCGCCGAGTTGGCAAGGGTCACGGTATGGATCGGCGACATTCAATGGTGCCGCCGCAACGGGCTGGAAATCTCGCGCAACCCGATATTGAAATCACTGGAAGGCATTGAACATCGGGATGCCCTCATTACACACTCCCTCTCCCCCCGGGGGAGGGCTGGGGAGGGGGAAATCAGTGCTGACGCAGGGAAAATATCAGAGGCCGAATGGCCGGTCTGTGATGTCATTGTGGGGAATCCGCCATTTTTGGGAGGCAGCAAAAAACGCGGGGAGTTGGGCGACGCCTGTTTTGAAGCCCTCGCCCAAACATTCCCCAAAGACCGCGTACCGCCGGGCGCTGATCTGGTGTGCTACTGGTTCGACAAGGCCAGAAACCACATCGAGCAGGGCAAGGCAAAAGCGGCCGGGCTGGTAGCGACCAACTCGATACGCGGCGGCGCGAACCAACAAGTGCTGACGCGGATTTGCGATTCAGGCCGAATCTTTAACGCATGGAGCGATGAAGCCTGGATCAACGAAGGCGCGGCAGTGCGCGTCTCGCTGGTCTGCTTCGACGCATCAAGCCCCTCTCCCTCCGGGGGAGGGGTTGGGGAGGGGGTAAGTTCGGGTAAAAAGGAAATCACCCCCAATCCCCCCTTACCCGAAAAAACAAAAGAATTCGCCCGCACCCTGCGCAAGAGCTCAACCGATGTAGAAAACCTGCTGTGGCAACTATTGCGAAGAAACCAACTACTCGGCTACGGATTCCGTCGCCAGCACCCGCTAGGCCCCTATTTCCTCGACTTTTATTGCCATCAGGCAAAACTCGCTGTCGAGCTGGACGGCGGACAACACGCCGAATCCGGCCAACAGGCGCATGACGAAAGGCGTTCGGCTTATCTGGCCGCTCAGGGAGTTACCGTACTGCGCTTCTGGAATAACGAGGTACTGGAGAATACGGAAGGTGTATTGCAGACGGTGTTTGATTGGCTGCATGGGTTTTCTGTTTCATCCTCACCAGAGCTTACCCCCTCCCCAACCCCTCCCCCGGAGGGAGAGGGGCTTGAAGCGATGCTCGATGGCAAGTCTGTTGCGCTGATTCATGCTGATTTGACGGCGGGGGATGGGCTGAATCTCACGCAGGCCAAGCCCATTAGGGAAAATTCTGGGGTGAGCTTTCAAGGCTCCCAAAAAATTGGCGCATTCGATATTGATGGCGAACTCGCACGACAATGGCTCAAGTTGCCAAACCCAAATGGCAAGCCGAACAGCGATGTAATCAAACCCTCATGGAACGGCATGGATGTGACACGCCGCCCGCGAGATGGCTGGATTATTGATTTCGGCACTGCGATGAGCGAGGCGGATGCCGCATTGTATGAAGCTCCATTTGATTATGTGATACAACACGTTAAACCAGAGCGAAAATCGAATAGCGATAAAATTGTTCGGGTTAACTGGTGGAGGCACGGACGCCCGCGCCCTGAAATGCGAGCCACATTAACCGGCTTGACCCGCTACATGGCTCTTTCGTCCGTCACCAAGCATATTTGCTGGCGCTGGCTCGATGGCAATATTTTGCCGGACAAGGCATTGATCGTTATCGCCCGCTCCGACGACACCACCTTCGGCATTCTTCATTCGCGTTTTCACGAACTGTGGTCGTTGCGCATGGGCACTTCGCTGGAAGACCGCCCCCGCTACACCCCCACCACCACCTTTGAAACCTTCCCCTTTCCCGCTGGCCTGACGCCGTCAAGCCCCTCTCCCCTCGGGGGAGGGGTTGGGGAGGGGGTAAGCTTAGGCGAGGAGGAAAGCTGTGCTGCCGAAAATATCGCCCAAGCCGCCAAAGCCTTGAACCAGCTCCGCGAAACCTGGCTCAATCCGCCCGAGTGGGTGGACTGGGTTCGCACCCCGGAAGAAGAAAAAGCCAGTTATCCGCTACGTCCCGTGCCCAAGCATCACCCCCTCCCCAACCCTCCCCCGGAGGGAGAGGGGGCAATCGCGAAGGGCGATTTGACTTATGCGTCTGAGTTGAAAAAACGCACCCTCACCAATCTCTACAACGCCCGCCCCGCTTGGCTGGACAATGCGCACAAAACGCTGGATGCCGCCGTGGCGCTGGCTTATGGCTGGGACGATTACACGCCTGAAATGTCTGACGAGGAGATTCTGCGCCGCTTGCTGGCGCTGAATCTGGCGCGATGATGTTAAAGGATTCAAGCCGCGATTTCGTCATTGTCATCCCCGTCGCCGACCGCCCGCAGCATCTCAAGGACTGTCTCGCCAGCCTGCTCCAGCTTTGCCGGACATTTGGATACGCAACAGATTCCCGTTTGCGGGTCTCCGCGTTGATCGCCGACGATAGCAAGGAGGCGGAAAATCAGGCGCTCAACCGCGAAATCGCTAGGGAAGTCTCTGCGCAGGGTGTCGCAGTAAGCTATTTTGGACTGGCCGAGCAAATGTCCCTGCTCGATGCTATCGAGCAAGGCCGGGTGGCTGACCTGAGCCGCATTCTGGGCACCATAGACACGCAAGCCTTTTACCACAAAGGCGCGTCCATCACGCGCAACCTGGCTTATCTTCGCTTGGCGCAGATCGCCCTGCTCGCGCCCGACACCCTGTTCTGGTTCATCGACAGCGACCAGGAATTCCGGGTGAATACCGACGCGGAAGACTATCAACCCCTGGACTACCTTCATCATATCGACCAGATCTTTTCATCCCTGCCCGTCCAGATTCTGACCGGCAAGGTCGTGGGCGACCCGCCGGTTTCCCCGTCCGTGATGGCGGGGAATTTTCTCGAAGATGTCCTGGCGTTCATGCATCAGATGGCTGCCCATGAGGCATCAGGCGCGTGCAGCTTTCACGGCAAGGCCGATACACGGCCAGATCACGCCGCCTACCATGACATGGCCGCACTGTTCGGTTTCCAGCCGGAACAGGCGGCTTTTGATTACCCTTGCCCCCTGACGGTCGAACACGACCACGCACAATGCCTGGCGCAATTTTCAGCCAACCTGGACCGGTTCTTCCACGGTGAGCACCCCACGCGCAAGACGCACTTTCAGCATGAAGATGCGCTCGCCAGCGTCCGGCCAGCCCGAACCGTTTACACAGGAAATTACGTTATCAACGCCCAAGCGCTGCGTTATTTCATTCCCTTTGCAACGCTCAAACTGAGGATGGCCGGCCCGGTTCTGGGCCGCATTGCCCAGTCCGAACTGGGGTCTGGCTTCGTTTCCGCCAATCTGCCCATGTTGCACAAGCGCACCGTCGGCGCTACCGGGCAGGCCGAATTCCGCCCCGGCGTCCGGGTCGCGTCCGAGAAGATCGACCTGTCAGGTGAATTCGAGCGGCAGTTTTATGGCGATGTGATGCTGTTCACCATCGCCAAACTGTGCGACGCGGGCTATCCGGCCGAGATCCCCGATTCCGCGCAAATCGCGGAATCACTACGCCAGACCCATGCGAATTTGCAAGCGCAATACGACGAGCAGCGGCACACTATTCTTTCCCGCCTGAGCGCGCTGCGCGCACTGGTTGCCAATCCAGCCGCCTGGTGGAACCGCACACAGGATCAGGCCGAGTCCATCGCCCTGATCCATGCCTTCATGGACAACATCGCCAGCAACTTCGAAACCCCGGCAATCGGTTACGCCCTCATTCACGATGCGAGCCATCAGGCGGCCCGTCATGCGGAAATGATCGAGGCTATCCGGCATTACCCAGCAGACCGGCTGGAGTGGGAAAAGCAGCTAACTGTCATGGCGAATCGCCGTCCCACATCATGAAACAACGATTCGCCATGACAGTTTCCCTCTCTCCTTACTCTCTCCCAAAGGGAGAGAGGGACGGTGGCAACGCTCTTGTGCCCGCTCTTTGGGTATTGCGTTGTTTCTCTTTGAACGTTTCACGTGAAACACC
>JAUYFQ010000086.1 GCA_030690895.1 Sulfuricellaceae bacterium
GGTTACAAACGCTAACGTCCGGCTCAACCCATCCCCACCCCAGCCCTCCCCTTGAAGGGGAGGGAGTAGTGCGTGCCTGCCTTTGCTCAATAGCATGAATCATAGCCAATTTTCTCAACTGAGGAATGTAACTAATCAGGAAATCTAAAGCTGAACCGGGCCATCGGGGAGCTTCGCCAGCACGGCTTTGCGCACTTCAGCCAGCCAGGCATCCAGATCGGCTTCCGAGCGCATGATGCGGCGTGGCGCGGTGACATGCTGAACGAGTGGTTCCAGCTTGCGTGAGGCCAGGTTAAGCGCACGGGTTAGCTGGCCGCGCAGCGCGTCGCGCTTTTCTGCCCAGCGTTGTGGCGAACAGGCTGCCAGCGAGTCGAGCAAATCGCTCAATGTACCCAGCTTGGGAGTATTCTCGGGTGCCGAAAGCTGGACTTCCCGCAGAATGGCGGCGCGATCCTCGGGGGCAAGTTTGGCCCATTCGGGCGCAGACTCAATCTCACTGGTGCAAAGATCATATTCGTTACGATAAGCGTTAAAGGCTTTGTTAACGGTAGTGCGCAAGGCATCCGCCGCCCGATTGACCAATGGGTCTATCTTGTCAGGGTCATCCAGCAACAGGCGGCCATCGCGGATGGCATCACGCTCGGTCATGATGGCGGATGCTTCAGACAGGCCATGCATGTGGCCGAGCAGGGTATTGAGTTGCTGCCAGAGCGGTTCGCGTTGGCAAATTTTGGTGGCCTGGGCTTCCAATGCGGCCAGCAGGTCGGAAGCGGTTTTTTCTTCCTCGGCCAGACGCTTGACAAGGTCACGGCCGGAAAGGGTGGCCAACTCTTCAACCAAATCATTAGGCTTGGCCTCGGGGCGTGGCGCAGCGCCGGTGGCGCGTGCCAGGGCATCCTTGAGTTTGGTGACGTACTCTGGGGCGCGGGTTTCGGCTTCGTCGGGTTTGCATTTCACCAGGCGGGCAATGGCGCGTTTTTCCTCGTTGGAGAGCGGCGCAGTCTCGCGCGAGAAGGTGCTGGAAGTGACATCACGAACAATAAACTTCCCGGGTGGCCAGGGGGCGCCGCTGGCATTGACGATGCGCAACTGGCCAACATGGAACAGCGTGGCGAGCAGGGCATCGACGGCATCCTGAGACCAGCCGTAGGGTTCGCCCATGAACCGCTCGCGCAGCCTGCTGCCCTTGGGGGCGCTTGAACCCATGAATGACAGAATCTCTTGTGCCGCAGGGTGTGTTTCCGGCGCGCCGACGTGCCCGACTTTTTCGAGGGAATTGGTGAGGCCACGCTGTGCATCTTCCAGCGCCTTTCCCCAGCCAGCGGCATCGGCCGTGCTGAAACGTGGAAACAGGCGAGCCACGGCATCGGCGCCGGCCTTTTTGAGTCGGTCATCAATCGTGGCGCCTTCATCGATGACCTGGCCGCCGCCCTGCACGATCTGGGCTTGCTGGAAGGCCTCCTTGATAAGGTCGCCGACACTGTCTTCTGCATCTCCTTTCTGTTTGAGCAAGGCATTGCGCGCCTCCTGCCCTTCTGGGGTCTGCGCCTCTCCAAAATGATCCAGTGTGTGCCTGGCTGCCTCATAGGTGATGATGGCACGCACCAACTCGTCCTTGCGGGGCAGCGCGACGTGGGCGAAGATGATGGCTGAATCGATCCCGGCACGGGCGGCGTCCGCCAGCACTTCCTTGGCCTGGGTGCCGTCCAGGTCGGAACGCAGCCAGACGGGAACGTCGCTATCGGGTTTGGGTGCGGTAATCGGATCGGTATGCAACTTGAGGCGGCGTATCTCGCGGCTGACGCCTTGGGGGATCGCCAACTTGCGTATCTGTTCGCCAGCCAGTTGCATCAACTGTTCCCTGATCTTGCTCTCATAAGCGGAGGGGTTGCTACGCAGTGCATCTTCTTCGCCACGCTGGTAGGCAAACCAGTCGGCGCTTTCCTTGGTCTGGAGGCGGTATTCTTCTAGCGCGCCACTGGATACACGCATCAGCAGGCGGTCTTTGTCCACCAGTTCGTCAAGCACTTCACGGATTTCACCCCGCAGGGCTGCACTGTGGCCGGTCAGGTCATCAACCAATATGTCGGCGATGCTTTGGGCATCGCTATGCAGGCCGGTATCCTGGACGGGGTTGCCGGTGATACGGGTGAGCAGGAAAACGGCCTTGAGGGCGCGGGCTTTCAGCTTGGAGCGTGCATCCTGCATGCCATCAAGGGTATCGATGGCGTTGGCGATTTCGGCGCTGATCTGGCTGGACTGGCGCAAGCGCATGCGGATTTCGTCGTAAATGAAATCACCGCCAACGATGTGGCCAAGCGGCGCGTCCTTGTTCTTGCGCACGGCGTCGAAAGCCAGGCGTAGTTGCGAGCGCAACTGGACGCCGGTGCCGGTGGTGTCAGTCGTTGCCAACACACGCTCCCACAAGCGTTGGCGGGTAGGCAGGAGGGGGTAGTTCGGCCCGAGTTGTGCTTCGTCTTCGCGCCGATGCGCAAACAGGCTGCCATGAAGATGAGCGGAAATTTCACCCAGGCAGCCGCCCGAGCTAAAAAGTTCGCCAAGCTGCGTACTGGCCGAGGCTTTTTTCTTGAGCACCGTCTCCCGCAGAACTTCTTCCACGTCGGAATCGGAAAGCTGTACCTGGATGGGAAAGCGCCCCAGCAACTTCGAAAGCACCGGTGTACCGGTAAGCGCACTCTGCCCGGTGGCGATGATGAGGATACGGCCAGCGAAGTTTTTGCTGAGACTCTCGATCACTTCCTGGACGCTCATGGCGCGATTGGCACTGTCGGCGATGTACTGCTGAAGTTCGTCGAGAACCAGCAGGAAAACGGGCATCTCGCCGTCACCATCCACTGCCTGGCGGAAATACTTGATGAAATCCTCCTGGCCGATGTCGCCCTTGGAGGAGAACTGGCTTTCCAGCTTGTCACCCAGTTCGAAGGTGTCGCGCGCCAGGGTGGGCTTGGCAGCCAGGATGGCATCGTGCAGGTGTGAGGAGACGTAGAGGTCTTGTAGCTCACGTTCCAGTACACGTGTCTTTTTTTGCAGGGCATCGCGGACGGCTTGTTCGATGCCTTCGTTGCGCAGCCATAGCAGGGTACGGGCCTCGTCGTATTTTGTTGGCAGGCCCACCGCCTTGAAGACGATGCTGAGCACGGCCTTGCGAATACTGTCGCCTTCGCCCTGGCTCAGGGTGCCTGAGGCGGCGCGAAGCGTGGCCTTGCGCTGCCGGGCGAGCGTATCCAGTTCGGTGAGCGCATCGGCCACCGAAGTCGGTAAACGCTTGATGTCGCGCGGAGTGCGCTCATCTGAAAAAGGCTGGTTGGTCCACAGGGCGCGGGCCATCTTCACCAGGTGCGACTTACCACTGCCGAAGAATCCTGAAACCCAGGCTGCCGGGGCTTCCTGCCCCTTGCGCAGGGTTTCGACATAAGATTCCAGAATGCGGCGCAGTCCCTCTTCGTAGTGTCCCTTGCAGACAAAGGTTTCCAGCTCGAAACGGAGCGTTTGACGTTGCTGGTCGTCAAGCGCTTCATCGACCTTGGCGACACCCTGGTTTTCCAGCGAAAAGGTGTCAATGTCCTTGTCGAATACTTCGCGGTTCTTCATCGTGGTTCTCGTCGTGGAATTTCAGCAAGTAATTGGAACAGCAAGATAGCCCCAGCCATCCTTGGCGCCGAGGAGACGGTAGCTATTGTTTTTGGCATCATGCTCGCCGGGGAAGAAGATCACCAGTCGACCAGGGATATGGCTTTCGATGTGTTCCACCAGCGATGAGACGCTGTGCAGGCCGAACAATCCGCCCCCACCAATCAGGGCCAGCGTGTCGTTTGCCGTCATCCCTTGCGCGGTCTCGGCAATTCTGTTCACCAAATACTCCTCCAGGCCGCGCACGTTGCCGGCATCGTCCCATAATCGTTCAGGACGACCCAGGTAACGATCGCGGTACTCATAATTTGCCAGCCAGCGCGAAAACTCGGGGGCCAGATCATGTTCTACCCAACCATGTCCGGTGGTAGCGATTTCGCGGGCGAATTCACCTGATTCGATCAGGTGACGAAGTTTGCGCTCGTCGCTCGGGGGGTACACCACCATTACTACCCGCTCACGGGCAGACACGTTATCGGGCCAGGGCAAAGCCAAATGTTCCTTTACGCGCTCAAGTATGGTTTGCGCCAGGGTCATGGGGTGAGCCTCGATTCATTATTTTTCAGGAAGCCAGGGAATGCCAGTTCAAGGACGCCGCCGGAATAGGCCACTTTCAGCAAGCCCTGTCGCCCTGCTGCCTGGAGCAGCGCCACATGCTCGTCTGTACCAAGATCAAGCGCACGGGAATAGTCGCCTTGAAGCAGCGCGATGCCGCTCATTCCTTGCAGCCAGTCGAGGAAGGCGGCATAGGTGACGGAGGCAATACCCGACTTGGGCCGGATACGGGTGCGTGCCTTGCCAACCGATTCGCCGAGGTAGCCAAACTGGTAGAAGGATGCATAAAGATTGTGGCTGAAACTAATAAACATGGATTCGGAATATTGCCCTGGTGCAAACGCGCGTATCCATGCCTCAAACTGGGCTCGCCCCAGGCTATCTCCGACAGGTATATTTAGCACCATGCCCAAGCATTCACGCAGGATGGGTTCTCGCGCCATGGCGAGCAGGCCAGTCAGTAGTTTTGTGTCGTCTGCCGCATAGAGGGACAAACGCCGCATTTCGCGAAACAGGCAGACTTGGGGGTCAAGGGCATATAGCCGGCGCAGAAACTTGAAGGTTCTTTCACGATTAGAGACCGTGGTCTTGTGAAGGACGTTATCCTCAATAATCGCATGGCGGTAGCGCTCTGCTTCTTCATCAGCAGGTACCACAGAGAGCAACACACCGAGTTCGTCGAGCATCGCTGTCCGGGAACTTATGGCGCCACCGGCGGAGAATCCTAGCCGGTCTGGAGCACTCCCCACGAGGTCTTTTTGCATCATTGTGTAATGGGTTTCCGCCTCCCTGTGCCTTCGGGAACGGCCATCCGTATCCCTTTGTTCAAGTGCTTGACACCGGAAAGCAATTACTTTACCGCATAGATAGCCATTCGGTTCAAAACCAAACGCTGATTTTACGAAACAGATTCAAATCTGCTGCAATTTCGTCCAAGTTCTCCTCTATCATCCGCATCCGTCGCGCCATGTAATTAGGCGATATGCCCACATTAGCATCGTGCTTGATGGTTAGTCTCTGATAGGTGCGCCAGTACATCCCCTTCGGTTTGATGCCATGCCCGCTCAATATGCCCGGTTCCCATTTCAGACGATCCCGGATTTTGTCTGCCCGGCGCGTTGCACGGTCATCGGTATTTTCCCGTTGACTGGCATAGGCTAATTGATAGCAGTGCCGACAGGCGAAGATGCCAGCGCTGCCAAGATGGAGTTTCGCCACGCGCTTCCCGCATCCCATAGCCGGACAAAGAAACCACGCCTGCCGTCCCCCATAGTTGCAGGGTGTCCATTCAATCCGAACAGGGTAATTCTTGCTCTTCAAATCACTGCCGCCGTGCTGATTGACAGGCTGGATGACACAAGACGGTAAAAATTGAAAAGGCCCGGTAATTCCGGGCCTTATGGTTATTTATGCACAGCAAAAAACGTGGCTGGATTCTATCTTAGTTGCTCATGCAACAGCCTGAGGATTTTCCCGGCAGTCTCCGAACGATCCGCTTGCCCGTCCTTGCCCTGCACCTGAACCTGACTATTGCCCGCCTGCTCCTGCACCAGAATACGGTACTGCTCCAGGCGTGCAGCCTTGCCGTCTTCACTGCTCCAGAATGACAGCTTGGATAGCCAGCCTTTTTCCTTCTTGACATCATCCACACCAGGGTCGGCGTAACGAACGAAATAAATGCCTTTCGAGCGATCCCGATCAACAACCGTAAAGCCGACACGGTCAAGTGCCAGCCCGACCCGTCTCCAGGCACGATCAAATGGATCCAGCACCAGCAGATATGAATTGCCTTCCGCAGTAAACAGTTTTGCGCGTTCAACCGCCACCGGATTGGCTACCTGGGCTTTTGCCTTGGATTCTTCCACGCCAAAACGCAACATCAGGCGTTGCAGCATTTCCGCCTCGAGCTCGGGATCGGCCTGACGCGGCTGCCAGATCGTTGTGTCACCCCCGTCCCCACCTCGAATCACCTCGATCATGCCACGGTGGCTGATATAAATTTCTGTTGTTTCTGGCGCAGCACCACGTTCCATACGGGTACGAAACTTGTCGCGCTCTGCGGTCGAGTACAGTCCGTCAAAGACTTTTCCTATTACATTGCGAATAGCATCCTGCGGAATTTTTGCACGATTTTCGGCCCAGTCGGTCTCCATCAGGCCGGCATCAGGCGCTTCGGTATTGATGATAAAGCCCAATTCCAGCCAGAATTCTTTCACCACCGGCCAGACTTGCTCCGGCGTGGCGCGCACAACCAACCAGCGCTGTGTTCCTGCGCGCTCAAGCGTTACTTTTGGCTGAACCGGCAGCAACTCGGTGGCAGTCTGTTGCTGGCCAGTCCGGTCACGACTATAGGCTGAGAAGGTAGCGCTGCCTTTCGAGTCTGCGTCCGGAACGATGTAGCGATTATCCGCTGCGGGCGAAGTCAAATCGGGCGGCACTTCGAGCGTGGGTACCTTCCCTGCCGATTTGTAATCGACTTTCTTGCCTTCGAAGGCAGTGGTGCCACAACCAGCCAGAAACACCAGCAAGGTGGTGGAGATAACGTATTTTTGCAACTTCATTGCCTATCCTTAACGTGAAACAAAGCGAAGCGTTGCCCTAGTCCCCCTCTCCTTTATGCCCAGCTTCATCGGGTACACTGGGGGGAGGGCAGGGGTGGGGGAAGCTGTCATGGCGAAGTGTTGTTTCAACATTTGGGGCGGCACTTCGCCATGACAGTTAGAGAATTTCGGCCTGACGCATCGCTGCTTTCAGCGAGTCATGGTGGTGCGCTGACAGTGGCGTCAACGGCAAGCGAATGCCCGTGTCAATCTTTCCCATTTGAGCTACCACCCATTTCACAGGGATGGGATTGGCTTCAACAAACAGCTTTTGGTGCAAGCCAAACAATTTGGCATTGATCGCGCGTGCGGCAGGCACATCTCCACGGAAGGCGGCTTCGCACATCTCGTGCATTTTTCTGGGCGCTGCGTTGGCAGTAACAGAAATGACGCCATGGCCACCCATCAGCATGAATGCCAGCGCACTGGCATCATCGCCAGAATAAAGAGCGAAATCGCCAGGTGCGCGCATGATCAGATCGGTTCCACGCTCCAGATTGCCGGTCGCATCCTTGATTCCAACAACATTGGGGATCTGCGCCAGACGCAAAACGGTTTCATTGCTCAAATCACAAGCAGTTCGGCCTGGCACGTTATAGAGAATCACGGGAATATCGACGGCCTCGGCTACGGCTTTGAAGTGCTGGTACAAGCCTTCCTGCGTCGGCTTGTTGTAATAGGGGGTCACCAATAGACAAGCGCTGGCGCCGGCTTCTTTGGCACAACGGGTCAGCGCAATCGCTTCAGAGGTTGAATTGGCGCCGGTTCCGGCGATGACCGGTATCCGGCCAGATGCCTGCTCGACGGTCACGCGGATCAACTCGCAGTGTTCTTCAAAATTGACCGTTGGGGATTCGCCTGTCGTGCCGACGACAACGATCCCATCAGTCTTTTCCGCTACGTGGAAATCGACCAGCTCGCGCAATCGAACCAGGTCGAGCCCACCATCGTCACGCATCGGCGTGACAATCGCCACCAAACTGCCTTTTAGCATGAAGCCTTATCCCGAAAAAATTGCAGTTTAACCCATATTATCCGCTTCGGGAAACCAAGCTCGGACACTGATGCACACGGGTCGTCAGTGAACCATCATTCGATCCAGAAATTCATCCAAGTTGCTCAAAGCCAGGTCCGCCGACATTGAACTGCCATTTCGTGGTGGTGCATCGAATGCGTTAATCAGAGCGGTCACCAGCTCCACCGGCGGCACATCCGGGCGCCAGCCAGTACATACCACTTCCCACTCGAAGTCGCCCATCATTTCATCGCGCTCCCACTTGCCTGAACACAGATCGAGAATGCTGACCATGGCACACCTCCTGTTCGTTTCTCTGTTTAATTTCTGTCTCTACACATGATTTATCGACAGTTGACCAGAAACCTTAAGGCTTTGCTGCTTGCACCACTGCCAGCATGGTTTGCACGCCATCCATCATCAAGCGCTCGAACAAGGGCAGCATGAAGGGCACGGTGACGAATAACACCATGAAACCAGCAGCCAGCGTGATCGGAAAACCGACTGCAAAAATATTCAACTGGGGCGCGGCGCGTGTCATGATGCCGATCGACAGGTTGGCAATCAATAATGCGGCGATCATGGGCAGCGCCATCAACAAACCGTAGTAAAAAATCTCGCTGCCCCAATTAGCAAGCAATCGCCATGCCTGTGCGGAGGACGGCTCGGCCGAGATGGGGAAAAGCCGAAAGCTGTCGGCTAACACTTCGATCATCAGCAGATGCCCGTTCAGGGAAAGAAATACCAGAGTGAACAGCAAACCCAGAAACTGCGAGAGCACGGGCACCTGCGCGGAATTGATCGGATCGAACAGCGTGGCGAATCCCAGGCCCATCTGTAGCCCGATCATGTTGCCAGCCATGTCAACTGCGACAAACACCACCCGCATGGCCAGTCCCATGGCGACGCCGATGATGATCTGTTGCGCCAGGATTAGCAGACCAGCCAGTGAGCCGGGATCGATCTGCGGCAGGGGATCCAGCGTCGGCGCAATCACCAGCGTCAACGCGATAGACAGGGCGATTTTGGCGCTGCGGGGAATGACAGGATTACCCAGAATAGGTGAGCTGGCAACCAGTGCCAGCACGCGAACCAGCGGCCAGATAAACAACACCAGCCAGGCGGTGAGCTGTTCGGAGGTAAAACTCAGCATGCCATTCTGCGCGAGTCGGGCTAGCCGACCATGCCGGGAATGCTGGTAAATATCTGGCGCATGAAATCAACCATCAAGGTCAACATCCAGGGCCCCGCGATAATTAGCGCAAGAAACATGACCAGCAGTTTGGGGATAAAAGACAAAGTCATTTCATTGATCTGGGTCGCGGCCTGAAACACGCTCACCAGCAAGCCAGTCGCCAGCGCGGCGAGCAACATCGGCGCGGAAAGAAGCATGGTCATCTCCAGCGCCTGACGGCCAATGGTCATGACGGTTTCGGGGGTCATGTATAGAAACTCTCTACCAGCGAACCCAGCATCAGGTTCCAGCCATCAACCAGCACAAACAGCATCAGCTTGAAGGGCAGGGAAATCATTACCGGGGAGAGCATCATCATACCCATGGACATCAGGACGCTGGCCACCACCATATCGATGATCAGGAAAGGAATGAAAATGAGAAAGCCAATCTGAAAGGCGGTTTTCAGCTCGCTTGTCACATAGGCAGGCACCAGAATTTTCAGTGGTACGGCGTCTTCGCTCACCAGCGGTTCGCTCCGGGAGAGCTTGACGAACAGAGCAAGATCTTCATGGCGCGTCTGGCGCAGCATGAAAGTTTTGAGTGGTTGAGAGCCCTTGTCGAACGCCTCGTTCAACTCGATTCTTTTTTCCATATAGGGCTGATAAGCGTCCGTATAGATCTTGTCGAACACGGGTGACATGACAAAAAACGTCAGAAACAGCGATAAACCGACAATGACCTGATTCGGAGGCGCCTGCATGGTACCCAGCGCCTGACGCAAAAGCGACAGTACGATGATGATGCGGGTAAACGCGGTCATCATCAGCAATAGCGCAGGCAGAAAAGTGAGCGCCGTAAGAAACAGCAGCGTCTGGATGCTGAGGGTATATGTCTGCCCTCCGCCCGGCGCAGGCGTGCTGGTAACAGCGGGCAAACCCACGTCTGCCGCCAGGGTGATTCCAGTCAGAGAGACCAGGAAAATAGCCAGAGTGAGGGCGCGAATTGGCTTGATGAACTTTGTGTTAACCATCATTTTTCATCAACACCACGCCGCTTCATCACCACGCCCAACCAGTCGGCAAAGCGGGGAGATGAAGGCGCTCCTTCGGTTACATCGCTCTCGACTCTCGGTAACTGATGCAAAGCGGTGACCTGTCCAGGCGCGACGCCAAGAACCAGCCAGGTATCGCCAATTTCGACTACCACCACCCGCTCCTTGGGGCCAACCGCAATGCCCCCAACCAGTTTGAGCGCACCACCGGCAGAAACATGACCAGGCGCCAGGCGCTTGAGCAACCAGGCAACCAACGCCACAGTGGCCAAAACCACCGCAAGCCCGAAAAAGACCTGGAAAACACCACCAATGGACACTGGCGAAGCGGGGAGACCGGTTGCTGGCGATGAAAACGCGAGTGGGGTCAGAGAGAAAAACAGAACACCAGAAAATAGCGCCCGAGAAAATAGCAAGAAAAACGAGGGCGTTGCCAACTTCATCGGTTGAGTTTGCGAATACGTTCGGATGGCGAAATGATGTCGGTCAAACGGATGCCAAATTTGTCATTCACTACCACGACCTCGCCTTGCGCGATCAGACATCCGTTTACCAATACATTCATCGGCTCGCCAGCCAGACCATCCAGCTCGACAACCGAACCCTGAGCCAATTGCAACAGGCTGCGAATGGCGATTTTTGTGCGTCCCAGTTCAACTGTCAGGCTAACTGGAATATCCAGAATCATTTCCAGATTGTTGACCACGCCGGACTGACCGGTCGATGCGGAGAACTGTTCGAAAACGGGGATGCTGACCGTAGCTGCCGGGGCTGCCTCTGCCTGCCCCTGTTCGGCCATCGCGGCCGCCCAGTCGTCCTCTGCAGAGGATTCAGCAGGCCCGCCCTGCTCCGCCATCGCGGCGGCCCAGTCGTCAGAACTGACTTCTTCTTCAGCCATTGTGCTTCTCCGGCGGCGACTCGTGCTCTGGCATGGTCAGGATTTTATTGACTTTAAGCGCATACTGTCCATTGAGTACGCCATACTTGCATTCCAAAATAGGGATTCCATCCACCTCGGCAACAATGGCTTCTGGAATATCGAGCGAGATCACATCCCCCGCCTGCATGTTGAGTATCTGCCCCAGCGTTACCGGAGCCTCGCCTAAAGTCGCAACCAGATTCACTTCAGCCACCTGTATCTGTTTGGTGAACAATTTGGTCCAGCGTTCATCGACTTCCAGCCGTTCTCCCTGCATGCTGCTATAGAGCTGATCCCGGATCGGCTCGATCATAGCATAGGGCAAACACACGTGAAAGTCGCCGCCGCCCGACCCCAGCTCGATGTTGAAGGTCGTCACCACAACTACCTCACTGGGGGTCGCAATATTGGCAAACTGGGTATTCATTTCCGAACGGACATATTCGAATTCGACCGGAAAAATGGGATGCCAGCATTTTTGCATTTCTTCGAACACCACATTCAGCATGTTCTGAATAATGCGCTGCTCGGTTGGTGTGAAATCCCGGCCTTCAACCCGCATGTGGAAACGCCCGTCCCCGCCGAAAAGATTATCTACAACCAGAAAGACCAGGTTGGGGTCAAAAATGAACAGGCCGGTGCCACGCAAGGGTTTCATGTGGACCAGGTTGAGGTTGGTGGGCACCACCAGGTTACGGATGAATTCGCTGTATTTCATTACCCGAACAGGGCCGACTGAAATTTCCGCGCTACGGCGGATGAAATTGAACAACCCTATCCGGAATAGTCGGGCAAAACGTTCATTGATAAGTTCGAGGCCGGGCATGCGCCCACGGACGATGCGTTCCTGCTTGGCGAGATTGTACGGTCGAACGCCTGCACCATCATCGTCGCCCGCTTCCTCCTCGACCTCGCCGGTCACACCTTTGAGGAGTGCGTCGACTTCGTCCTGCGAGAGAATATCGTCAGCCATTTTCCTGTATCCGGGAGCGCCTTGGCGCTACTGAATCACGAAAGTTGTGAAATAAACATCGGACACGCCTTCGCTTTCCTTGGCATGCAATATTTCATTGACCTGTTTTGCAATCTCCTTGCTCAGCTTCTTCTTTCCATCCATGGTCGCCATAACCGACGCTGTTTTGCTCGATAGCAATAACAGCAGGTTGCTGCGGATCTCTGGCATGTGCGACTTGATTGCATCGACCACCTTGGCGTCGGCCACCTTGAGCTCTACATCTGTCTGCAAATAATGTTCTTCACCATCGGCTGTCAGATTCACGGTGAACTGCTCCAACTTGGCGAAAACCGGGGGCGCATCAGGTGCTTCGTGCTTGGCTTCTTCGGCTGAAGCAGGCTTTTTCGCGTGCAAGAAAAACCATGCAGCCCCACCGCCGCCAGCAAGCAGCACAACTGCGGCAATAATGATGACCAAAAGCTTGCCCTTGCCTTTTTTAGGCGCCGCTTCCCCAGCGGCGTCCACTGGTTTTTCTTTATCCTTGGCCATTTTTATCTCCCGATTAACCCCGGATGCGCATCCATGCATGGCAATCCCATGCTCTGGTGCAACTTATAATATTAAATTATATAAAAAACAAGTAGTTTCGTTTACTTATTTATGTAATTTGATAACTCTGAAGGGGATAAAACACAAGCGCTTGTTAAGCCCGCTCAAAGCAAACACAAGTAAAACGAGGGGAGAAAAACCGATATCAAACAAATGTCTATTACATTCAATATGTTACAGAATATCGCGGCTTTTGTTCCAAGAATTTTCCAAAAATCAATAAATATTGGAATGATTTTTTGAAAGCCACTCAAAAATACGTTGCAAAAAAACAACAGGCGCACCGCGCATTGGCATCTCAACGGTCGATGTCAGACAAAGAAATCCAGCAGGCCGCCACTGTCAGGGCGCAGGGTCAAGACACCCCGATGCAAGACTGGGTCATCCGGGGCAGCAGAAAATTCGGGCCGGGAAGTCGGAGATGAATTGGAACGCTGATCCTGGCTTGCCGTCTGCTGACGGGAAAAGGATTCCGAGCTGACCATGGCATTACCCAACGTCATGCCGCTATCGGCAAACATCTCGCGCAATCTTGGCATAGCAGCCTCGATTGCCTCCCGCACAGAGGCGTGATGTGACACGAACATGGCTGTCACCTGGTCGTTATTCACCGTCAACCTAACCTCCATCGGCCCCAAGTGAGGCGGGTTAAGCTTCATTTCAGCCACCTGCTGTTGCTGGCCGACCATCCACACCACTTTCTGGCTGAATGACTCTCCCCAGTTGGAGTTGCCGACTGGCGGCTGCACCGCCAATACTGTTGATTTGCCCTCAATGGGCGGGGCGACAGGCGGCTCGACGTTCAGCCTGACCATGGGCGTGGACACGGGCTGATTTTCAACAGGCAGCAGATTTTTTGATTGATCAGGAATACGGGAATCAGCAACAGCCAAGGCAACATCAGGCAACGAACTGCCTGCGTCAACATCGTCACGGCCCTCTGAAGCAGCCAGGACAACACCAGGCACTTTGTCGTCGACTTTCAGTTCAACTGGCTTACCGACGGCAGACGCCACATTCTGAAATCCGGGGAAAATTTTGCCGCTAACGGCAAATTCTGCCGTTACATCCGAATCCGCTTTTTGCGAGTCAAGACCGACCTCAAGCAGCGTCAACTCGCCCTTGGATCTAGGTAACTCTGGATTTATGTCGCTAACCACGGTTTTATCGGAAAACGCAGGAAGGACCACGGTTTTATCGGAAAACGCAGGAAGGACCACGGTTTTATCGGAAAATACGGGAAGGACCACGGTTTTATCGGAAAATACGGGAAGGACGAACAGTGAAGCGTCCGGCAATACCGGCAGACCGCTACTCTCAACCTGCGCCAATGGGTTCTCTGACGCCAGCTTCGGATCAATATCATTCAAAAAAAAGACTTTTTCTTTAACCAGCGGTAAAACATCGGGGGCAGGTACCGATGCCCCACCTAAAAGCTGGGCCAGCAAAATCGCTGAAAAATCTTTCTGATCGACAGCATTGATAGCCAGACCATTCACGAGTGGCGTGCCTTCCGACCCACCTTTTGGCGCAATTGCAGTTTTTGGCATCAGACTAGCTACAGGCATGCTTTGCATGGATTTCTCCTCAGAATGCGCTACATGCAGCAACTTGTGTGCCAACGCTACCCATGCAAGGTTATTCGTCTTGGCCTTCGTCTCCAGACGGCCCTTTCACAACGCCCTGCCGACTGGAAAACTCATCCTGCTCCTTCTGCTCGATTCGTTCTTCACGCTTGTTCTCGGCCTGCTGGTGACGATAAGACAATGTATCCAGCGCCTTGACCTTGACCTTGCGATGCATCCATTCCTGTTGCCCGGCCTCCCACCGCTGCCGACAGCGCGAAACATCCTCTTGCTGCAATTTGATGGCGGCGTCCAGTTTGAGCATGAACAGATTGAAATCCCTCAGCGCCAGGGCAGAAGTCCCGCCGCTCGCAGATGCCTTCAGGCGGTCACGGTACAGCTCACGATATTCCAGAAGCTGTTTAAGCTGGGATTCGGCCTGATCCCAGCGCACCTTGAGTTCCTGCAAGCTTTTTGCTGCGCCATCAGCCTTGTTTTGCGCCAGATCAAGCAAGGTTTGCAGAGGAAATTTACGAGCCATTGATATTAAATCAGTGAATCACTAACCGAATAATGCGGCTAACTGAGCCATGGCAACATCCGCGCTGACGCTTTGCCGCATCTCCTGCTGAAGATAGCCTTCCAGCCTTGGATACATGGCGATGGCTTCGTCGAGCAAGGGATCACCGCCCCTGACATAGGCGCCCACGCTAATCAGATCCCGACTGCGCTGGTAGCGCGAATACAGTTGCTTGAATCGCCGCACACGCTCCAGGTGCTCCGGACTGATCAACTCATTCATGACACGACTGATGGAAGCCTCGATATCGATTGCCGGATAATGGCCAGAGTCTGCCAGCGCGCGCGATAAAACGACGTGACCATCAAGAATGGCGCGCGCACTGTCCGCAATGGGGTCCTGCAGGTCATCGCCTTCGCTCAGAACAGTATAAAACGCGGTAATCGATCCGCCACCGGCAAGTCCATTCCCAGCTCGCTCCACCAACTGGGGCAATTTGGCAAATACCGAAGGAGGATAACCTTTGGTCGCTGGCGGCTCACCGATTGCCAGCGCAATTTCGCGCTGCGCCATGGCAAACCGGGTCAATGAATCCATGATCAGCAACACATGTTTGCCCTGATCCCGGAAATACTCGGCAATAGCGGTCGCATATGAAGCGCCATGCAACCGGAGCAATGGCGGTGCATCGGCGGGTGCCGCCACCACCACCGAACGCGCCAGGCCCTCCGCTCCAAGAATATTCTCGATGAACTCCTTGACCTCCCGCCCGCGCTCGCCGATCAGTCCAACCACGATCACATCGGCGCTGGTATAGCGCGCCATCATGCCCAGCAACACGCTCTTGCCTATGCCGCTACCCGCAAACAGCCCCATACGCTGCCCACGACCCACGGTTAACAGAGAATTGATGGAACGTACACCCACATCGAGGATATGGCGGATCGGTGAACGATCCAGCGGATTACACGGGCGGCTTTGCAAGGGGACAACATGATCTGTCAGGAGCGGCCCCAGATTGTCGAGTGGCCTGCCCGCGCCATCGAGTACGCGCCCCAGCAGCTTGTCTCCAACCGGCACATGCTTCGCGCGGTCCTCGATCCGGCGCTGCCGGGGTGAAAAAAATGGAGCCCCTGGCACGGGCGGGACTCGGGTAACCAGCGCAGTCACCTTGGCGCCCGGGACTAAGCCGTAAACATCGGTCGAAGGCATCAGCAAAAGCCGGTCACCCGAGAAGCCGACCACTTCCGCCTCGACATGGTGACCTTCCGGCAGGGAAACGAGGCAGCTACTTCCTACCGCCAGCTTGAGGCCCACGGCTTCCATGACCAACCCGGTAACGCGAGTCAGTCGACCTGTCAGAACAACAGGGGGCATGACTTCAATGGTGCTCTGGCACTGCTTCAAATAGGCTCGCCAGTTTTCAATCATCCCAGATAATCCATTAGGGCACGAGATGCTGGCGAGACGGTTTGCGAGGCAGTTTTGGTGGATGGGAGGTGTCCATGGCCGTCCCATGGACGCCGAGAAAACGCCGAAAATGGCCGCAAATCCGTCCGCCAGCGCTCGTGCGGGCGCGTTGCGCCGCCTAATGGATTATCTGGGATCATGGTCATTCGGGTGTCGTCAACCACTCTCCGCTCCGCCCCAAGGCTTCGAGCACATCCTGCCAACGGCGCTCCAAGGTGACATCCAGCTCGCACTGTGCTGTTTCCAGACGGCAACCACCCGGCGCAATCTGATTGTCCTCCTGAATCCGCCAATGGCCGTGCACCAATTCTGCATCCAGGTTACTGCGCACCAATTCGGCATCCTTGGGATTCATGAATAGCTGGGGGTGCTGATTGGTTTGTGGCAGGCGATTGATCGCTTCCTGGATAATTGGCAAAACCAGTTCAGGCCGAACCGTCAGTGCCTGGCGAAGCATCTGCCTGGCAACGCCAAGTGCCAAGTCGAGCAAAGCTTCGGCCATCTGGTTTTCCACGTTTGCAAGGGCTTCTTCCAGGTGGCCGAGCGCCCCACTCAGACGAGCCGCTTCCTGCGCCACCTGCTCCTTGCCACTGGCGTACCCCTGCTGGCGCCCATCGTCCTGACCAACTTGATAGCCCGCCTGATAGCCTTCCTGATGGGCCTGCTGCTGAATCGCCTCGATCGCTTCCGCCGTGGGCAAGCTCAGCACCGACCGGCTATCGTCCTCCTGAAAGGAATTCAGCTCCCAGCGCTGGTATGCACTCAATTGCTCCTTGGGGATGATATTTGCCACGTACGCCTTTTGCTTAAGTGTATGAAGCTGTTAAATCAGGATCAGACGAATTGCTCGTCTCCACCGCCACCCAGGACAATCTGGCCTTCGTCGGCCAGACGCCGGACAACCTTGAGAATTTCCTTCTGTTCTGCTTCGACTTCGGAAAGGCGAACCGGCCCTTTGGCTTCCAGATCGTCCCGCAACATCTCGGCTGCGCGCGAGGACATATTCTTGAATATCTTTTCCCTGAGCTCCGGCGTCGCGCCCTTGAGCGCGAGAATCAGGGATTCAGACTGCACTTCGCGCAACAGCAACTGGATAGAACGGTCATCGATATCCATCAGGTTGTCGAAGACGAACATTTCATCCTGGATTCCCTGTGCCAGCTCAGGGTCATAGTCCCTGATGCTGTTGATAACCGAAGTTTCGCTGGCGGTACCCATGAAGTTGAGAATTTCAGCCGCAGCGCGCACGCCACCCATCGCACTCTTCTTGATATTGGTGCTACCGGCCAGCAACTTGGTCAGTACGTCATTCAGTTCTCTGAGCGCTGCCGGTTGAATACCGTCCAGCGTTGCGATGCGCAGGATGACATCATTGCGCAATCGTTCGACAAAACAGCCCAGAACCTCACTGGCCTGATCCCGGTCGAGATGCACCAGGATCGTTGCAATAATCTGCGGATGCTCGTTCTTGATCAATTCGGCGACCGCACCCGCATCCATCCATTTCAGGCTCTCGATGCCGGCCGTATCGCCCCCCTGCAGAATTCGGTCGATGAGGTTGGCCGCACGTTCGGTGCCCAGCGCCTTGGTCAAAACAGAACGAATGTACTCATCGTTCGCCATGCCCACTGTGGTTTTTTCCTCGGCCTCTTTGCGAAAATCATACAGAACGCTCTCGATCTGGTCGCGTTTGACATTCTTGATCGCCGCCATGGCTGTCCCCAGCCGTTGCACCTCTTTCGGCCCCAAAAACTTGAACACCTCGGCCGCCTCTTCTTCACCAAGAGACATCAGCAATATTGCACTTTTTACGACCCCGGCTTCACTCATTCTCCATCCACCCAGTCTTTCACCACACTGGCCACCACACGCGGATCCTGCTTGGCCAGTTCCTTGGCAGCCTTGAGGTTTTCCTCATAATTCGCTGCCTGGGCAGCTCTTTCGGCGGCCTCATGCGAAATTTTATGAACCACGCCCCCCTCATCAATATCGGCCTCATCCTGCTGAGCCTTGTCTTGAGCAGTGTGAACTGATTGCGCAACATCCTTCAATATCGGCCGGATAATGCCGAATACCAGGTAAAACAGCAACGCAGCGATAATCAGGTTTTTGCCTAACTCCTTGGCCAGGGCCAAGGTCTCCGGGTCTTTCCAGATCGGAGATGCGGGAACCTCCACCAGTTCGCCTTCACTGAAGGCGGCGTTGACGATATTAAGCGAGTCACCGCGCACCTGATTAAAACCCATGGCCTGCTTCACCAGATTTTGCAACTGAGCGACTTCAGCCGCCGGGAGCGGCTTGCCCCCCCCTTTTGCGTCCTTGCCAGCTGCTTTTCGATTATTCACCACAACCGCGACGGACAAACGCTTGATCGCACCGACAGGTTGCTTGATATGCTGAATGGTCTTGTCAACCTCGAAGTTTGTCGTTGATTCCTTGTGCGCGCCCGGTCCGCTATTTCCGGCACTAATGCCGGTTCCGCCAGCCGGCGCTCCGGAAGCTGAAATTGGCGCACTCGCCGCACCGGGGGGCTGATTGGATAACGCGCCAGGCACACCGCTTGGGGTTTTGGCCGCATCCCCCATGGTTTCGTTCACCTGCTGACTGCGGATTGCCGCATCATTGGGGACAGGATTGGGCTTGAACGTTTCAGCCGTCTGCTCGATAGTTGAAAAATCCAGGTCGGCCGCTACCTGGGCCTTAACATTATCCTTGCCAAGAATCGGCGCCAGAATCGCTTCGATACGCTTGACGTAGCTCTGCTCGACTTCATGCAGATAATCCAGCTGCGAGGGATCCAGCCCGCTGCGCCCGCGCGAGCCATCACCGGCAGCGCTGAGCATATTGCCGCTCTGATCAACGATTGTGACGTTGTTGACAGGCAAATTGGGAACGCTGCTGGAAATCAGGTGAACGATGCCACTGACTTGTGACGGATCAAGCGCCTTCCCCGGATACAAGCTGAGCAATACGGATGCGCTGGGCTTCTGCTGCTCCCGTACAAAAACGGTTTGCCTGGGGATCGCAAGATGAACCCGTGCACCCTGCACCGCTGAAAGAGACTGGATAGAACGGGTAATTTCCCCTTCCAGCGCGCGCTGATAATTGACCTGCTCCTGAAACTGGCTCATACCCAGTTTCTGGCCGTCCATCAGCTCGAATCCCGTCACGTTCCCTTTCGGCAGGCCCTGGGAGGCAAGGCGCAAACGGACCTCATAGACCTGGCCGGACGGCACCAGTATCGCACCGCCGCCATCAGCCATTTTGTAGGGGATATTCATCTGTTGCAGGGACGCGATTACAGCCCCCCCATCGCGGTCGGACATGCCACCATAGAGCACACGGTAATCCGGCGTCTGAGACCACATCCAGGAGCCGGCCAGAAGCGCGATAATCGCGGCAATGCCGAACATCAGACCCAGCTTCTGCTGGTTGCTCATCAGGCCGAATCGAACTCCCATTCCGCCAAAGGCATTATCCCGGACTGCTACGGCCATTATTGAACTCTACGCCGGCAAAACCCGGCAAAAAACGCCATATAAAAGAAAGCTTCCAATGCAGCACAGCCTTCAGGCTGACATGTCGGCCTGAAGGCTGTGCTGCATCTACCCAACTCAGTTTGACTGCTTTTTGGGAGCATCATGCCTGCATATTCATTATTTCCTGGTACGCGGTAACAAGTTTATTGCGCACCTGCACCATGGTTTGAAAGGACACATTAGCCTTCTGAAGAGAGATCATGACATCCTGCAGATTGGCATCACTCTTGCCCAGCTCGAAATTCTTAGCCATCTGGCTCGATCCCTGCTGCGCCGCGTTAACCTGATCAATGGAAGATTTGAGCATGGCAGCAAAATCAACGCCCCCATCCATCCCTGGCACCGTCGCCGGGGAAGGCTGGACGCCAGCAGCCCCCGCTGCCGTTGCGCGCATCTGGGTCAGTAACTGATCTATCCCTTGCATATTCATAATCTAAATCTCTCTGGCATCAAAACACAGCCAATATCAAGCAAAATTCATACCGCTATTCGGGCAAATCCGATTCTACCGAATCTTCATCCCGATATTGTTGCAGCTTGTAGCGCAGGGTTCTCTCGCTTATTCCGAGCCGCTCCGCAGCCAGTTTGCGCGAACCACCCACAGTTTCCAGCGTCTCCAGAATATGTGCCTTCTTGACCGACGCCATATCGACCGGTTCATCAGCTTTCCCCTTTTCGGCAAAAACCGGCAAATACAGGTGCGCCGGTTCGATTTCCTTGCCGGACGCCAGAATCAGGGCGCGCTGAATGACATTTTCAAGCTCCCTGATGTTACCCGGCCAGCCATATTGCGTCAATTGCCGCTCCGCCGCCGTCGACAGGGTGATTCCACTGCGGCCAAAAGCATTGGCAAACCGGTGAATGAATTGCCTGGCGAGCACGGGAATGTCAGCAGGCCGATCACGCAATGCCGGCATAAGCAGGGGGAAAACATTGAGACGATAAAAGAGATCTTCCCGGAACGCGCCCCGCGCCACTTCGGCAGCAATATCCCGGTTAGAGGTCGCCAACACGCGCACATCCAGCGCGATCACCTTGCGACCGCCCAGGCGCTCGACCTCCCGTTCCTGCAAAACTCGCAATAGTTTCGCCTGCAAGGCCAGCGGCATCTCGGTTACTTCATCGAGCAGGAGCGTCCCGCCTTGAGCCTGCTCGAACTTGCCGTGCTGCGCCTGTTGCGCGCCGGTATAAGCTCCTTTTTCATACCCGAAGAGGGTGGCCTCCAGCAGATTTTCGGGTATGGCCGCGCAATTGATCGCCACAAACGGTCCGCCTGCGCGCGCAGAATGCTGGTGAATGTAACGCGCCACGACTTCTTTTCCCGTCCCGCTCTCTCCGCCGATCAGAACCGTGGCCAGTGTCACCGCCACGCGTTGCGCCATGGCGAACACCTCGCGAGTACGCGGATCTTCAATGACTGCATCCTGCTCTCCACCCGCAGGCACTGACGCAGGCAACATGTAGCGCGCCACTTCGGCCAGCAATCGATCCGGCTCGAAGGGTTTGGTCAGATAGGTGCTGGCGCCATCCCGCATGGCTTCGACCGCCTTGTCGATCATGCCGTATGCGGTCATCAGGATCACAGGCAAAAAGGGAAATCCGGTTTTAATCTCACGCAACAGCTCGTGACCATCCATCGGTCGCATTTGCACGTCACTCACGACCAGACCGAAAGTGCGCCGCTTCAATTCGGACAAGGCCGCCTCACCATCAGGCGCACTGACCGTTTCATATCCGGATAGCGTCAGCGTATCGCACAAAGCCTCGCGCAAATCACGATCATCTTCAACGACCAAAATGGGTAGTGTTTTCAATCCATATTCCTAATCCATGCCCCTATCCATCTCCAGGGGCAATCTAAATGCAAACTCACTCCCCGCACCGGGGCTTGATTTCGCCGTGACCGAGCCGCCGTGTGCCTGTGCAACATTTCTGACAATCGCCAGCCCCAAGCCGGTTCCCTCGCCACGTGTCGTATAAAAAGGCTCGAACAACCGCTCCTGCTGCACCACATCGAACCCGCAACCATCATCCTGTACGCTTAAGGCCAGCATGCCCTCCAGCACCTCGGCGTGCAAACTCACTTTCCCGCTCTCTCCTGTGGCCTGCATCGCGTTTTCCAGCAAATTCACCAGGGCGCCAGTCAGCGCCTTCCGATCCACATGAATCACACTACCACCGCTGCTGTCGGAGACATTGAAGGCCACTCTCTGCCGACTCATCTGGGGCTCCATGATCAGTTGCAACTCCTGAAGCAGCGAAGCCACCTCAACCCGTTCACGCTCACCCGGCTGACCTTTCACGAAGGAAAGCATATCCTGTATCAGTTGTTCAAGGTAACGAAGGCGCGCCAAAGCCTTCTCCGAGAATCGGTTGCGCTCCGCCTCTCCCAACCCCTCTCTGGCCAGATTCCCGACGTACAGAATGGCCGTTGAGAGCGGCGTCCTCAACTGGTGCGCCAGTCCAGCCGCCATTTCCCCCATGGCCGAGAGTCTGCGGTGCCGCTGCAAGTCCTGCTCCATCCTGTAAGCCTCTGTCACATCGTGCAACAGGATGATTTCACCTTGCTGCGCATCAAGCTGACTTACGGAGACATTCAGTCTGGAAAACGCCCCATCCCGACCCATCAATTCCCATTCCTGAGGCGTAGTCGTCTGGCGAAGATAGCGGCGCATGACTTCCCTCCAGCGCTGCCCGACCACATCCTCGCCGAACATGTGAATGGCAGCTGCGTTCACCGTCCCTACATCACCAGCTTCGTCCACTGCCACCACGCCAGCCGGCAGGGCCGCAAGCAACCCTTCCAGACGTTGTGAAAGCGCCTCTTTCTCCAGATACTGGCGGCGCAATTCGCCGTTTGCCACAGCCAGTTCGCCAGTCAGACTCTCGACCCGCGCTTGCAGTTCGTGATAGGCAACAGTGAGCTGTGCAGAAACCTCGTTAAATAGACTGAAAGCCTGTTCCAATTCCTGCTTGCTGACATTTTCCGGAGAAATTGACAAAATTTCCGTGCCCCTCAATCCCATGTTCCATCGATATATTTTTCTGGATCACGCCAAGTCAAACTTCAAAAAGACCCGCATTAATCCGGCCTCACGACTCACCGCAAGCCTTGACGCCAAGTCAATTTGCATTTAACTTCAGGCCCGAGATAAATAGCTTCGCGCCCAACAAACTGGTGCGTTGCACGAATAATAACAGCGCAGAAGAACCCTGTGAAAACGATCCTGCCAGCCGACCATCATGATGCCTGCTTCCGCCGCACAGGAAATGCTGCAAGATATGGTGCAACAATAATGGAAATTGGTTATCCTGCAAGCAATGGAGCGCACTGGAGCCTGAAAGATGTCTGATTTACTGAAACGCGTCGATGCCCGCACGAAGCTTGCTGGCACCAATAAACTTGAAATTCTGCTGTTTACGCTGGGTCTTGACCAAAGCAGCGGGCGCAAGGAAACTTTCGGCATCAACGTATTCAAGGTGCGCGAAGTCATGCGCGTACCCGAGATCACCAGGGCGCCGGACATGCCCCACACGGTCGAGGGAATGGTCAGCCTGCGCGGCGCGCTGGTACCGGTAGTGGATCTGACCAAATACACGGGCATCTCATCCGAAACAAAACCCGAAATCATGATCGTCACCGAGTACAACTCGCGCACCCAGGGTTTTCTGGTTGAGAGCGTGGACACCATCCTTCGGCTCGACTGGTCGGAGATCAAGGTCCCGCCGGAAATGCTGACAGCGCAGATGGGCGGCCTGATTACAGCAGTCACCCAGCTTCCGGATGGCCGACTTGTCATGCTCATGGACGTCGAAAAGATCCTTTCCGAAACATCCCACTTCGATGAGCATGAGGTTGTCTTCTCCCACCTTGTCCCTCTGGAAACAGAACACACGATATTTTTCACCGACGACTCGCCGGTTGCCCGAAAACAGATCGAACGCACCTTGGAAGCGCTGAACATCCGCTACCGTAGCGCAACGACCGGCAAGCAGGCATGGGAGGAATTACTGCTGATTGCAGCACGCGCCGAGCAGGCAAAACTGCCGGTCAAAAACTTCATTCAACTGGTTTTGACCGACGTGGAAATGCCGGAAATGGATGGCTACATTCTGACCAAAAACATCAAGAGCGACTCGCGCTTCGCCGGTATCCCCGTCATCATGCATTCCTCCCTGAGCGGCGCCTCCAATCAGGAGCTAGGCAAGTCTGTCGGCGTTGATGAATATGTTTCCAAATTCGAGCCGTCAAAATTATCCGAAATTCTGACCCGCCGCTTGACCACCTGAACACAAGGGACCGACGACCATGAGCTCTCCTGCCCTGATAGAATCCGTTGACGCCCGTACCAAGTTGGCGGGTTCCAACAAAATGGAAATTCTCCTGTTTACCCTGGGAACGGGGGAGTATTTCGGGATTAACGTCTTCAAAGTGCGTGAAGTTTCGCAGACACCGTTCATCACCAAGACACCCAACATGCCAAGCGGCGTACTTGGTGTGATTTCGCTGCGCGGCAACATCATTCCCGTACTCACGCTTGCCGATTTCCTTCCGCTCGACAATGTGCCGGATGACACCGGAAAAACCATGATCGTGACTGAGTACAGCAAGCACACGCAGGGATTTCTGGTTCACGAAGTGGACCGTATCGTGCGTGTCGACTGGGACAAGATCAAGCCGCCGCAAAGCATGCTGGTAGGTTCAGAAGGCATGATTACCGCCATTACCGAACTGCCTGATGGGCGCCTGGTTTCCATCATCGATGTGGAACAAGTATTGGTGAACGCCTTGGGCATGGAACCCATCCCGGAATTACAGACAGTTGAAATGTCGCTGCCAGAACAATATCTGTTTTTTACCGACGACTCGGCAATTGCCCGCAA
Organism: Sulfuricellaceae bacterium; assembly: GCA_030690895.1. Lineage (GTDB taxonomy): Bacteria > Pseudomonadota > Gammaproteobacteria > Burkholderiales > Sulfuricellaceae > Sulfurimicrobium. The sequence continues at coordinate 24,511 of JAUYFQ010000086.1, forward strand.
GGAAATCTCCATGACGCTGGAAAAATTGGGAGTCCCCTTCCAGCAAGCCACCAATGGGCAGGAGGCATGGGACAAACTGCAAAACATGGCTTCACGCGCGCAGCATGATGGCATTCCCTTGTCAAACCTGATCAGCGTGGTGCTCACCGATGCAGAAATGCCGGAGATGGATGGCTACGTCCTGACCAAAAAAATCAAGTCTGACCGCCGCTTCGATGGCATCCCGGTGGTCATGCATTCCTCGCTTTCTTCTGATGCAAACCGCACCATGGGAAAGACCGTCGGTGTCGACGCTTACGTAGCCAAGTTCGATCCAGTGGTGCTGGCAGATACGCTTCGCCCACTGTTAACAAGATAAATTCGGGCAAAAAATTCCCCGTATTTTGGAGTAGTTATGGCTGACAAGAATATGAAATTTCTGGTAGTAGATGATTTTTCTACCATGCGCAGAATCGTGCGCAACCTCCTCAAGGAATTGGGTTTTACCAACGTGGACGAGGCTGAAGACGGGGTCGTTGCCCTTGCCAAGCTCAAGGGCAGCAGCTTCGACTTTGTCGTCAGTGACTGGAACATGCCCAACATGACGGGAATTGAATTACTTCGCGCCATCCGTGCGGATGGCTCGCTGAAGCACCTGCCGGTTCTGATGGTCACGGCCGAGGCCAAGAAGGAAAATATCATCGAGGCTGCCCAGGCGGGCGCAAGCGGTTACGTCGTCAAGCCGTTTACTGCCGCGACGCTGGAAGAAAAACTAAATAAAATCTTTGAAAAAATGGTCGCCAAATAATAATTTTTAATACCGCCCATTTTTCGGCGGAGGCTAACCTGCTTGCAGGTTAAGCGCATAGCGCGGCCGGAACCAAAAAATGGGCAAGAGAAGGGGGAGGGCATCGATGAGCAACGAGCAAGGTGATTCAGACGATCTGGAAGCGCTATTTGACAGCATAGTCATGGCAAACCAGTCCAGCGAGAGCGCGGTAACAGCCAAACAAAAACCGGCGACTCCCGCTCCGGTTGACGCAATAGCCAGGTCGAGCGGATCAGAAGACCGGCATGGTGACGACAAAATGTTTGCGTCAATTGGGCACATGACCCGCAATCTGCACGACACCTTGCGCGAGCTTGGTTATGACAAAAATATCGAGCAGGCTGTGGATACCATCCCGGATACTCGCGAACGCCTCAACTACATTGCCGCCATGACGGAAAAAGCAGCTGAACGCTCCCTGGCCGCAACGGAAATCGCCCAGCCCTTGCAGGAAAAAATGGAAGCCGGCGCCAATCGCCTGAAATCAAAATGGGATCGCATGCTCGCCAATGAGCTGAGCGTTGAAGAGTTCAAGCAACTGGTCGGCGAAACCCGCTCCTACCTGGGTGAAGTGCCCGAGCACACCAAGGCGACCAACGCCCAATTGATGGAAATCATGATGGCGCAGGACTTCCAGGATCTGACCGGGCAAGTCATCAAGAAAATCACCGAGCTGGCTCAAAAAATGGAGACGCAGTTACTGCAACTGCTGCTTGAAAGCACGCCATCCGAGAAGCGCACCGAAGTAACCCAGGTTTTTGATGGATTGCTCAACGGGCCAGTCATCAATTCAGCCGGTGGCGCCGAGGTGGTCACCAACCAGCAGCAAGTTGACGACCTGCTGGAAAGCTTGGGCTTTTAGTCATTTGCCGGACATGAAGAATCAAGATAAGGGGTAAGCCATGAGCCACTTCGCCGGAATGGAAGAATTACTGAACGACTTTCTGATGGAAGCCGGAGAGTTGCTGTCCGATGTGGACAATAAACTGGTTGAGCTGGAAAAGCGGCCCAATGACAAATTACTGCTAAACGATATTTTTCGTGGCTTCCACACCATCAAAGGTGGGGCCGGCTTTCTGAACGTGAATGAACTGGTTGAATTGTGCCACCGCACGGAGAACCTGTTCGACAAACTTAGAACTGCTGAGCTATCGCTGAACCCGGAAATCATGGATGTCATCATGGCTGCTACAGGCGTAGTGCGTGACATGTTCGGTTCCCTTTCTCAGTCTCAAGTCCCCCCCCCCGCTCAAAAATCACTTCTGGACGCACTCGATGCAGTGATATCCGGCAGACATGCAGAGCTCTTGCTCTCAGCCTCAGAAGCCCTGAGCCAGGCAGCACCTGAACCGGCCCCGGCTGCGCAAGGAAATGAGCCAGACTGGAACGGCATGTACCACGGACTGCTTGGAACAAAGGCATCAGCGCCAGAACCACAGCACCACATTCCTGCCGCCACATCCTTGACAGAGGCACGCCCGGCGCCACATCCGGAAATCGCGCCCATCACACCGCCTCTTCGGCAGATGCCACCGGCTACACAGCAGGCAGCCGTAGCCGCAGCCAAGGAAACCACCATCCGGGTTGACACGACGCGCCTGGATCAGGTTCTAACCTACACGGGTGAAATCGGCCTGACCAAGAACCGCCTGACCAGCCTGCGCGCCGACATCCTCGCTGGCAGACATAATGCCGGCACCTTCAAGGCGCTGGATGAAGCAGTCAGCCAACTCGATCTGCTGGTTGGCGATTTGCAGAGTGCGGTCATGAAAACACGCATGCAACCGATCGGTCGACTGTTCCAGAAATACCCCAGGCTGGCCCGTGACCTCGCCCGTCAACTGGGTAAAGATGTTGAACTACTGCTTTCAGGTGAAGATACCGAAATAGACAAAACCATGATCGAAGACTTGAACGATCCTCTGGTCCACCTGGTGCGTAATGCCGTTGACCATGGCGTCGACAGCCCGGAAGAGCGGCAGATAGCTGGCAAACCCTTGAAGAGTGTGGTTCGCTTGACAGCATCACAGATTGGCGATCACATCATGATCGAAATTGCCGACGATGGCCGGGGCATGAGGCCGGACACCATTCGACACAAGGCGGTAGAAAAGGGGCTGATTGACCTGGAAACCGCCAACAGCCTGGATGACCGCCAAAGCCTGCATCTGATTTTCCTGCCCGGATTCTCCACCAAGGATCAAATTTCAGACGTTTCCGGTCGTGGCGTGGGCATGGATGTGGTCAAGACCAACATCACCAAGCTCAATGGCAGGATCGACATTTCCTCAAACGTCGGCCTCGGCACCACCATCACCATTTCATTGCCGCTCACGCTGGCGATTCTCCCGGTTCTGCTGGTTCGCGTGGGCGATCAGCCTTTTGCCGTTCCGCTTTCCATGGTGCGCGAAATCACCCCGATCGACTCCAAGGATGTCAAACAGGTTTCCGGCCGAGCCACCATGATTGTGCGTGATGAAGTCCTGCCGGTGCGTTCGCTGGCCAGTCTGATCGGATGGCCTGATCATCTGCCGCCCAGTTTTGGCGTACTCATGCAAAGCTCTGATACTGCTTTCGTTCTTGGAATCGACGGGTTCATCGGGCGTGACGATGTCGTCATCAAACCGCTCCTCGACATCAAGCCCAAGGGAATTGCCGGCGCAACCCTGTCCGGCGATGGCTCCGTAGTTCTGGTCCTCGACATGGAAGAGTTGCTGCGAATGAACAACGAAGGCACGCGTGCGGCGCTTTTTTCGCGCGCAACAGCCTGATTAACAACCTCTAAACCCCGAGCAATCACATGTCAAATCACGCCTATCTCGGTCGTCAGCCAATAGTAGACATCCAGCAAAAAATCGTGGCTTATGAACTGCTGTTCCGCCACAGCGCCGATGCCACGCATGCACGGATTGACGGGGACCTGGAGGCTGGCACACGCGTTCTGATCAACACCTTCAGCAACATGGACGCCAACTGGCTACTGGGAGACAAGCTGGCATTCATCAACATTGCCGCTCCCATGTTGACGAGCGACTTTCTCGAACTTCTACCGGCAAAGCGTGTAGTGCTTGAAGTGCTTGAAACAGTCGAATCCACGCCAGAACTGCTTGCCCGTATCCATGGGCTGAAGCACATGGGCTTCCACTTTGCGCTGGATGATTTTGACCATCGACCAATCAACGCTGATCTATTGCCTTTGGCAGACTACATAAAAATCGACATTCAGGCGCTCGGGCTCGATAAAACCGCAGCCCTGGTCAAAACATTGAAAGACTCCAAGGCCAAGCTGATCGCTGAAAAAGTCGAAACGAAAACCGAATACAAATTCTGCAAGGAATTGGGTTTCCATTACTTTCAGGGCTACTACTTCGCCCATCCGGAAACCCTCACCGCCAAGGTGATCAACCCCGCACACGCGACTGTCCTGACCTTGCTGAACAAGGTGCGCAACAACGAGGATGTCAAAGACATTGAAAATGGCTTCAAGGCCGATGTCGCGCTCTCATTCAAGCTGCTGCGCTACATCAATTCAGTCGGTTTCGGTCTGTCCTGCGAGATCCAGTCCATTCGGCACGCGCTGGCCATTCTTGGCTACCAGCAGTTGTACCGCTGGCTAACACTTCTGCTGGCGACGGCCGGAAACGACTCCACGCCGCCAGCCCTGATGAAAACCGCCATCACGCGCGGCCGACTCACCGAATTGCTGGGGCAGGACTATCTCGAAAAAAGTGATCGCGACAACCTGTTCATTGTCGGCATCTTTTCCTTGCTGGATGCCATGCTGGAAATGCCGATGAGTGACGTGCTGGAGAAACTCTATCTGCCGGAGACCATTTCGGACGCGCTACTAAACCAACAAGGCATTTACGGGCCATTCCTCGCCCTGGCGATCGCCTGCGAAAATGCCAACCCCGGCAAGATCGAAGAGATCGCCGAGTCCATGGCCATGGATCCAGAAAAGGTCAACAAGGCGCACCTGGAGTCACTATCCTGGGTTGAGCAACTCGGCATAGGCTGACCCCTGTTGACTGCTGCCTGATGGCCATCCTGACGCCCGATGTGGAAGGCTATCTCAACCTGCCACAGCAAATCGTCCATTACCGGATTTACCGCAAGACCGCATCAAGGGAGAGACGTCTGCTACTGCTTCACGGCGGCGGCGTGGATGGCGCCATCACTTGGGAAGCAATTATTCCCCATCTGCAAAATTGGTCTGAAATATTGGTTCCAGACTTGCGCGGCGTTGGAAAAACCCACTTCCCGGATCGCATTGAACACCCATTTTCCACGTTGGATGTCGTCTCCGACCTGCAATTGCTACTCAAGGCGCAGGCTTGGGATCAATATGATCTGGCTGGCTATTCCTATGGCGGTTTGGTCGCGATGCAACTCAAAGCCGAGTGTCCAGACAAAATCGCAAAGACCTACCTGCTTGAACCGGGCTTGTTAAGCGGCGCAGATGAAAAACTCCTGCTGGATCATCGCGAAGCGCTACTGCAGGCAACCCAAAAACTGCGCATAGATGAAGAACTGGAGCACGGTCTGAGAATCTTTCTGGACATTGTTTCCCCTAAGCGCAACCAGAATTCGAGAAACGAAGAAATCGTTCGCGCCAGACTCTCGCACCGCCCCAAGGGTCTCGCCTGCGTGCTGGAGGCTGTCACACAAGCTGCCAGGTCAGTTGACAGAAGCAAGCTGATCGCCGCTCAGAGCCACGTCAGCAGCTTTGTCGGCGCACGATCAAACGGTGAAATACATGACTTCTGCCAGGAACTGGCAAATCAGCGCCAGGACTGGGACTGTCATTTGATTGAAGGCGCTGACCATGCGCTGCCCTTTCAGAAGCCAGAACGCATCGCCCAGCTTATGGACAAAGACATGGGCCGCTATCTCACAAGGTAGTTTCTACCCTGGATAGACGATGACGTATCATCGATTTTACCCTGCTACACTGCTTTGCCTGGAAGCCTGGTTTCACCCCCTATCGGGCGTCGGCATAACCCACTGACTGCATTTCAGCCAGACGACTCAAAGCCCGGCGAAACTCTCCCGAAAGCAGGTCGGGCGACCCTAGCTCAGCCAGTGGCGCTTCGGCTGAAAGGATCAGTTTGACCCGTTTATCATACAACTCGTCGATCAGCCACAGGAAACGACGTGCCTCTGCCTGCCGGTCCGCATTAAAAACGGGGATGCCGGACACGATCAGGGTGTAAAAACGACCTGCGAGATCGATATAGTCTGGCTTGCTGCGCGGCCCGCTGCACAGGGTCTGAAAATCGAACCATGCCAGACCATCACCAACATGCCGGGCGACAAGCGCACGACCTTCAACCTGGAGTTCAACGTGTCCATCGCTCACCCCGTTTCCAATTATTTGGAAAATGCGCAATAGCGCCTCTTCTGTCTGCTCGTTCAAGGGCGAGTGATACATGTCAGCGCGGGATAACAGATGCTGGCGATAGTCCGTGCCACCGTCCAGGCACAGCACTTCCATCCCAGCCTTGATCAAAGCGATGGCGGGTAGAAACTGGCTACGCTGGAGGCCATCACGATACAGTTGATCCGGCGCGGAATTGGAAGTCATCACCAGCACCACGCCGCTCTCCATCAAGGCCTGCAACAAGCCCCGCATCAGCATGGCATCCGCAATATCGGTAATATGAAATTCGTCCAGGCACAGCAGGCGCGTGTACCGGACAATGGCTTGCGCAAGCCGCCTCAGCGGATAAGGCTTGCCCTTGAGATGCGCCAGTTGACCGTGAATTTCCTGCATGAAATGGTGGTAATGGACGCGCCGCTTGTGCGCCAGTGGAATGCAGTCGAAAAAACTGTCCATCACAAAGCTTTTACCGCGCCCGACCGCGCCCCAGATGTAAACGCCCCTAACCATTGCGGGCCTGAACCATAGTTTCAAGGGCGAGCGGGTTTGCTGCAAGTCCTCATGGACGCGCTGTAGCGCCAGGACGACCTGAGTCTGACTATCATCGAGGATCAGCCCGCGCTGCGCCGCCTGAGCGCCCAGACAGGCAATTACTTCCGGACTCAAACCTGCAACAACAATCTGGCCGGGTCTTCCAGCGTTTCCTTGATGGCAACCAGAAATTGCACCGCCTCGCGCCCGTCGATCAGGCGATGATCATAGGAAAGCGCCAGATACATCATCGGGCGAATCACCACCTGGCCGTTTTCCGCCACTGGTCGGTCATACGTCTTGTGCATCCCCAGAATGGCGCTCTGCGGCGGGTTCAGGATAGGCGTGGACATCATCGAACCAAACACGCCGCCATTGGAAATGGAGAAAGTCCCGCCAGTCAGATCTTCCATGGTCAATTTACCATCGCGCGCGCGCGCGCCGAAGTCGCCAATTTGGCGCTCTATTTCAGCAAAGCTCAGGCTATCCACATCGCGCAAGACCGGCACCACCAATCCTCGTGGCGAGCTGACAGCAATACCGATATCGAAATAGCCGTGGTACAACACATCGTTACCATCCAGAGAAGCATTCACCACCGGGAATTTTTTCAGCGCTGCCACGGCAGCCTTGGCGAAAAAGGACATGAAGCCCAGCTTGACGCCATGTTCCTTCTCGAATTTTTCTTTGTAGCGGCTACGCAGTTCCATCACCGGCTGCATGTTGACCTCGTTAAAGGTCGTCAATATCGCTGCATTGTGCTGGGCCTCGACCAGACGCTCGGCGATGCGGGCACGCAAGCGGGTCATGGGGACACGCTGGACAGGGCGATCACCAGCCGTTTCCAGCGGTATCGAGGCGATGCCTGGCCCGGCATCGGGAACAATTTTCGCCAGCACATCGTCACGCGTCACCCGCCCTCCCCTGGCGCTCCCCTCTATACTGGCCGGATCGAGCGCATGTTCCGCCGCCAGTTTTCTGGCAGAGGGGCCAATGGCGGGTGATAGCACTGCCGTTTTCACAAGCTCCTTTGTCGGCAGCGCCGTCTCGTCAATCAACGCAATAATGTCACCGGGAAGCACCACCTCGCCATTCTGCCTGACAATCTTGCTCAGCACACCCGCCTTGGGCGCAGGCAATTCCAGCACCACCTTGTCGGTTTCCAGATCGATCAGGTTTTCACCCGCCGCAACCGCATCGCCTTCCTGCCTGTGCCAGGTAATTAGCGTCCCTTCAGTGACGGATTCGGACAGAGCCGGGACTTTGAGTTCGATCATGGTCGATTTCTCCACAGTTTAGATGTTATTTTACGGAACCCGCTGCTTACGCCCAATTCGCCAGCATAAGCTGGCGCTTCGATGCTTTCATAATGTTGGCTGTTATTGGAAACCAGTACGGTGCCGACGGGCAATGGATGTGCACTATTAAAGCGCCTCTTGCTGGACAGAAGAGTCTCTTCATCAAAGACACCAAACTCTTGCGGCAAACCATTCATTGGCCGTTTACTCATGAAATCTACCGGTACATCGACCTCATGCATCAACTCAAAAAATGAGGTCAAGCTTTCGCGCTCCGCATGTAATTGGTTTCCCCACTCATATTTACCTTGGTCAAAATCAGACACGTAATTTACGTTATTCACTCGAAAAGGTAAGGTTGCCTGACGATGTAGCCTGCGGGTTTCTTCTGTTTTTCCAACACACCCTCTTCAACCAAGCGCTGCAACCACGTCTTGGCCTGAGCATTCGACACATCCAGTGCCGCAGCCACCTCGGAGTCTTTCATCGGTTTATTCAACAGCGGCTGAATCGCTTTACGCACCGCCGCAAACAGTAACTCTGCCGGAGCCGCTCCTGTCTTCTGATCTTCTGTAACATCCGCGACCAGCATCAACGGTTCCTGCGTCACTGGCAACGCATTTCCTACGCTTTCTGCTGCTAATTTCGCATCCGAAAGTGCTTCTAAAACTGACTGTGGCGTGTTCCCTACCTGGGACACTGGAGCTGCATCAAGCTGCATCGATGCAGTGGGTGCGGCGTCGGATGACCCCAGCAAATCAACCTGCGGGGAGTCCGCAGGGAGCGGCATTGCCGCGTTGAACACCTCCTTTAATGAATCCGCGTCTTGTGGGTTCGGCCAGAGAAGCGCGCCCTTCTTACGTAGGGCATCCAGCCCGGCGGAATCCGTAGATCGAATATATACAGGGACAAACTTGAGTTTGTCCAGCTGCTCAATGGTGCCAGCCCAAGTGCCACCCTTGTTAACATCAGAGCTCACCACCAAGGAGGCATCGGCCAATGCGTAGATCAGCTTGTTGCGCTGCATGGCATTGCCGACGTTGAAGCCCGCGCTGGGGTCATAAGGCGAGATCAACACTAACTGGCCGTCGAGCAACAGATTGCGATGCTCGCGATTCATGGTAGTTTTTTCGAGGCTGTCCGCAAGTACCCCGATCACCCTGCCCCCAGCCTCCAAAGCGCCACGCATTGCTGCCTGGTCGATTCCCTTGGCACCGCCTGAGACCAGGGTTTTTCTGGCGCGAGCGGCGAGTCGGCCAACAGCCATCGTGTAGTCAATCAGCGGGGTGTCCACATGACGCGACCCAACGACGGCAAGTCCACCAGAGTCCAGCAGACTGATCTCGCCACAGCCGTAGAGCACTGCTGGCGCGTCTTCACGCAGTCGCGCTTTCAAGCGCCGGGGATAATCGGCGTCGGCCCGGCTTACCACCCAAATGGCGCGTGCTTGCCATCGCTCGATGACTTGGCTCAGCAGAAATCCACGCCCCAATAGTCGCTGCAGGCGGCTATTGTCAATCACCGGTTGGCATGCACGTAGGATGTCAGCCGCATCCGGGGAGACGAGATCGGCTGGTTGACGCTGGATCTCGCGCAGATGGCGGGCAAGACGCTTGTATTCGCCGGGCGTTAGTAGGTCTGGCGATGAGGCGCCGCGTCCGGCAATCAATGGCGCCGTCAGCAGCAGGATCGCTTGGGTATTGGGTGAAAGAACTGGTGTCATTCGTCGTGCCCCGTCTGTGAGAGGGCCATCGGCCAAACCTCGCCACTGCCGCTCTTGCGTAGCAGCCACGCAGACACCGTCAGCGTCCAGCGCGAGTCGACCATGTCATCAACTAGGAGGATCGGGCCGTGAGGAATGGGCTGGCCATTAAGTGCAAGCGAACCATCAATGTTGCGCGCTTGCTGTGTACTGTTTGCCATTGTTTTCTGTTCTGGTCTTTCGTCTGTCTTCGCGATGACCATATGAAACGGTAGGCCCAGCGCCACAGCCAAGCGTTTTGCAAAGTTCGGCACGAGGTCGGGATGCCGCAGTGATGGCACGCAGGTCACCCAAGCTGGTGCGGGTTGTGGATTCCACTCGTGAATCATCTCCACGCATGCAACGACAAGGGCATTTGAGAAATTGCTATCGTGATACTTGCCTTGCCGGACAAGGCCACCCCAGCCAGCATCCCCCCAAATACACAGAGCTTTACCTGGTTGGGCTTGGTGAGCGGGCGCGATAGATCCCTTGACTCCGTACTGTGGCATCCCGCCATCCGGCCACTTCTTACGCGGATCGATCGGTAAGCTGGTTCTGCGAAGAAATGCAATAGCCTCTTTGACCAGTTCGGCATTCACAGTTGTAGGCAGTGGATGCAAGGCAGGCTTCGTGACAACACTGGGGTCGCCGTCGAGTGCGCTGATCAGGAAGCCCATGTGCTGGCCGAATGACAGGTCGGCGTAGTCCTGCATTTGCAAGCGTTCGGCTCGTCTTAACGCGGAGAGCCGCTCCGCGCGATCCCAAAACCCTTCACCCAGCGTTGCCGCCGTGAGCTGCCACTTGCTACCTTGCTTGGCAATAGTCGCCGGCGCTTCAAGCGAAAGCAGGGCGATTGTCTTGTCAACACGCCCTTTACTCAGGTTAACTCGACTCAGTAGCTCAGGGACGGACAAGCCATTGGACTCCTCCTCCAGTGCACCAAGGACATCGGCCACTTCATGCCGGGTCGGGAAGGCACTGCGAATGAACCAATCCGTGATGTCAGCCTCTTCCTGGCCGCTGAGCAGCACACCATACGCGGAGTCCAAGGCTCGTCCTGCGCGACCAACCTGCTGGTAGTAGGCGACGACCGATCCCGGCATCTGGTAATGGATCACGAATGCTAGGTCGGGCTTGTCGTAGCCCATGCCCAGAGCCGTTGTGGCAACCAGCGCTTTGACCTGGTTATTTAGCAGCGCCTGTTCCAGTTGTTCTCGGCGTTCGCCTGTTTCGCCGGTGTACGCATCTATATTGAAGCCTTTGGTCTTCAACCATTCGGCAACTTGGTTGGCATCGCGTACCGTCAGCGTGTAGATGATGCCGTGGCCTTGCAACGTGGCAAGCTGCTCTGCCAGCCATGCGAGTCGTTCAGCTTGACTCGGCAAGCGGATGGTCTGTAATGAAAGCGAGGTGCGATTGAGGTCGCCCCGCGCCACATCGAGCTTTGGCCCAAGCACCGTAGCAAGATCTTCCATCACCCGGTTGTTCGCCGTCGCCGTAGTGGCGAGGAGTCTCAGATTGGGCGGCAGTGTTTTGACGATCCGTTCCAGCAGTCGGTAGTGAGGGCGGAAGTCATGGCCCCAGTCGGAAATGCAATGCGCCTCATCTATGACCAACAGGGAAATCTGTGCTGCGATACCAGCCAACACTTGCGTGCGAAAGCGCTCGTTCGCCAGTCGCTCGGGCGAGATCAAGAGAATGTCGATTTCTCCTTTGGCAAGCCTGGCCTCGATAGCCGTCCAGTCATCCATGTTGTCGGAATTGATCGTGGCAGCGCGAACCCCCATTCGGTCTGCCGCAGCAATCTGGTTTCGCATCAGAGCCAGCAGCGGCGAGATCAACAGCGCTGGCCCGTTGCCAGCTTCGCGCAGCAGTTTTGTCGCGATGAAGTAGACGAAGCTCTTACCCCAACCAGTCTTCTGCACGACCAGCAAGCGGCCTTTACCTTCGACAACGTGGCGAATGGCATCTTCCTGGCCGTCGCGGAAAATGGCGTCAGCGAGCCCGGAGCCGATTCGGAGAAGTTCCCGCGCGCGCTTTGGATCGTAGATCATCTAATTGTTTCCTTATTCTTGCCAGGCTGGAGATACCCCAATGCCATCATGGAGTTCTGAATACCATAGAGCATCAGGCAGTCTTTCATCTTCTGACTGAATTTTTTACCACGTAGCACCAATAGTAAGCAGACTCAATTGAGATGGCGTAACTACAAAACGTTTCCCTATACCATCTGTAGCAAAACTCACCCCAATGCCGCATCCACCAATGCCCTCTGCTGCTCTGCATGATCTGCCAGATATCCCACCGCAGGCGCTGCCGAGGATTTGCGACTGGAATAGCTCAGCGACTGGCCAGCCTTCATGTGCTGGCGCAGGTAGTGTTCGATGGCGTACCAGGCGCCCTGGTTTTTCGGTTCTTCCTGCACCCACATGACTTCCCTGGCCTGGGCGTAAAGCTGCATTTGCGCTGCAAATTCTTCATGAGGGAAGGGGTAGAGCTGTTCCACGCGCAGGATGGCGACATCCTTGATTTTTTGCTCACTGCGCGCTGCGATCAAATCGTAGTACACCTTGCCGCTACAGGCGACTACCCGCCTCACCGCCTTGGGATCAAGGTTTTCCTGTTCCGGGATCAGGGGCTGGAAGCCGCCATTGGCAAGCTCATCCAGGCTCGACACGGATCCCTTGTGACGCAGCATGCTCTTGGGGCTCATGATGATGAGCGGCTTGCGATAAGGGCGCAACATCTGGCGCCGCAACATGTGAAACATCTGCGCCGGGGTGGATGGCACGCAGACTTGCATGTTGTACTCGGCGCAGAGTTGCAGATAACGCTCCAGCCGCGCCGAGGAATGCTCCGGACCCTGGCCTTCGTAGCCGTGCGGCAGCATCATCACCAGGCCGCATAGCCGTCCCCATTTGGTTTCGCCCGCACAGATGAACTGGTCGATGACCACCTGCGCGCCATTGGCAAAATCCCCGAACTGGGCTTCCCAGAGCACCAGTTGATCCGGTTCTGCAGTCGAATACCCGTACTCGAACCCCAGCACAGCGGCTTCGGACAGCACCGAATCAATCACCAGGAAGTGCGGCTGATTTTCGGAAATATGCTGCAGGGGAACAAATTCGCCGTCGTGCCACTTATCGCGGTTCTGGTCGTGCAGCACGGCATGGCGATGGAAGAAGGTGCCGCGCCCGCTGTCCTGGCCGGAAATACGGATGCCGTAGCCATTTTCGAGCAAAGCGGCGTAGGCCAGATTTTCTGCCATGCCCCAGTCCAGCGGCAGCTTGCCCTCGCCCATCAGACGGCGATCGGCCAGAATCTTCTCCACCCGAGGATGCAGGACGAAGTTGTTCGGCACGCTGGTCAGGCGTTCCGACAGGCGCTGCAAGTCAGGCAAGGGCACAGCGGTGAGCGCGGGGAGGTTCCAGTTGGCGTTGGTGAATTTTTTCCAGTCGGTCGCGTAGGCGCGCTTGAAGTTGCTCAACACCGGCTTGCACCTGAGCTGCTCGCCCGCGTCCAGCGTAGCGGTGTGATTGGTGATCATCAGCGCAGCTTCATCTGCCGTCACCACGCCCTCGGCAACCAGACGGGCAGCGTAAATATGGCGTGTGCCGGGGTGCTTGGCGATTTTTTTATACATCAGCGGTTGCGTTACCGCTGGCTCATCCTGCTCGTTGTGGCCCAGACGGCGCAGGCAGATCATGTCGATCACCACATCCTTCTTGTACATCATGCGGTAATCGAAGGCGATCTGGGCCGCCAGCAGCACTGCTTCGGGGTCGTCGCCATTGACGTGAAACACCGGCGCCTCGACCATTTTGGCCACATCGGTACAGTACAGACTGGAGCGCGTGTCGCGCGCATCCGAGGTGGTGAAACCGATCTGGTTGTTGACCACGATATGGACCGTGCCACCAGTCTTGAAACCGCGCGTCTGCGACATGTTCAGCGTTTCCATCACCACGCCCTGGCCAGCGAAGGCCGAATCGCCGTGGATCAGTACCGGGATCACCTGCTCGCCCAGGCGGTCGTTGCGGCGATGTTGACGGGCGCGTACCGACCCCTCCACGACCGGATTGATGATTTCCAGATGCGAGGGGTTGAACGCCAGCGTGACATGCACCGGGCCGCCCGAAGTGGTCACATCGGATGAAAACCCCTGATGGTATTTAACATCGCCCGTCGTGACATGATCATCGTGGGCATGAACCCCCTCGAATTCCTTGAACAGGTCGCGCGGCATTTTGCCGATGATGTTGACCAGCACGTTGAGCCGCCCCCGGTGCGCCATGCCCAGAATCACTTCCTGCACTCCGCGTGCACCGGATAGTTCCACCAGGTGATCGAGCAAGGGAATCAGGCTTTCGCCCCCCTCTAGCGAAAAACGCTTCTGGCCGACAAAGCGGGTGTGCAGGTATTTCTCCAGCGTTTCTGCCGCCGTCACGCGGCCTAGAATATGTTTTTTCTGCGCGGCGGAAAAATCCGGGCGCGCCCGGCGGCCTTCAATTTCGGCCTGCAACCAGCGCTTCTGGCCGGTATCACTGATATACATGTATTCGGCACTGAAGGTGCCGCAATAGGTTTCTCGCAGCATCGCCAGGATTTGCGCCAGCGTGGCCTTGCCCATGCCGATCAGCGAGCCGGTCTCGAACTCCGTGGTCAGGTCATTTTCTGACAGCTCATAATGCGCCAGTTCCAGCTCCGGGATATGCGGGCGCTCAAAGCGTTGCAGCGGGTCAACGCTCGCATGGCGCGCGCCGAGAAAACGGTAGGCGTTGATGAGTTGCAGCACCTTGACCTGCTTGTGGGCCTGATTTACCAGCACTGAACAGGCGCCAGCGGAGGCCGACAGGTGGGGCTCCCTGGCGCGTTGCACCAGAGATTCGCGGATCAGCGAATGGGAAATGTCGCGCGGGGCAGCCGTGGCTGTCTGTTGCAGCCGCTCAAAACAGGCACGCCATTCCTCGCTGACCAGCGAGGGATCGGCCAGCCAGGAATCGTACAAATCTTCCACAAACCCGGCATTACCGCCATCCAGCCAGGAGTTATCCAGAAAATCCTGCAACAGGCTCATGTCGCTCCCGAATTGTTGTTATCTTCTTCAAAGACCATCACCACGGGGCGCACGGGGAAAAAGCATTCCATCTCAGCCTTCCCCGTGTGCCCCGTGGTTAAATTTTACAAGTTGACCAATACCATCACCGCTCCCCAATTGGCCTGAAATCGCGCCGCTGCGGCCCCAGATACAACTGGCGCGGGCGGCCGATTTTTTGCTCGGCATCGCTCACCATTTCAGTCCATTGAGAAATCCAGCCGACCGTGCGGGAAATGGCGAAAATAGCGGTGAACATGTTTACCGGCACGCCCATGGCTCGCAGAATGATACCGGAATAAAAATCCACATTGGGGTAGAGTTTTTTCTCGATGAAATAAGGATCTTCCAGCGCGATGCGCTCCAGTTCCAGCGCGATGCTGAACAGGCGGTCGTCGTGCATGCCCAGTTCGTTCAACACCTCGTGGCAAGTCTGACGCATCAGCTTGGCGCGCGGGTCGAAATTTTTGTACACACGGTGGCCGAAGCCCATCAGGCGAAAAGGGTTGCTCTTGTCCTTGGCACGCGCAATAAACTGGGGAATATTGGATACATCGCCAATTTCCTCCAGCATTTTCAGCACCGCCTCGTTGGCGCCGCCATGCGCTGGCCCCCACAGCGAAGCAATGCCCGCCGCGATACAGGCGAAAGGATTCGCGCCGCTCGAACCCGCCAGGCGTACCGTCGAAGTCGAAGCGTTCTGTTCGTGATCGGCATGCAGAATCAGAATCCTGTCCAGCGCCTTCACCAGCACAGGGTTAGGTTCATAAGCCTCGCACGGCGTCGAAAACATCATGTGCAAAAAATTGGCCGCATAGCCCAGGCGGTTTTGCGGGTAGGAAAAAGGCTGCCCCATGTTGTATTTGTAGCTCATGGCCGCGATGGTCGGCACTTTCGAAAGCAGGCGGTGCGCCGAAATCTCCCGATGGCGGGGGTCGCTTACATTAGCCGAATCCTGATAAAACGCCGACAGCGCGCCAACCACCCCGACCATCACCGCCATCGGATGCGCATCGCGACGGAAACCACGGAAAAAATAATTGATCTGGTCATGCACCATCGCGTGGGTACGAATGATGTGGTCAAAGTCCTGTTTCTGTTCCAGCGTCGGCAATTCGCCATACTGAAGCAGGTAACAGACTTCGATGAAATCGGCCTGCTCGGCCAGTTGCTCGATCGGATAGCCGCGATACAGCAACACGCCTTGATCGCCGTCGATATAGGTAATGCCGGAATTGCAACTGCCGGTCGACATGAATCCGGGGTCATAGGTAAACACGCCATGCTTGCCCAGCCCGCGAATATCCACCACATCCGGGCCCAAGGTGCCTGAATAGATAGGCAACTCGATCGGCGGCTGCCCATTTCCAAGATCCAGATACGCCTTGCGTTCAGCCATGTTACTTCTCCCAAAATCCGTTAATTTTCGTGCCCGCCGCGCAGCAAGGCGACCACAGCAGAAGCATCGGCACACTCACCGCGCACCTTCTGCCACAATTCCTGATCTTCCAGTTCCAGCAGAGCCTCGAACTCCTGTTGCTGCAATGCCGTCAGCCCTGCGTAATTCTCGCTTAGAAAACGCGCCAGCACCAGATCAAGTTCCAGCATCCCGCGCCGACAGCGCCAGCGGAGGCGGTTGAGGACTGCCAAATCAGCGCCCAAGTCCATTAGCCACGTCCCTGAACGATGCCAGCGCCGCTTCAAGATGCTCAATGATTTCCTGTTGCAGCACATCCGGCGGCGGCAGGTCGTCCAGATTTTCCAGGCTATCGTCCTTCAGCCAGAAGATGTCCAGGCTGGCTTTGTCACGCGCCATCAAGTCGTTGTAGCTGAAGTACTTGAAGCGCTCCGTCTCAAGGCGCTCGTGCCGGTTGTCGGGGTTGTAACAGGCCACAAAGTCTTGCAAATCGTCGAGTTTCAGCGTCCGCGTTTTCAGCGTGAAGTGCTTGTTGGTGCGCAGGTCGTAGAACCAGACCCCCTTGGTGTGAATCTGACCGTCCTTGGGCTTTGCATCAAAGAACAGCACATTCGCCTTTACGCCTTGCGCGTAAAAAATACCCGTGGGCAGGCGCAGCACGGTGTGCACGTCGCAGTTTTCCAGCAGTTTGCGGCGGATTTTTTCGCCTGCGCCGCCTTCGAACAGCACGTTATCCGGCAGCACCACGGCGGCTTTGCCGTCAGACTTCAACATGCTGACAATGTGCTGCAAGAAGTTGAGCTGTTTGTTCGACGTGGTTTCCCAGAAGTCTTGCCGTTCGTAGGTCAGAGCCTCCTTGTCTTCTTCACCTTCTTCATTGGTAAAGGTCATGCTGCTTTTCTTGCCAAACGGCGGATTGGCCAGTACGTAATCCACCTTCCGCTTGGGCTCTGTAATCAGCGCATCCGAACGCTCCACCAACGGTTCGCCATCCAGCTCGCCGATGCTGTGCAAGAACAGGTTCATCAAGCACATGCGGCGCGTGTTGGGCACGATCTCGTTGCCGTGAAAGGTCTTGTCGCGCAGAAACTCTTTCTGGCGCTTGTCTAGCCCCGCTCGCCCTGAGCCTGTCGAAGGGGGCCGCGTCAGCCAGTTGTAGGTGCCAAGGAAAAAGCCCCCGGTGCCGCACGCCGGGTCGGCAATGGACTTCATGGGTTCCGGCCTCACGCAGGCCACCATCGCTTCGATCAATGCTCGTGGGGTGAAGTACTGGCCTGCCCCGCTCTTGGTGTCTTCCGCGTTCTTTTGCAGCAGCCCTTCGTACAAATCGCCCTTGGTATCGGCATCGAGGCTGATCCAGTTTTCTGCATCAATCAATTGCACCAGGCGCGAAAGCTTGGCCGGGTCTTGAATCTTGTTCTGCGCTTTGAAGAAGATGGCGCCCAACATGCCCGGCTCCTGTCCCAGCTTATGCAGGGTGGCCAAGTAATGCGACTCCAGCGGCTCGCCCACTTTGCACGTCAGGCTGGCCCAGTCATAACCTTTGGGGATGTGGGTGTCGCGGTTATAAGGCTCTTGCGCATATTCGTGCGCCAGCTTCAGGAACAGCAGGTAAGTGAGCTGCTCCAGATAATCGCCATAACCCACGCCGTCGTCGCGCAGGGTGTGGCAGAAGTTCCAGACTTTCTGGACGAGGGAAGAAGTATTCATGCGGGGAATGCCTGTGCAATGGGCTGGACTTGTTGATCGAACAAGGCAGCTTGCGTGCAATGGGCTTTCACTTGCGCCCACTGCGACGTCACGGCTCCTGCCAGATTTCTGTATTCACGCACCGTCTTGCGGATTCTCTGTGCTTTGGGTAACTGGGCAAGCTGGGTTTCAATATGCAGATTGCACTCCAGCCCTGCGAGCAATGCATTATTCATCGGAAGCGTGGCAGCAGAAAGCCATGCTTCCGTAGCTTTCGATGGAATACAAAACAGGCTTTTTGGCCCGGTTGCTGGAATGCCTAGCCAACTTAGCATGACGGCCTCCAGTGCAGTCACGGTATTGGTGGGCGGAGGGCAGGGTCGAACGCATGGCAATGGTTGAAGCGTGTGGGCAGCTTGCACAACTGCACCCCCGCAATCTGCATAGCTTTTGTCCGCCACATCTGCATCTAGGTGCACAATCACCAGATCAAAATGACTCAGAGTGGGGTCAGATTCTATGCTCGCCGTGCCACGCTGGCGAAATTCCTGACACCATTTGAATACACCACCCCAGCCGCCGCCCATTCCGGGCCTTGTCGGTTCCGGCTGTAACTGATTGAGCACAAAGGGACGCTGCAAAATGGCTTTTAACGCCGCCTCAATCACGATGAAGTCAGTTGGCCCCTCAGCCACCAGCGCAATTCGGGGATCAGACATTCGGCATCGCCCCCAGATTTCCCATCAGCCACAGACGTGACAAAGGATATTGCGCATTCATTGCCAACAATCCGGCGCTGATTTCAATTCGGCGCACAACTGTATGCCCCTCACTATTGCGTTCTACTGCAAATAGCCTGATTTCAGAGTCAGTCAAATCCAGGCCATCAAGCACGGCCGGGTTATGTGCGGTGAACAACAATTGCCTCTGAGCATCGCCTCTTGCCAACCAGCCCGACAGCTTTGCCGTCAGTCGCCCAACCAATCGAGGATTTAACGCCTGATCAAGGTTATCGATAGCAAAAAACTTCGGCGCATGGGGAGACAGACACAAGATTGCGCAGAACAACACATATAGCGCACCCTCACTGGCGTCATAGGCCGTCAGCGTGTTGCGGCTCTTGCGCATGAATCGGTCAGTGAACTTCAGCACCTCCTTGGTGCGCGCAACAGAGGGCGACAAAAGCGACCCGGCAGATGACGTGGTTTGAATATCGGCCACCCAATCCACCAGCTCAAACACGCTATCCAGCAAGTCGTCGTCATGATCGAGCACGGACTTGCGGAACTCGGCAAATCCCTCAGCCAGGCGCCCACCCGCCAAGCCCACCGGGTTGCGCGATTGCGGATCGCCCACCATCGCCCGCAAGGTCGGCGTATTGGGGGAGTAGATCGCAAAGTTCTGTATGCGCTGCATCAGGTCAGCTGCCGGCCTGTCGGTCGCCACCTCCACCAGGCGCAAGGCAGCCAATCCCGCAGTGGGCGTCAGGTTGCGTTTGTTGCGCACACCATCAGACACAATTTCACTTGTTTCATCGGACAAGCGTTCGGTCTTGAAGGACCAGGCAGGTTCGGGGTTTTCCAGTGGATTCAACAGCGACACGCGGTAGTTGGCACTTTGAGTGCCTTGAGCGCTCAAGCCGATATGCACCGGCACGCTCGCCGATTCAAACGAGGTTTTGTAGAGCCGAGGAACGCCCGGGCGCACACCACGACGCAGCAGAGATTCATCATCCACTTTTCCGCTGGCCGCCGCGCCCAGCACGCCAATCGCCTCCAGGATATTGCTTTTCCCCACCCCGTTGGCACCGATAAAACAGTTCACGCGCCCCAGCTCAATGGTTTGCGACACGATGGATTTGAAGCCATCAATCTGAATGCTGCGGATCATGATTTCCCCCTGAATGGTGGCTGACTCATTGTTGTGAGAATAATATACCCATCAATTTTTTTGTTCATGCCGGATCCTTCGCTTTGCGGCTACGCGGTTTTTTCGCCGCATCATGTTCAGCCCGTTCGGCGCGGATGCGCTCCAGCAGCACGCTGGCCGGTTCGTCGTCGGGGTCTTGCGGCACCAGTTGGCCGGAGAAGGCGGCTTTGAGGAGATTTTTGCGTTGGGCGGCGGATTGTTTGAGGGAAAGCTCTACTGCTTGCTCTTGGCGGTTAAGGTTTTCAATCTGCAATTCGAGCTGACTCAATAATTCTCTTTGTTCTGATGCCGGACCCAATGGCACAGGGAACATCCGCAACATGGTCATGTTGATTGACGCCAGGTTGGTCGTTTGCTTACCTGCGTTTTGGAACCACGTCTTCCCGAAGGTATTGCCATGATGCGAGATCAACTCTGGCAGCAACTCTGGTAAATACGGTCGCATCCGGAAAACATGGTTTTGATGAATGCAGTTGGCCACTTCGTCACGCCATAACCAGCCTCGACCAAGCTTGTCGCGATCACCGCCTTCATTAAACAAGACGTCACCGGCTTGCAGCGTCAATTCGGCAATATCACGCTCGGTAGCAAAAATGGTTTTGACTTCGGATAGATCGAGAAAGCCACGTTGGACATTCGCCACCCGCAGATACGGCACTTCGCGAACCTGCACACTTGCGTCGCGCTTTGTGCCCTTGGCAACGCCAGACGCAATCTCGCCCAGCATGTCCAAACTCGCCCACACCCACCCCTCCGGCAATTCCGGCAAATTACTGGTGTCGGGCTGCACTGGCTCGGGGTATTTTCTCTGCCAGTCTTTGGGCGGGGGCTTGCCCTGTTCGGCAAACTTGAGCGTTTGCTTGGCTTCCCAGCGAGCGCGGCGTTCGGTGAGGATGCGTTGCAGCAGTTGGGCGCCGGTTTCGTATTCATCCGTTCGTCCTGAGCCTGTCGAAGGATGAACGGATGAATACGTTGCCGCATCAAGCCCTTCGACAAGCTCAGGGCGAACGGCTTTGCGCGCCGCACGCCATTCGGCGGTGAGCGCGCCTTCCACGGCGGCTTTCAGCAGCGATTGGCGGTATTGCCCCAGCTTTTTCTGCGCGGCCTTGAGTTCGGCCACCCCAGCGTCTAAGTCGGAGAGCAGTTCTTCGAGTTTTTCGATGATGCGGGTTTGTTCGGCGAGAGGTGCGCAAGGAAACGGGATCAGCGCCGACTTCGCCCCTGAAATTTCAAGAAAAGTAGTTCCACTAGCCAAAGCTTCAGCATGTTGTTTGGCAGACGTGAGCCAATAGTAGAGATAGTCTGAATTCAAACCAGCGGCGGGTACGAAACTCTTAAAACCTTGGTTCGTAGTTACAGGGCGAGAAGCGATGGCAACGTAACCAATCGGCGCACGCGAACTGAAGAGAACCGACCCCTGTGGTAACCACCGTGCGCCAGAACCGTCGAGCCCTTGTTCAGAGATATAACGCGCACCGCCTGAAATGGTTTTGCTGGAATACCCGGACATGTCCGCAGGTGTAATCCATGGAATTTCACCGTCGAAGTTGCTCGGATTGTTTGTACTTGGCGTGCCACCACCGATAACGTCTGCAACATCGCCCATTGTTGTCCAACGCCAAGTCATTGGTAGCCCCCACAAATCACTCACTCCACCAACCCCTTATTCATTTTTTGTGTCATTTTCATGCCCTTCGACAAGCTCAGGGCAAACGGGTTGGATGCCCCGATCATGGCAAGCCTGTCGAGCCACAAGAATCTCCTGAGCAAAGCCGAAGGGCTCAGGGCGAATGGTGGGTTGTACGCCGGTGGTTATTGGTAAATCCGTTCGTGCTGAGCTTGTCGAAGCATGGGCGGATTTGCTACGCGCCAACCTTGAAACCTCACCCCAGTCACCGCGCATCATGGCTTCCTTCTTTTTGCGGCTCCAGCCTTTGATTTGCATCTCGGCATTCAGAGCTTCTTCCCGTGTTGCGCACTCTTGCACCCATGCCAATTCGACTGGACGACGCGTTGCGGTATAGCCATCGCATTCGCCGCATTGATGCTGGCCGATACGGTATTCCAGATTGTCGGTGTGGCCTGTGTAATACGAGCCATCGGCACAACGAAGGATATAAACCCAGAATGGTTTCATTGCTAGGCAAGCCCTTCGACAAGCTCAGGGCGAACAGGCTGAAATTCGTGTGATCTCATTACACCACCAACCCCTCACCCATCATCCCGCCCTCACCAGCGCCACAACGGCTTCCACGACCTTTAGTTGCGCTTCGGCATGGAGTTCGCCTGCAATACGGCGAAACAGGCTTTCATGCGCCGTAAAGAGTTTGCCGGGGCGCGCGTAGCTCGCCCGCTGGAGACTGCCGCTGGCAAAATCCCCCTCCGCCAACTCGACTGCGCGGGGGTCGGCATAGGGGTTGCTGGTAATCTGGCACAGCACCCAGTCTCCGCGCCCGGCATCGGCCAGGATCATGGCGGGGCGCAGCTTCTGGGCGGAAAGATCGAAAAAGGGGAAAGGCAACAGAATTACTTGACGGCTTGCAAATGCGCCCATGCCTGCTCCTCTTCATCACGCAACCAATCCACGCCCAGCGAGGATTCGCTCAGCCCCAGCCCACAGAGCGTTTCGTCTGTAGGCGCGATAAAGGTCACCAGCACCTGCTGGGGGGAATCCAGCGGCACCGGCTCCGAAAATTTCAGCATCCCATTGGGCGCTAAAACCGCTTCCAGCGTAGTCATCATGCTTGATCTCCTTGTTTCTTGACTGTTTTATTATAGGCTGATTCAGCATCGGCAAAATGATTCAAGGCTCACGCCACCAACGCCTCATCCATCAACCCGTCGAGCTGATTGCCAAACACCGCCCACACTTTCTGCGCGGTCTTGAGTTCGGCCACCCCCTTATCATTCACCACTCCACCCCCAGCCAGCCCACGCGGTCATCCTTTGGCGGCCAGGTTCCCTCGGCGACCCGCTGGGCATACCAATGGTGCATGGCGGCATCATCGATGGCGTATTCGCCGCGAGCCGATTTCCACACCATGCTGGGTTGGCGGTTGCGCAGCGCTTCCATGGCTTTTTGCGCCATGGCGCGGGTGATGGCTCCATCGGTCTTTTCACTGTAGAAGCGCAAGGCCTCGGCGTCGTAGGGGCGAAAACGCGCGCCCTGCTCCAACATGCGCCAGATCACCGTCTGCTCCACAGGGCGCAGCGCGAGGAAGTCGCTTTCCATCTGCTGTCGATCTTGTTCCAGACGCTGGTGAGCCAGTTCCACCAATACCGGTTCGAGGTGGCGCTCCGCGCCCGTGCCGAAGGGGCTGAGGGCTTGCCCCAGGATGTCGATGAAAAACTGCGGGCGGTGTCCCAAGGTCTGAAAGGCGCGAGCCAACAGGGGCTGATCCACCGGTGCCAACTCAGGGCGCTGCCGCTCGATCAGGGTAGCCAGGTGAGCCACGAAGTCGTCGCCCAGCAGGGGCAGGTGCTTGATGCTGGAGCCGTAAAACGGCGCGGCATTGGCGTTAACCAAGCGCAGAAGCTTGTCGCGGTCTGAACCGGACATGACCAGCATCAGGTTGACCTGGCCCGGGCGATTGAGCTGGTCACGCGCGGATTTCAGCGCCGTCATGGCATTTTCGCCGGCCTCGCTGGTCAGGCTGTGTTGGGCTTCGTCGATGATCAGGGCCACGGGAGCCTTGGCCGATTCGTGCAGTGCGCGCAGAGCATCGACGAGGGTTGAGCCGTCGGGATGGCCGATCTTGCTGATGTCGATTTTCAAGCTTCCCGCGATGCTGATGCTTTCTAGCCCGGCGGCCTTGGCCGCTTTGCTGATAGGATTCAATTGCCCCCGCAGGGCGCGACCGATGGCTTCGGCGATCAGTTCGCCGGGATCGCGCATTGGGGCAGCCCACAGATCAACATAGATCACGACGATGCCACGCTTTTCCAGTTCGGGCTTGAGGTCGGCCTGCAGAAAGGTCGATTTTCCGGTTCGGCGCGGCGCGGCGAGAAAAAGGCCGTTGGGGGCATCGTTAAATAGGTTGTTGCCCTGCAGGGCTTCACACATTTCTTCAGCAAGTTGGAGACGGGAAAAGTACACAGAAGTATCTCTAGGTATCGTGATTTAGATACAGTATATAATATAAGATATTGTTCGATACAGATAATAATTACGCGACCAATTCCTCATTCATCTCATCCATCAGCCCATCAATCTGCTCACCAAACACCGTCCACACTTTCTGCAAACCGCCCTTGCCCGCCAGCTCCGCGTAATCAAAATCCTCACGGCTGATGCTGC
The DNA here is from genome assembly GCA_030690895.1 of Sulfuricellaceae bacterium. Taxonomy (GTDB): domain Bacteria; phylum Pseudomonadota; class Gammaproteobacteria; order Burkholderiales; family Sulfuricellaceae; genus Sulfurimicrobium. Next base: position 48,699 of record JAUYFQ010000086.1, read on the forward strand.
AACTGCTGGCAATATGCTCTTTCATCAGCCGCAGCCATTCAGTTTGCTCGGGCGTAAAGGCGGTGGCGCGCTGGGCGTTGTGGCGGAAGATCCATTCCTGAAAGCGCTTATCGACTTGCTCACTGAAGGGTTTGAGTTCGGTTTCCAGCCCCAGTGCAAAGCGCACCAATGACACCAGATCGGTGAGCTGGCGTTTGCTGTCAGTGCCTTTCACCTGACCGACTTGTATGCGGGCATAGGCGCTCCACAGGCGCTCGGTGGTCAGCATCAGCGGCGGGCGACTGAGGGCTTCATGCAGCTCCTCGATCATGTCGAAAGTGAGCGTGCGGCGCTGGTAGGATTGCTGGTAAAAGAAGCTGAGCGCGGCAATTTCGTCTTTGTGCTGGGAGATGTAGTTGGTAAAGCTTTCGATCACCGTTTTTGCCTGCGTTTCGGCTTGCTCGCTGAAGCCGGAGAAGGTGACTTGATCGAGGTTGATGTGGTCGATGAGCTGCTCACGTTCGCGGCGGGCGGCTTCGATTTCGTCGCGCAGGGCCGGTTGGTCGAAGGGGGCGCAGGCGACGGCGACGCGTTCAGCGCGGGCCGCTTCGATTTCTTCGGGCAATAATGTTTCTTCGTTGCGGGTGATGCCCTTTTCCTTGGCGGTGGCCAGCGCAGCGGCAATGATGGCATCGGGGTTGATCGCTGCGATTAAACTTTTGCCCAGCTCTGCCACGGGGATGCCGCCGGAAATTTTTTCAATGCGGGCTTGGGCTTTATCGTCGAGCTGCTTACCCAGACGCACTAAACGATTGGCGAGCGAGAGCACGGTGTCGTCGTCGCGGTGGCCGATGGCTACGCCTTGCAGCAGGTCTTTGAGCGCCACGCCGGGCTTTTTCTCCAGCGGGCGGCTTTCTGTTTTGAGGGATTTTTCCACGCCCACGGCGTCAATCAGCACAAAGCGGGTTTTGGCGCCGTCGGCACTGTTGCTGACCCGCTTCAGGCTGTCGCCATCGAGCGAACGCACGCCACGGCCTTTCATCTGCTCGTAGTAGCCCTTGCTGCGCACATCGCGCATGAACAGTAGCACTTCCAGCGGCTTCACATCGGTGCCGGTGGCGATCATGTCTACGGTGACGGCAATGCGTGGGTTGTAGTCGTTGCGAAAGCTGGACAGGATGCTGTCGGTGTCTTCTTCAGCGCGGTAGGTGACCTTTTTACAGAAGGCGTTACCTTGGCCGTAAACCTCACGCAGGATGTTGATGATGTCGTCGGCGTGGCTGTCGGTCTTGGCGAAGATGAGGGTCTTGGGTACTTCTTTGCGCGCCGGGAAAATCTGCGTTTCCACAGCGGTTTTCATGGCCTGGATGACCTGGCGAATTTGGCTGACGTTGACCACGGAGCGGTCGAGCTCTTTGCCTGTGTAGGCGGTGTCCTCTTCGGTTTCGCTCCAGCGCTTTTTGCGGGTTTGCCGGTCGCGGTGGTCGACCCATTCTTTGGCTTTGAGCTCAGCGCCCTTCTGGGTGATTTCGGTTTCGATCTCATACACGTCGTAACCGACGTTGACGCCATCGGCCACGGATTGCTCGAGGTGTATTCGGCGACGATGTTTTCGTTGAAGAAGCCGAAAGTACGTTTGTCGGGCGTGGCGGTGAGGCCGATCAGGCTGGCATCGTAGTAATCCAGAACCTGCTTCCACAGGTTGTAGATGCTGCGGTGGCATTCATCGATGATGATGAAGTCGAAGGTTTCCACCGGCACGGCCGGGTTGTAGCGCACGAACTTTTCCTGCTTGGTGGTCTGCTGGAGTTCGTTAAGCGACACGTCTTCGGCGGACTCGTCGATAGGCTCGCCACTCAGGATGGAATACATGCGCTGGATGGTGCTGATGCATACCTGTGAATGCGGGTCGATGCTGGGCGAGGCCAGCCGCTGCACGTTGTATAGCTCAGTGAACTTGCGGGCATCATCGGGCGGCGTGTAGGCCATGAATTCCTGATGTGCCTGCTTGCCGAGGTTGCGAGTATCGACCAGAAACAAAATGCGGCGGGCAGCCCCGAATTTCAGCAGACGGTACACCGAGGTAATGGCGGTGAAGGTTTTGCCCGCGCCGGTAGCCATGTGCACCAAAGCGCGTGGCTTGTTCATTCCCAGCGATTTTTCCAGCCCGGTGACGGCGCTGATCTGGCAGTCGCGCAGATTGCGTTCGGGTAAGGCTGGCATCTGCTCGGCCAGACGGCGGCGCAGGGTGTCGGGTTGCGACTGCCATTGCGCCAGCGTTTCGGGTTTGAAGAAGTGGAAGATTTCGCGTGAGCGTGGTGCCGGGTCGGCATTGTCGGTAAAGCGGATGATCTGGCCGGTGGCTTCAAACAGGAAACGCAGCGGGGTGTTGTCCTTACGCCATTTGAGATTGGCGGTGGCATAGCGCTCGGTTTGATTCTCGGTAACGGTGAGATTTTCACCCGCACTATCTTTTTTGGCTTCGATCACGCCTACCGCATTGCGATTGACGAATAACACGTAATCGGCCGGGCCGCTGTCGGTGGGGTATTCGCGCACGGCCACGCCCATCCCTGCCGCCAGATTGAGCTGCTTCATATCCTGAATGACCCAGCCAGCCTGCTCCAGCTTTTGGTCAATCTGCTGGCGTGCTTTGGTTTCTGGTGTCATGCCGTAGTTTTCACCATTTCAAATTCCCGTATAACGACCCTTGCGTACCTGGTAAAACCGGGCATAAAGGAGAGGGGTTGTCAAATTCACCATCATTATACCCCTCTCCCTAACCCTCTCCTTTATGCCCAGCTTTACTTGTGCCCAGCATCATCGGGTATCGGGTATGAGCATATCGCTCGACCTGAGTAGTTGTGCGTCAAGTGCCCGCAGGCTTACACCGTCCGCTGACCGGTCGCTCCACGTTGGTGTAGATATTCCTTGACCTGATGCAACTGCCCGAGCAACCAGCCGCCCTTCTGCCGCTTGTTGAGTGACTGTAGCTCAAGCACTGCACGTTCAACACTGATTCGCTCAGCGATCAGGTCGCGGTATATCTGGTCAGCTGTTTTCCGTCGCTTGACGGCGTCCCCGGCGTCCAGCAAAGCTTCCACGCCCTCCAGCAACTTCAGCATCCACCCGCTCTGACGCACGATACTCATTTTTCCACGCACGACTTCCAGCGCCAGTTCGAGGTTTGATTCAATCACCTTGAGTTCGGCCTGAAAACTTTCGCGCTGCATGGCGGCTGACTGGCGCGCCAGCAGGAGTGTATCGCGCACATGCTCGGCGCACAGCAGACCGAACTCCTGAAAAGCCGCCAACTCGCGCAGTCCCTGCTCCATAGTTCCGATTTTCCCGGAACGCAACTTGTCACAGGCCTTGTAGCACGTATCCCAGGCCTGCCAGCGATAGACAAAATCCAGGCCAGTACCCTTGATATTCTGGATGCCCATCACCCGGTTCAATATCCCTGGCGGCGTCTCGCTGCGGATAATATCGACGATGGCATCGCCGCTGGCATAAAAATCATGGACGACCACAATCCGGCGCTTGAACCAGGTATGCAGGAGTTGGTGCAATGCTTGGTCCAAACGTTTCTGGTCAGATGGTCTGACACAAAACTCGCGAAGCGAGCCTGCGTCCCTCAGATCAAAACCATCGCCTTTTACGTTTGCCCCCTCTCCCGCTTGCGGGGGAGGGTTGTCTCGCCCGTGTGAGCAGCTTTGCTGCCACTCGCGGCGGGGACACTCCTTGCGGGTGGGGAGGGGGTTGCCTGGGAGAGGGTTAGGAGAGAGGGAAACGGGCATTTCGCCATGCCCGTTGATATGGGCAATCTGGTCGAAGAAAGCCTGATATTCGCCCAGTTCCTCATTCATGCGCTGCACGGCGGCGGCGATATCTGCGGCATATTCCTGCAAACCGCTTGCGGCTAGGCTCTCTGACAAGGACTGGGGTTGCTGCCACAGATCCAGCAAAGTGGCTGTATCGGCCAGCCCCAAGCCTTGCAGCATGGCTTGCAAGCGGCGGCGCACAGTCTCCTCCGAGATAGCCACCCGGTAACGCCCGGCGAATGCCTGCAGTACCGCTTGTGGCGAGGTAGCATCACCCGCTTCGCTTTCCGGCCAGAGGGTCAATTGCTGGGCGAACTTGCTCCAGGCTTCTTCGATATAGCCCATCAATCCCGGCAGATTGGAGCCAATCAGAAAATGCCGGTCGGCACTGATGTCGTTCACCAGAATACCGGCAAAAACACGCGAGCGCGCCACCCGGTCGGCACGGTTATTGACCACCGTGCTAATCCACACCCCTGGCTCGGCATCCGGGTTTTGCCGGTCAAAACCCATTCGCACCCAATTACCCAGACAGCCAAAACGCTCGTTGGCTGACATGCCGTTGACAAACACCAAACGACGCCCCTGGATAGCTGCTTCAGGATAGGTCTTCAGCACCCCCAGATCGGGCACCACGCGATCGGCCATTTCCTTCAGGGCAAAATCCGGGGCAATGCCCAATTCCTGTCCCATGCGCATGACCAGAGCGATGTTGTAGGGATGTTCATCGTAGGGAAAGCGCTGTAACACATCCGGCGTCAGCATCCCCGCTTCCAGCCAGCCTACCCGTTCCATTCGTGTCTCGTTTTCCCTTGCCGCCTCGCGCAGGATGGGCAGCATTTGTTCTTCGCTGGTAATCAGGATGGAGCGGCGCGGGATGAAATTGGTCATCACCTCAGGAATATTGATCCCCGCCGGCCCCTGCAAATCTTCATGGTCTGGGAAGGTATTGGTGATCGTGGAAATATCGTCACGCACCCAGTGCCGTTGCAGGATGCGCACGTAGGAAGGGGTGAGCGCCATGCACTCCCACAGGAAAATATCCGCGCCCAAGCCCTCGGCGTGCCGCATCACGTCGAATTGTTCCCAGATGGTCGCCTTGTCGTAGGGGCGAAACAAAAACATCTCGCGCATCTTGCCGTAGGGGTCGGCATATAGAAACATGGCCTCGCAGCCTGTGGTTTTCGATACCAGACTGTAGCCCAGCGCATTCAGCACGGCCGCCTTGATACGCTCGGTGCCGGACTTGCCGCGTGTTCCCCAGCCGCCGAGCACCAGCGGCAAATTCTCGCGCGTCTGGCGGATGCGCCGGTTGGCGTAGAGATGCTTGCCAACGAAATAGGCCAGCACCAGTGCTGTGAACACGGCAAGATCGTTAAGAGAGTTCTGGTAAACGGAGAAAAAATACTCCTCCATGCGCTGCCAGTTTTCACCCAGCGGCACGACCAGGCCAGATGCGAAAAACCGTGTCACCGCAGGGTCTGGCTGCGCCTGACCCGTGGCTGCCGCATGGGGATAAAAACGCACCTCGAAGCCGAGCTCGCGCAAGGCATGGACATAGCCGGATGGCATGGCCTGGCTGCTCTCCTGCCAGTTGCGCAGGCGCGCCAGTTGCGCGAAGCGCGTGGCCAGCAACCAGCGCGACTTGAGCTGTGCGACGATATTGCGCGGCGCTGCGACCTCCGTCACACCTTCACTGCTATACAGACGCACCTTGCCGCCCGGCACATCCAGCGTCGAAATAACATCATCGAGCAGAGGCAGGTAGGGCCGCCAGCCCGCTTCGCCCGACAGGAACAGCGGTTCGCCCGGAACCTTGGTTTCCGCCAGTTCGGCCAAAATACCGGAGGGCGCGCGCAGATTGCCGGAAAAAATCCGCCCCACTGTGTGACGAAAGGCCTGGCGTTTATCGGGAGAGGGATTGCGAAATTCGTGCAACACCCGCCAAAGACGCATACCGAACTGCTGGCCGCGCATCATCCGGGAACGCCACCGCCCTTGCGCCATATCCAGGCCAAAATCGTCCTGCGCCAGGATAGCCAGCACCCGCCCGATCAAATCAGGATCAGCATCGGACAGCAGTTTTTTCGGAATACTGCGATGCCTGCCGGGTTTCTGGTCTTGCAGCCAGTTGCCAAGCCGTTCCAGCAATTGGCGCGCCGCTGGATCCGACTGACACCATAGGCGCTCGTCAGCTTGCGCAGCCCATCTCCGCACGGCGATACTACTGGCATTGCCGTGCAAGACAGACAGCGCAGAGCGCATGGCTTGCTGCCAGCGCGCCTGTTGGCCAGGCTCGATCAGGGTGGCGCTGGCATCCACGCAGACCTGGAAGGCCACTCGCAGCACGAAAGCATCCTGCTCTTGCTGCAACAATTTCTGCATCTGGCTGAGAAGGCCGTCGAACAGGCCAGCGCGTTCCAGCAGTTTTGGAAGCGCCAGCAAGGCCGCAGCCCGCACCTGAGGCGAAGCATCTTCCATGCTTGATTGTGCAAACCAGCGCAGCGCCATCGCCTCATCCACTTCATGCAGCACCACAGGCAGCGCCTGCCGGACAAAGGGGCTGGGGTCGGCCAACACGGCCGGAATCAGCTCAGCCAGATCAGGCGCGCGCACAAGCGCTTTCCCCAACAGCAGCACCGCATGTCGTCGCAAAAACAGGTCGTCGCCTTCCTGCGGTTCTGTCAGTCGTTTGCGCAGGGCGGTGCGCAGAAAGACCAGCGAGAGGGATTGCAGCAAATTCAGCGCCTCGCATTGCACCCATACTTGCTGACGGCTCTCCAGTGCCGAACGGTAGATGAATTGCAATGTTCCTTCAGCCACTGCCGTTTCCTGCATGGTCTGCGGCAGCGCTTGCAAGCCAGTAGCCAAACAGCGAAAGGCTTCAATGACCACCCGGTTATCGCCATCATGTATCAGCAACGGCCGGGTCACGCGCTCAATCTCCAGTTTCTGCCAAAGCGCGGCCTGAGCGCCGGGTTCGCCCGCCAGCTGGATCAGATGCGCAGAAAGCGCGCCAAGACGGCCGAGGCAAAAGGAGAGGATGCGCTCGTGCAGGGTATGCCGCCGCATATAACGATCCGCAACCGCATCCATGCCGAACCAGCGTTCAAAGGCGCGACTATCTCCCGCAAGCTCGCGACTGCTGCGCCCCATCGTTTTGGCGTAATCAAGAATATGAAGGCGGCGTTCATCCTCGCTGACCGAACGGGCAAAGTGTTGCGTGAATTCTGCGTGCCGCTGCCGAAGGCTGGCCAACGCCTCGCCCTCTAGCTGAATTTCCCGCTGAATAAACTGGATCAGGCGCAAAGCTGGCAAGTCGACGGCCAAGGTATCCGGCCGATGAGAGCGAATACGCCCATTTTCCTCGGCAACAAATTTTTGCAACAATGGCGCCAGCAGCTTTTCCTCAGCCTTTCGCCAAGCTGGATGGATGCCCAGAGAGAGCAGTTTGCGAGCTTCCTGCTCAGTCATCCTGGATACCTTTCACGATATTGTTCGGCTCGGAAGGAATATCGCGCGTGCGCAGGTCACGGAAATCCACTTCATCTGGACGAAAATCCCGATAGCGGCGTCCCTTGCTGTCATGCCAGGAGAAGTACAGCATCCCGGTGGTTTCTTTGGTATCGGAGTCGTGGCGCAACTGAAAACCAGCCTCGAGCCGGTTTTGCTGGCTGTTCCACTGGTTCCAGGCCGCGTCCAGCAACCAGGTCCGCTGGTTGCTGGCTTGCGCGCGCTGATCATCGGCGAAATAGTGATGAACGCCATAACTCGCGTCCAGTTGCAGATTACCAAGCAGTTGCTGCCAGCCCGCCTTGAATCCCAGATAGTCCGGGTGAGCGATGCTGAAATTTTCGTTGGTTTTCAGCGCAGCGCCCGCATGCCACACTGTATCCAGCCAAGGGCGGTGATACAGCGTATCCGCCACTTGCAAGCCATGTCGATGCGTGGATTTGTAAGAAGTAAATATATCCTGGTCGACGCTCGAAGGTACGTAGTTTCCAATCGAATCCATGCTGAAATTGTAGACAAACAGGGTGGCCCGTGGCACATGCCAGGTTTTCGGATCGAGGGCGCGCTTTTGCTTCACCGATCCTTTCAGGAATGCCGACCACTCATTTTCCCCTCCCATCAAACCGCCATCCGGATTTTGGAGGTAGAGCCCCGCATCCAGCATGAAATTCAGCGTAGTCCATGCCGGTCGATGCTCGATGGATTCCAGCAATGCCAACGTCGGCCCGCCCGCCTCGCGCAGACGCCCCAGCATTTCGGAGCGGTAATAGGTACGCTGGTTTTCGTCGTAATACCGGTGGGTGGCGCTCAATTGCAGGAAGTCTTCAGCCGGCGTGCTTTCCTCGCCTTCCGGATCGCGGCGGCGCGCCAGTTGCGCGGTATAGCCCCAGCTACCGTCTTCCTGACCGCCGAGCTGAAAATCATCCTGCAGCGACACCTGGCGCGCCGGTTCCGCAACCTCCACCCTGGCGTACGCCTGCGGCGCCGGTTCCGGCGTCACATCGACAACGCGCGGCAAAACCGGGGCAACCCCCGCCGCCATCACCCGCTGATGCACCCGAAACAGCGCCTCGGTACGCTGGCCAGAAGGGGCCAACAGCAGTTCCTCGAAGTCGGCGGCAACCTGTTGGTAGCGCGATTCCACTTTACCGTCTCGCCATTCATCGATACGCAACCAGGCAGGCCCGGCTACAGCCAGACGCAGGGGTTCCTTCCGGGTTGCCACATGCCAGGGTCGCTCGATCGCGCTCATCGGCACAGACGGCCCGCGCTCGACCATGCGCGCGCGCAGGAACTGGTCAGCCAGCGGATTTGTTATCCCCACTCTGAGCACATGATCGCCCGCCGGGATATTCAAGCTGATTTTTTGTGTTGGCTTGTCGGCAGATAACGGCACCGCAACCGAAGCAGCGCCATCCAGTTGATAGAAAGCCTTGAGCGGCAATGGCGCGAATAAGGCCAGTTCTTCCTGCGACAAGTGCAATTCGACAGTAGCGGGACGCAGATTGCGCAGCGTGAACAACAGTCGCCCATTGCTGGAAACCATTTGATCAGCTGCGCCAATACTGCTCATCAGCGCCTTGCGCGCCCGCAGTGACGGGCTTTCTGGCTGCCAGCCAGCAATCTCGATATAGCGCTGCCCCGCGCTATCCTGAATGCCGACAGCCGCCTGCCACATAACATCGCGTGACAGACGCGACAACAGCGACTGCAATCCGGCATGGGCCGGATAACGTGCGCCAAGCGCCTCCGCCTCGACCAAGGCGCGCTCGCGCATGGCTGGATTCTGTTCGGACCACCACAGCAATAAGGTCATGCGGCGCAACGCATCGCGCTCGTTCTGCCCCGGATGCATGGCCAGCGCAGCCACTACATCCCCGGCAGCCAGACTGGCCGCCTCGGGCCATGCCATGCCGGACAAGCGCTCGCCGCCTGGTGGCAGCGCTGGCTCCTGCCGTGATAAGGCCAAGTTGCTGCGATTCAACCCATCCGTTTGCAACGGGGGGGCTAGAGGAACCACCATCTCGGGGCGACGAGCCAGAACGCGCAACAGCACGGGCAAGCGCCCGGCATCCAGCTCAAGTTCGTGGATGCCGGGACCAAAATCGAATTCACCGCTCACTTTGCGCCCTGCTTTGAGGTCGCTACGACCGGCCAACTCCAGACCTGACACAGGCAGATTATTACTGATCGGCAACAAGCGCATACCGCTTGACTCTTTCATGCGCAGCCAGCCATCCACGGCTTCCGAAGCTGAATCAGCATGAACCGGTCGGGCTTCAATCCGCAGCCGCACAGGGCCCATCAGCCGCAAGCGCACCGGCTTGTCAGCAGTCGCCAGGTAGGCGCGCGAATAGGCATCGCGGTCTATGCTGTAAAGGGTCTCACTGCCAGCAAAGTCTGTCACCAGATGCGCTTCTTCCCGCCAGACAAACGGGCCTGGGTGGCCGGAATGCCAGCGCAGCCAGGCATCCACATCATCATTGTCCAGTTGTGGTGACAGATGGAAACGTTGCGCCAAGGCATTTCCGCTATCCAGTGCAGCCAGCCAAACCTGCCCCTGACTGCCACCCGCGTCAAAATATTGTCGCGCCACCTCGGTCCTGCCTTGCGACATGGCGGCCAGACCCTGCCGCAAAGACTGCTGCTCGGTCGATGTTTCGGACAAGGCAAGTTGCTGATAAACCGTCCACCAGCCCAACTGATAGGCAGAACGCAGCAGATGTTCGCGCGGCTGCTCAGCTGGCGGCAGCGGCAGGCCAACGGCCATGGCCAGTTCATGCTCGCTGTTGTCCGCCAGCGACTCACTCAGACGGCGCAGATGCAGCGGGTTCAATTGCTGCACGCTCATTGCCGACCACAGCGAGACTTGGCTGTCGGTTTCCCCTGCCTCGCGATAATAGGCATCCAAGCGCTCGCTTGCGCGCCGTCGGACATCGTCTTCCCCGGCAGTTAGCGCCAGGCTGCGCAATTGCTGCTCGGCCAGATAATTTTCACCCAGTTGCAGCAACGCCTCCGTCTGCGCCAGCATGGCTTCCTCGCGCAGCGGGAGGGGGGCATGTCTGGCCAGTTCAGCCCAGGATTCCAGCGCAGACAGCCATCTGCCTTCGCCGCCTGCGGCCAGAGCCTCCGACTGCAGGCGCGCCTGCTGCGCCGCATTCAGCGCTGACGCCCCGGAAGGCGGCGCCTGCAACATCCCGACCGGCGTGGAAAACACCTTGTGCTGGCTGCGCATGGCGCGCACCAGAGGCAACCAATGATTCCCCTGCTCCTGCGCGCTGTTCTGTATCTCGTTTGCGGTAGCCGTTTGCAGGGTGCGGATAAACGCGGCCAGCGCCTGGCTCGAATCGCCAGTTCTGGCCGCCATCTCCAGATATTCCCCCTCGCTCAGGGCAAAAGGCTTGGCCGCACGGTATTGCAGGGCGACATGCAGGGGCGGAGCATCCGGCGCGCTACGCCAGACACGCACTTCACGCACCGAAGAGGGCAAAGGAATTTCCATCAGGCGGGCGTGCGCCAATCTGCCCGGCACTCGCCGCGCGGCAAAGGGGCCGGCGCTGGTAGCAGCAAGCGCCGGGCCAAATTGTTGCGCCAGTATTTCCAGCGCAGCATCTCCCTGAGCCGGAGCATATTCGCTATCCGGCAATTCTTGCCCCGCCAGCGCATGCATGCGCATGGGTTTGGCAGCATCAAATTGCAGGAAAAACTCCGCCTCTACAGCCTCCGGCGCATCCACGACTACGCGCAGGAGTGAAGGCTCGACGCGTGTCGGGAGCATATACCGGTGGTAGCCGGGTTTCACGCGCTCGATGGAATGCTGCGGAGCCACCCCCTCCAGCCGTATCTCCACGCGACGGTTCAATTGTCGTCCGCTGGCGCTATCGTTGCTGGCCAGGGGATGCCGTTCGCCTTTACCCAGAGCATGAAGAATGGCAGGAGAGATTCCGCTTCGCGCCAGAAAGCCGGCAACGGCCTGGGCACGGCGTTCGGAAAGCTGCTGGTTATAGGCATCTGATGCGTGACTATCGGTATGGCCGATAACCTGGACACGCAAAGGACTGCGCGATCGAATCAGAGCAACCGCTTCTTCCAGCAGGTTCTGGTAACGGGGTTTTAGCGCGGCTTTATCCGTATCGAACAGGACGTCCGCAGGCAGAGTCAGTTTCAGGCTGGCGCCCTCTGGCTGGCTGTCTATTGGCGCCCTCTCGGTTTTCAGCGGCACTTCAGTGAAATATCCGCCGGGAATGCGATCGAGCAATGCCTGCAAGTGCTGTTCGCCCGCCACAATTCCCCGGCCTTGCTCGCCGAGGGAATGCAAATCACGCGGGATGAAACGGGCAAAATATTGCCCCTCGGCAGTCAGATTCTCCTGCGGCAGCACGTCCCGGTAAAAGGTGTGATACCCCAATAGCTCGTTGGCCACGGTTTGTACCGCTGGATAATCCGGGTTCCACTGCGCGCTATCCTGCATCAACATGGCGCCCAACAAGCCCCCTTCTCGCCTTGAATTATCGCGTACAAGGCGTAGCGCGGCGGCTTCCTGTTCGGTCGGAGTGAGCGTGCGGTCCTGAACGGCACGCGCCAGTTCAGGCGCGCTGGCCAGCCAGGTGGACATGCGCAATTGCAATGGCGTAGCAGGTTGGATTTTCTGGTCTTTAACGTGAGCCTCGCGAAGCGAGCCTGCGTCCCTCTCTCCCTCTGGGAGAGAGTTAGGAGAGAGGGAAACGGGCGTGGCTTCGCCATGCCAGTTTGGGATTGGCTGCCCAAGCTGCCCGGAAAGCGCCAGACGAAACGGCACTTCCTGTTCGCGCGCCTGCTGTGCTGTCAGTTTGGGTTCGTTCAATGCCGGAAACAGATAATCCGTCTGCTCCTGAAGCAGCAAGCGAGCCGCCAACGGAGCCGTGCTATCCAGGCGGAGCAGATGCTCGCCGGGCGGGATTTCCAGGTAGCCAACCTCGCTGCGCCCCATGACGCGCATTTGCCCATCGACCAGGACGGGGTACGCCGATTCGACGGAGGTCTCGAATGCCACGTCTGGCAGGGGGTGATCATCAATCCAGGCATGAACGCGGTAGGTCTGAACCAGTCCACTCTCATTCACGGGATAGGCCAAGCGATTTTCCAGCGCATAGCGCGCTGGCCCCTTGACCCTCGCTTCTATCGGCTGGCGGGGTACAAACTTCCAGTAAGTTTGTGCAGCAGCCTCGTCGGCGCGGCGCATCTGTACCGAATCGCCGCTCAGGGCGATCACTTCACGATAGGGCGCCAGTTCGCCAAGCGGCTCATGTCGCGAAATAAACAACGCCACTTCAAGCGCCGAAGCGGATTGGCGTGGACGGCTGATACGAGCCAAGTAGGAGACCGATGAACGCATGCGGCTCAGCATGTCATGCCGATTATCGGAAAGCGCCACCGGCAGGCGTTGATACAGGCCACTGCCGAGAGAGAAATCCATATCCAGATCGGCTGCGGCCAGCGTGCCATCCGCTCGCCAGACGCGCACCTGCTCACCGCTTGGAACGCGCAGGATAATCGATGCGCCCGGTTCAAGACGCACAGAATGCAAACCAGGATCGCGTTGGTATACCGGTTTCGCCCCTTTGACCCATTGCGGAGAGTGTTCGACATTATCCCAGCGCAATGGCAAGGCATAAGGCCGTAGCATGCGTACCTGCACTTCATCCAGAGCCGCTTCCGTCTGCAAGGAAAGCGTTGCGCTCAGCACAGCCAGAACCAAGGGGCGAAGCCGTGCGTTAAACTTGCGGGAGGCGCGCATCATTTCTCCAGACAACGCAGCAATCTGGCGCGCCCGGTCTGGTCGTTCAGAATGGACAAACGGCTTGGCGCGCTCATTTCGATATGCACGAAACCGGCGTGTCCCAAGGCGCGCAATGCACTGCCGCTACTATTGGTGGTGGCGCCAAGCTCGTGGATTTCAGTTGGATAAATGCGCACTTCACCCAATTCTGCGCGCTTCAGACACCCCCCTGTTTCCAGCACGGCGGGTGTTTGCGTTCTGCTGCCTGAGCTAATCACCATTTCGGCGCTGGCCCCACTTTCGCTGCGCCGCTTTTCCTGCGCAAAGCCATGCAACTGCACCAGTTTTCCTGCGCCAAACCGCCGCGCAAAGGCTCGGCTAAATGCCAGAAAGTAGGTGGCTTTCAAATGGGCCATATCCGCATCAACCTTCATGCCATCGAGCTCATATTGGCGCGGCACGGTATTCCAGGCCGCCGCGCGAAAATCGCCTTCAGCCAGCAAATGCAGCAGTATCTCGCGCGTGTTCTCGTCCTTGAAGCTGTGCGGCGCCTGCAAGGCAGTGGTAGAGACTGATTTTGGAAAGAACGCAAAGAATCCACGCCCCTGTCTGGCGTTCAAACTTTCACGAATCACCAGCAACGGGCGTCCTCCATGTTCGGTCTCCATCATTTCAAAACCAAGCTGCCGCCAGCCGTGCCGCGCCGCAGCATCGTTGCATTGATCGAAGCAACGCTGGAAAAGCGCTTCAGCCTGCTCCACTTCGCGCGCGGCGGGGGCAATATATGCACCGTCGCGGCTGGCTGCTCCGAGCAGTTTGGCCAAGTTATCGGCGCTTGCCGCCTGGCAGCCTGTTGCGGCAACGATCATCGCCATCATGACGCCCTTATTCCTGTATTTGCACATGACGCAATTCCTGTTCAAACACCAGTTTGCGCTCCGCCGCCAGTCCCGGCACGATACGCGAGAGAAGCAAATAAGCGCCCGGCCCACTTTCCAGTTTGACGTGTAAAGGGTATTTCCCAGACGGCAAATCCTGCGCCAAGGGAATAAAGAAGGCTTGCCCCTGATCGCTGGCATTGCGCCGGTTTGCCGCAACGCGGGATCCCGCCTGCATTTCCGGTCGCACATCGAAACGGCGGCGGGTAAAACTCCATGCGGTCATGGGGCCGACAATCCGGTCGCGCGGCGCTTCCAGCCAGACACTGAGTACCGAGCGGCCGGTCTGACCTTGCGGGGTATAAAGCCGCATTCCCAGGGTTTCTTCGCAACTGGAGCCATGTTCATATTCAAAACGCAGGGAGCCGTTCTCAAAGCGGTTCGCCAGGCGTTTTAACAAACTGCCGTCCCTCGGCGCTGTGTGATTCAGATAAAATGCCACCCCTGCCTCACCTTCAATACGGACTCGGTGACGACCGGCGCGCAGCGCGGGTAGCTCAATCTCGCCATCGGCGCCAGCCACCCGCCCCTGGTAATGCAATTGCTCATCCAGAAATACCTTCACATCGAACGGTGCACTACTCTGGCGGAAGTACGCCAGGCTGGGCCGCACGTTTTCAACACCTCGCGGAGCCTTCAATGTCAGCAACACCGCCTGTCCGGCAACAATCGGCTGATAAGTCGCGGGGAGCGTGTCTTCGCGCAATGGCCCCACTTCCTCCACCGGAGTAAACAGGGTACGCCCCAGCCAGGCGCCTTGCGGGTGGAAATCCTGCCACTGGTAGCGCCCGGCGAGCATATCCGGGTTATCTACAGGCGGCCTGAATTGTGTTGCCAACAAGATGGAGCGATTGCTCATCACCAAGGCCTGAAAATCTCTGGGTTTCAATGGGAACCAGGCAACCTGCCGCTCAAGGGTATCCTCCGCCATATAGGCATCCTCAGGCACGCGGCTTTCGCGCACCAGTCCCCAGGGGCGGGTATAGCCTGCCAACAGGACAGGTCTGTCGGAAGAGAGGCGGATAGAGGTCACTTCGGCGGGCAGGGAAAAATAATAACTGGATGGATCCGTCACGCGCATGCTCAGGGCATCGGACTGGAGGCGATCATAAGAAGACACGGGGGGTGATGCCAGAATCGACCCTTCGCGCACGATATGGCCGTGCCGGTTGAGTAATTGATAGCTGACCCAAGCCGGGTTGTCTTCAGCCGCCTCGCCGGGAAGCCGCGCTTGGCGGATATCCATCCGGAACGGAGTTGGGTCGTCACCCGCATGATCCACCGTGAATTCAAGCGGATTCTCCGGCTGTGCAGTAAAGGTTCGCAAGTACACGGCTTGCGGCGTGATTTCCTGTTCTTCCCCATTGCTCAGGCCGAGAAAGGCACGGACAGCCACACCACCGCTGGCGGATACCTCCAGTATTCCCCCTTTCCAGTTTGTCTCCAGCACGGTGCCTTCGCCACGCCAGATCACGTTGGACTGACTGCGCTCGGCCAGCAAACGACCAAACCAGCGAACCTGAATCGTGCTGCCCAGCACGGGGGCTTTCTCCTGGCTCAGCGGCAGAAAATTCAGCCGTATTTTACCGCCAGCTTCCGGCAGCGGGATCACGCCATGGGTGCGCTCATCCACAAATACCCCGGCTGGCGGCACCGGTTCGGCCACCTCCCGCCCCTTATATTCCCGCATGACGTATAGCGTACGACTAAAATATGAGCTGCCCGCAATACCGGTCGGCCCCAGCGGTTGTTCTCGACCGCGCAGCAGGTTGCGGATCTCATTTTCTGCCAGCAAATCCTGCGAGTACACATTCCCCTTGGCCAGCCCGATCTTTTGCTCGTCGCTCAGGCGTAGCCAGCGGTGCGCAATACGAAAATCCGGCAGCGTCTCTTCCATGTAAACCCGGAATATCACATCACGAATTTTTGGGTCTGATTGGTGAATTTTGACGCGCATGTGCGAGGCTTGGGGCAAGTTCGCCAGATTAAGCACCACAATATGGCCATCTGTCGGCATGAGGTTCGGATCTAAAAAAAATGAGGCGGAGAACCTGTCGCCTGTCGCCGCATCCTGATATTGCCGCAAACCGGCCCGGTAAGCATAGTCCCGCTGCAACAGCACGTTTCCGCTACTGTCGAGAAATTCATACTGCAATGTGTAGGGCCATCCTACCGCAGTGTTGACCTCTGCATCCGACGGCAACGTGGCATTGGTCACCACTCGCAATGATGGCGTCCCATTGGGAATATTGAATTCTGTCCATTGATCCTTGCCAAGTACGTATGCAACACTCGGGTCGGAAACAGCAATCTGCTTCTGCAAAACACGATCCGACCCGGAAATGTCCACGAGCGGCTCCAGTTGCTCCCACGTCAGGTAGACCGCCAGCGGGAGTCCCATTAACAGGATGCCAGCCCAGAACAAACGCCTCAAGAGCCGCCTCCGATTTCCAGCCAGGCCGCGCCGGACTCAATATAACGCTCAATCCCTTCCTGATTCTCACGACTGGGCAAGGTGACCGTGCTGGTAAAATCATGCGCACCCAGGTTGACACCCAGCGCAACGCGATTGCTCTGCCGTTGATATACCAGCAGGAAAGCGCGCTGTGAATCACGGTCCACCAGTCGCTCAAGCTGGTAGTCTGGATACTGTGAACGTGCCCTATACAGGCTGACTACATCTTGAGTTTCCAGGTATCCATGTAACGCCTGGCGTAAACCAGGCGGAATCACCCGTGCTGAAATCACCCCACCCGCCAAGCCAATCCGGTTTAACAGACTGTCTTCCACGGTAGGCACGCCGACCGAATTGAACTGTGCCTGCTGCATGCGGTTTTCGCTATGCTGGCGGAAGCCCCATCGCGCCACTGGCGATAGCCACAACACGCCAAACTCCTTGTTCCGGCTTTGCTTGATGTACAGGGACTGCGGCAGATTGCCCACCTCATAACCGACCGTTTCGGGGGAACCATCGACGAAGCCGTAGTCAAGACCGGCTGAGCGTACGGTTTGGGCCAGGACCTTTGCCAAGGGCGTCAGCATGCTTGTCACGTGCGCGCCATTATCGAATGCAAGCAAGGCAGCATTGCTGGCTGCAGGCTGATCCGGTCGCACCCCGAAAGCGCGGCTTTGCACCACCAGCATGTTGCGCGTCCCGGCCTCGCGCAGTATCACCTGATTGACCAGGTTGAACAGGTTAGCCGTGTTCTGCATGTTCAGCATGTCAGCCGAATGATCCATATTGGTGTTCGGATCGGCGCCGGCAATCAGCAACTCCTCGGCGCGCAGCGTTTCAAACAGGGCGACTCCGGCTTCAAAACTGTTAACCTCAAAAATCGGCCGTGGCACTTGCACCACATACCCCGTCCCAGGTTCGATCCGAAATATGTAAGTGCCCCAGTATCGGCGTCTGGCGGCATTTTCACGTTCATTGAGAAGAAGATACTCGCGCCGGGTCTCCCTGTGACGGTAGCGAGTCACCTCATAGCCCATGATGGCTGCGGCGGCATCCAGTACCCGCAGCTCTTCCAACGCCTCGCCAGACCACTCCTTCAACTTGCGTCGCTGGGAAATCAGCTGCACTAGCGGGGTCAGCACTTCCTCATCGAAAAACAGCAGTTCCTCTGGCTTTGGTGGCATGTACAGATTGGTTCCGCTCTCCGCAATATTACCCTTGGTGCCAAGTATCCACTCCTGCAAGTAGCCGGTAATACCCTGGTCGCGTTCACGCAAGCCGGACTCGAGTCTGGTCAGCAGCAATTTACTCTGCACCTTGCGGATTTCTGCCGCCCCCAGCACCAGCTCAGCGTATCGACCACGACTCGCTTCTCGCTGGATACCCTCTACCGGTGAGGCATGCCATGAAACCGACAGGTTACCGACCATGCCTTTGATGTCCTTCAGATTGACCCCCTCCGGCACTTCCGACTTGACCCACAGGCCGGAAGGTATTTCCTTGCGAACAGATTGGGTATTGTTGTCACTCTTTGAACTCAGCGCTGTCACCAGCTCGTTATCGTAGCTTCGCACCTGCAAAACATCGTGCCGGCCGAGTTCACGATGAAAAATATTGAACAAGGTCTGGTAGTTGCGCAACACATCCGCCGTACCATCAAGATTTGCCTTGCGGTGCGAACCGCCAATGGCCAATGCGCGCGCATTGAAGCGCTCGAACAAGACCACCCCGGCTTCAGCAGTTCCACGCTCATCAAGCGGAGCTGGCGCCTCGATGGCCAGCCGGATGGCGGCATCCGGGCGGATCACATATATACCCCATCCGCGCCTGGGTTCCCTTTCACGCAGATACAAAAGCCCGCCGCCGCTATGGCTGACTTCATAATTCACGCGCCCGAGAATTTGCCGCGCCTCTGCCAGGTCAGACGGCTGACGCGTTGTGGAATAGACAAGAAGCTGCCTGAGGCCGCGCGAAAATACATCAAGCTCCTGCGGAAGAGGCTGATCGACCGGCAACTTCCTGCTTTGATACATGGCGACTTTATCCTGCCGCACCAAGTCGATCAGACTGTCTTCGCTGCGCACCGCCAGCGCCTTGGCATTAGCCGTTGCCGGGGGCACAGGCCAGGACCAGAACTCTGGCAGAAAGGTCAGGCCGAAGCCCGCCACGCTGGCCACGACCACGGCAGTCAGCGAAGTCTGCAAGGTAGAGCGTGTCAAGCGCGCCGCGATTCCCTTGTCATGCATCTTGATAGCGATCAGGGTGGACAACAGGTAGCCGAAGGCAAAAAAATCCGTCGTCTTGTACTCGGGGATCAACCACAGCAACAGATAGCCCAAAACCAGTTTATAGAAAAACCCCACGTTAAAAAACAACAACAACTTGCGCGCGCCTTCTATGCTCGTCTGCTGCAAAAATGGTGCGCGCAGGATCCAGATTGCCAGGCCATAGATCACAAAGGCCTCGACAAAGGAGATCAGAATTTTGGTTGGCTGATACCATTGCAAGGCCAGCAGCGCAGGGATCAGGATGCCGTTGAAATCCCAGCCGTAATGCAGGTTCATGCGCGAAGCGAGCAATGCAGTGACGATCAGGATGATGTAGGCCTTGGGGCTGGCCAGCATCGACGAAGCAATATCCTCATATAGATAATTGATCCCGCTGATGGAAAAGTTGGTCAGTTCCATCAAGCCATAACGCACGATCAGGTAAGTCAGCGCAATCGTTACCATCAATGGCGGCAAGCCGCGCAGAAAACCGGGTTTCCAGAACTGGTTTGCCACTAGCGCGACGATGATCAGGCCGAAACTGTGCAAGTTATTGCGGTAATCAAATTGCATACCCAGCCAATCGTTGAACGATGCACCGACTACCGGCAACAACCAGCCATCCATAACGATCCGCACGACCACGCTGACCAGAAACAGGGCAAAGAACCTGTCGCGCCCGAACAGGTTTCCCCACTTGCCAAGGCCGGAAAAATACTCGGAATAAATCCAGACTATCCAGTAGGTCAAAACACCTTCGACCAACACCACCCCGGCTGACCACGGTTTTGAAATCAGAAGGGGAACCAGATAACCGGGGATCACCAGGCCGGACAGCACCCAGCCCAGTCGCAGGTTGAAAAAAGCGACTACAAAAACGCCGACCCAGACGGTGGTAACAACAGAGCTGGCCAGACTGGTTTCGGGAAAGATATGGAGCGGAAAAATACTGTTCTCAGTTCTCAGTTGTCAGCTATCAGCCGACAGCCAAAACAAAGCGGCGTAGCCGCACAAAACCGCTGAAAACTGACAGCTGATAGCTAAAAGCAATCCGGGATTATACAAAATCACTGCTGCCTGCACACTTATGGTCAAGCAACTCTGTCAGTTTCTCGATAATCAACCTGGGTTCGATTGGCTTGTTCAATACGGCATCGGCGCCAGCCTGAATAGCCGCCTGCACCTCGCTCGGCTTACTCATGCCTGTCAGCGCCAGCACGGGCAATGAACATTTCAGCTCAGTGCGCAGCCAGCGCATGAATCGCAAACCATCCATCACGGGCATCATCAGATCAACCATGAGGATGTCAATCGACTGATCCGGTAGCGTACTTTGCAGGATAGAAATGGCCTGAACGCCATCCCCTGCGGTCAATACTTCATACCCAGCCCGATCCAGAACCATACTGAGCAATTCAACAATGATCGCATCATCATCCACAACCAGGATGCGCGGCTTGCATGCCTGGTTCATTTAGATGAACCCTTTCAATTTAAGCTCGAAACGGGTACCCACGCCAATTTCACTATGACCTTCCAGCCTGCCCTCCCAATACGCGACTCGCATTGCGCTTTGCTGCAGTTTTCCAAATTCATCTGTAGCCTGCGATGAATCACCATGCAAATAGGACTGAAGTCGATCCTCCGGGATACCAAACCCCTGGTTAGCAAATCGATAAGTGATCCACCCCTCCCGCTCCTCCAAGCTTGCCAGAATACTGCCCTGCTGGATTGTATCCGCCACCAGCACCGCCAAAACAGAGTCCAACACATCTTGAAGTCCTTCTGGGGAAGCGAATACCAAGCTGACCAGATCGGGTAGTTGCAAATCAAAGACGACCCCATGCACAGCGGCCTTGTCACGTATCGCTTCCACTGCAGCCAGCAGGGGTCGCCTGCAATCTATGGGATAGCACTCCACAACGCCGGTATCGACCTCCTGATTCAACAGGCCGTTTACCTGTTCGGTCACTGCAACCAGATTAGAGATTTTATCTCGGATGATGCTGATGACCCGACTCTGTTTATCTTCGGCCAGGTCACCCGTCTCCAGCAATGAAATGCCGGACAGAAGGGATTCGGTGTCATTTCTGATCTGATAGGCCACCCGTTCCATCACTTCGTCCTTGATGCTGTAGAGACGCTTGACCATCGTGGTGTCAACCAATTCGCAGAGGATTCCCTCCACCTCGAAAGGCAGTGGGTCGCCTTCGCGTAATATCTGTTTCCCCCGCGTAGGCAAAAGCGGGCCAAGATGCAGCATATAGCTGCGAGAGTCGTCGGCCAGCTTCGCTGGCAAGGAAATTTTCTGTCGGTCGAGGATAATTGCCTGCATCACGCCGCGAGCATAATCCAAGCTGACGTCGGCCAAGGCGCCGATCAAATCCGTCGCCGTCATCTGGTATGGCAACAACTTGGCCTCTGATAGCAGCAAGACCATTTGCCGGTTGGCAATCCGCACCTGGCCGAACAAATCATACAAAATACTGGCCGTGCCAAGACCGTCCAGATATTCCTCCATCCCGCCCAGCCTGCGATCCAGCGCGACAAGGGTTTTATTCAGCGATTCGGTAAGTTGTTCGCCACCCTGGAGGCGAAGGTAGCGCTGCAACGGCCTGGATGATTTTGCTTCCTTGTCAAGCGCTTGCTGTCGATGGAACAGCAATTCGGCAATCTGTTCGGCAAAATCGCGCAGCACGGCCTCACGATTGTGTAAGGCGGCCAGTTTTTCCGGACGGGCGCCAAATGCCCAAAACCCCAGCACTTCTCCACCAAACAACAATGGGATCAGATATTGGACCTCGCCATCCTGTCCATGACTCAGGTAATTCTGAACCTCAATCGGATGACGCTCTGCAATGGCCGTGCTATAGGGAGGGCGCTCGTAATCACGACGCAGCTCCTTTATGTCCTGCAAGCCGCAGTTAAGCGACTTCACTTCACGGACACGATGATCGCCCTTCACCCTTTCCAGGAAAATAACCCGTTCGAGATTCAGTGTCTGATTAACCATGGAAATCACTTGCGACCAGTGTTCCTGAGAAGTGGTAAAACTTGCCGGAAAGAATCGCTGCCGTAATTTGGCGTTGGTTTCCAGCAACATTCGGCGCAGCGTAGTCTCCTCATTGGCGGCTCGGTAACGGGTAAACATCAGGTAGCTTGCGATCTGTACCGCCCATAGTTCAACCAATGGCAACCAAATTCTGGCGTAATGCAAGGCAAGCCAGGCAAGCAATGCGTAGACTACAACCAGAATCACCGTCAGACCTGACGTAAAGCGCACCCCCGCACCCCACTGAAACATGAACAGACTGACGCCAACAAGAAACAAAATAAGCGGAAACTGAAGCCAAAGTGGAACTGACCGGACGACTTGGTCACGCAACAGCGTGTCCAGTGCAAAACCATGGAACTCCAACTCGCTCAGCAACTTCCCGGAGACGGCAAGAGGGGTAAACAAGTAGGGGCCTGAATCGGACACGCCAATCAGGACGCTCCGTCCATTCACCAGTTCCGGAATCAATTCCCCTTTCAGAACACGTTGTGCCGAAATACGCGGCAAACTCGCTGCGCCCCCCAAAAAATTAACCAGGAAAGGCCTTTTCTCCAGCTTGGTCCCGGCCAACTCTGCGCTGTGCGTGGCAGCCATTCCCTCAAGCGAGGCAAACTGGTGCTGGCCATCACTCAAAAAAGCGTAAGCCTGCCTGCGATGCACGCCGTATTCGCTCGGTGCAATGGCATAAGCGGCCATCGTCAGGCCCAGTCCTTGCGCAGACGGTGGTAAAGGTTCCATCACTGGCGCATCCAGCGAAGCCCCGACAGGCGAAAGCAGGCGTCGACCAAAAATCGCCTTGCCGGTCTGATGAATAGTAAAATAAAAATCCTTGGAAACACTTGGCGGCATAAAGGTAAACACCACCTGCGCCGCGCCCTGTGTTTGTAATTCCTTGATCAGAGGCAGCCAGACTTCGTCACCCGCATCGCGCAATTCGGGCTCGACTTCCAGCAACATCACCTTGGGTTGTTTATGCGCCGAAGCTGCCGCCCCCCCCAAAAGGTGGTCGTACATAACGCCATCTAGTGTTGCAAACAAGCCTAATAGGCTTGCAAGCCAAAGCACGCAACCAAGCAGCAGACCAACCACCACTGCGGCATAGCCGGTTTCGGTATAACTAAAGCGTTTTATCAAGTATCAACTCCAAAGCCCACAAACAACCCATCCAAAATCTGACTAGCTAGGAGCCTTAGTCGGACTTGAAGAATCGAAGCGAAATTTTGGCTGGGCGAGGGCAGAATTTGACGATTTTGCAGGGCAACAGTCGTTCTATTGCCCAAAAAAGAGGCAGATTATGCACCGTCCAGGTGAAATTGCAGCCGATTTCCTTTAAGTCCGACAGGTTCCTAGGGGAATTATACCGTCCGTTTCACCAGCATTTCCTTGATCTTGCCGATCGCCCGCGTCGGATTCAGACCCTTGGGGCACACTTCGACGCAATTCATGATGCTGTGGCAGCGGAATAGGCGGTATGGATCTTCCAGGTTATCCAGGCGCTCGTTGGTGGCCTGATCGCGACTATCGACGATGAAACGGTAGGCCTGCAACAGCCCGGCGGGGCCGACGAATTTGTCCGGGTTCCACCAGAACGAGGGACAGGAGGTGGAGCAGCAGGCGCACAGGATGCATTCGTACAAACCGTCCAGTTCTGCGCGGTCTTCCGGCGACTGCAGGCGCTCGGTTTCCAGTTCCGGGTCCTCGTTGATCAGGTAGGGCTTGATCGAACGGTATTGCTTGAGGAACTGGCTCATATCCACGATCAGGTCACGGATCACCGGCAAACCGGGCAAGGGGCGCAGTTCGACCGGCTCATTGAGGCCAGCCAACGGCGTCACGCAGGCCAAGCCGTTCTTGCCGTTGATGTTCATGCCATCCGACCCGCACACCCCTTCGCGGCAGGAGCGGCGCACGCTCAGGGTTTCGTCCTGCTCCTTGAGCAACAGAATGGCGTCGAGCAGCATTTTGCCTTCCGGCGCGATATCCAACTCATAGTCCTGCATGTACGGTTTGGCATCAGTTTCCGGGTTATAGCGGTAGATCGAGAATTTCATACACCTCCTTTACATCCGGTAGGTTGGGCACAGCGTACCCAAACTACTAAGGGCTCGTTAATGAATAACCATTCGCAGCGCCTTACGCCTTGCATCCATCCCGAATACGAGGCAACGTATGACCAAGTTATTCATTAACGAGCCCTTAGTGCCGACTCCAGCCAGTCGTAGCCGATTCTTTCCTGTTCAAGCCGCAGTTTCGAGCGTATCCGATTGTCCCGCAAATCATCGTAGAGCGCGCTTTCCTCAGGGTTCAACCGGGGAAGGTCGCGCAGAGTCGGTTTTTCTTCCTCGCCCCATTGCGCTTCAAAAGCCAGCAAAGTGGCGCGATCCATCAAAAAAGACTCGGCAGACCCAAGCTGACTGCGGAGCTGATCCAGAATGGCGAAGCCATGCGTATCAATGTCACCCCAATAATACACGCGGCAACGGACAAGCCACTCGGCCTGGCTCAACATTTCAAAACCATAGCCTGCGCCGAAAACAATCAGGCTGTTTTTCAATGGCGGAAAGGCCAGGTAGTTGATCTCGTTCTCGGTGATGAACACCTGCGAGACATCAGGATCGAGTCGGGCAAAACTTGCGACATCCAAAGTCACGTCCTGCCCTATCGAATCAAGGGACAACATCCGAAAACGGACACGCAAGGGCTTGTCGCGGAAACCATAGCGCCGGGCAAACTGGCTACTGCCAGTGGCGGAAAAATCGATTGCTTCGGGCGGCAGCGCCCTGTCCAGCAATTCGGCGAGCACGCCGCGATACGCTTCGATAAATTTGCTATGCACACCGGGAAGATCAACCTGGCGCAAATAAACATCAGGGCGGGGATGCGCCTGCATCCAGGCGACAATTGCCAGCAAGCGATCCCATTCATCGGCCAATTCCAGCGCCTTCAAGGGCTTGCGGGCGAGCCAGTCCAGCAGGATCGGTTGATGCAGGCGGGTCGCTTCCAGCAGGACTGCGAAGCGGGAAACATCCTTCCTTTTGGCGATCCACGCAATGGCAGCATCGAAGCTGTCGATCCAAATTTCTGATGGCATGGTGTTGACGCCGAACAGGCGGTGCCGGAATTCCCGCATCTCGACCCGGCAATGCGACAGGGATCGCAATGCGCTGACCCATGTGCGAACCGTATCAAAATGCGCAGTCATCTCATCAGAAGTCGGCGTCTTGAGCGTCAAACGGCGCGGAAAAAGCTGTTCGCCCGTGACCAGGCTGGAGAGAATATCACCCCGTATCCACAGCTTCTGCAACTGGACGCGCAGGTCGTCAGGGCTTGTCCAATTCATCCTGAAAACTCCTGTTGAACCACGAAATACACGAAATACACGAAACAAGTCAAAAGCTTGCTCTGCAATGCCTTACTCCAACGCTGAGCGAGCATGAAAATGAAGCCAATATGCTGATTTTTTGCGAGCTTTCGCCTGATGGCGAAATGCCTGCTTACCCCGTTTCGTGTATTTCGTATGTTTCGTGGTCGAAATGAGGTTTTTTGTTCACCCACCCTTCTTTTCCCTCTCCGCTTTCTCCGACCGATAAGCCTCGATTGTCAGATTGCGCAACATGGAAGCGCGGCCTTCATCGTTTTGCACGAAGCCCACGCTGGACACAAAGGGTTCGATGATGTGGATTTTTTGCAAGGGGGTGACGATCAACAGTTGCAGGTTGAGCTGGGCGAACAGGCGCAGGCCGTATTGCGCCGACTCGTCCGAACCGCGTCCGAAGGCCTCGTCGATGACCACGAAGCGGAAGGAGCGCGAGCGGGTCGCGCCCCATTCCAGGCCGAACTGGTAGGCCAGGCTGGCGGCCAAAATGGTGTAGGCCAGCTTTTCCTTCTGCCCGCCGGACTTGCCGCCCGAGTCGGAGTAATGCTCGTGCTCCTTATCGTCCTCGCGCCAGCGTTCGCTGGCGGCAAAGGCAAACCAGTTGCGCACGTCGGTGACTTTGGCCGACCAGCGTTTATCCTGTTCCGATTGCCCTTCCCGCCCGCGAAAGCGTTCGATGATGTGTTTGACTTGCAGGAATTTGGCTTCCGAATACTGGGCATCCTCCGAGCCGGTCAACGCGCCTTCGGTGCAGGCGCGCAGCTCGCTCTGAAAATCGCGGATATCGGCGTCTGGCGTCAGTTGCGCCTCCAGCACGATGTAACGCCCCAGGTTATAGTCGATACGGGTCAGCGATTCGTTGATGCGGGCGATGCGCTCCTTGATGGTCTCCCGCTCGCGCGCCAGTTGCGACTGGAAATTGGCCACCTCGCGGATGGTGTTCTCGTTCAGCAATTCCTTGAAACGCGCCTCGAAGCGCGGCAAGTCGTCGGCGGCCAGGCCATCGAGCATTGCCCGATATTCAAAGGCGGCTTCGATGCTGGCATCGACCTCGGCGGTTTCCAGCTTGAAGGCTTCCTTGTAGGCGGCCATGGCCTGGATGACTTTGTCGCGCAGGGTTTTAAGTTTCCGGTCTTCGGCGTCGATTTTGCCCTGCAACCAGTCGCGCATGTCGCGCTCGCGGTTGTCGCAGGATTCCACCGTCAGTTGATGCTCGCCTAGCGCATCAAAGCGCAGGGTTTCGAGGCGGCTGAAATAAGGAACATGACGAGTCGAGGCATCCAGCAGCATGCTGGTTTGCTCGCGCAAATTCTCGGCAGCGTCCATCTTGACCTGAGTCCCGCCCAGCTCCCGCGTTTTTTCCGCCAAAGTGGCTTCTGTCCGGGCAAGCTCGCCTTGCAAGGCGCTCAAACTGGCGCTCAAGCTTTGCAGCAAATCGGATGCTGCTTCCAGTTGGCGTTTTTCCTCTTGGAGATTCGCAACGAGGACAGCCAGGCTCTGCCAGTCCAGCTCGCTGAAATCGGCGTATTCAACCAGTTTCGATAGCGCGGTGAGGCGCTCCTTGAGCGAAGTTTGCACCGACTGGATCTTGCCGATCAGGCTACCCAGTTTGGCCAATTCCGCTTCCAGTTGAGCCTTACCGGCCTCAAGTGCAGCGATCTTGGCCGCGTTGCTCCAGCCCAGCACATAGCGGCTGCGGTCGTCCAGACGGTGGCGGTCGTCCTTCTCATGGCGTTCGCCGGGCATTTTTATCTGCCCGGCGCGGGTAATGGCGCGCGTCTCGCGCCGGAACTGTTCTGGCGTGGCGCAGCAGGCCACATCGAAACGCTGTGCCAACTCGCGTTCCAGCCAGTCGTAAAACGGCGAGTCAGGTTTAACGGAGAGCTTGCGCGCCAGCGAATCCCGATGTAGCTCAGGCAAAGCGCCGCGCCCGTTCTGACTCACTCCTTGGCGCACTCCATGACGCACCCGAAAATACACCAGCCGCCCGCGCAGATGGGTTCGATCGACCCAATCTGCGACCGCCGCATAATGGACATCCGGCACCAGCAAGGACAAGCCAAAACCGCGCAACAGCCGCTCCGCTGCGCCTTCCCAGTCGCGTTCGTCCTCGCGCACCTGCAACAACTCGCCCGCGGAAGGCATGTCTGCCTCAGGCAAATTCAGCGCCTGACACAAGGCGGCGCGCATCAATACCTGTTCGGCGGGGATGTTGCTGCGCCGGGCTTTCAGGCTATTGATCTCGGCAGACAGCTCTTCATGCGTCAGCCTGCCCTGGCGCAAGCTCACCCCGTGCTCGGTCAGGTCGTTTTGCAGCCCGGCTTCCCGGCTCTCGGCCGCCTCCATCAGGCTGGCGAAACGCTGGCGCAGGTCGAGAAACCCGGCTTCATTCCCAGCGGGGTTCTCGCCCACCGCGCGCGCCAGATCGGCATAACGCTGCGCCCTGCGTTCGCGCTGTTCGCGCTCCTGTTCTTTTTTGCGAATCTCGGTTTCCAAACGCTCCAGGCTGTCGCCGCCGTTGTCGGCAATGTTGCGCTTCAGCTCGATCTCGGTGGATCGCTGGGCATCCCTGTCCGCGCCCAAACGCTTGACCTGAGCATCCTGCCGAGCCCATTCATCAGCCAGAATCGCGATGCGTTTCTCCAGCAAACCCAGCTTCAGGCCAGCAAACCAGGGCTTGAGCGCCTCGCGGCAAGCACGGTACGACTCGCTGCTGGCGGCAAGCTCGGCATGTCGCTCGCAATCCGTCAGCAGGGGCGTGAGCAGAGCCACCTGGCGCTTGGCCTTCTGCACCGCTTCGTGCGCCCGGTTCAGGTCGTCGAAATGCCCGATCAGCGCTTCGATGCGCGAGGCGACCTCGAACGGTTCCAGCATGTGGCTGCGCACGAAATCGGTCAGGTTGCCCACCGATTTCATCGACACGGTTTGATGAAACAGCTCCAGCGCCTGCTCGTTCTCGATGCCGAAACGACGCCGGAACCAGGCTCCGTAAGGCGGAAAACTGTCCGAGACTTCCGCCCCCATCCCGCGCAGCTTCTTGCGCAAAGCGGCGATGTCCGTGCCAAAGTGGGAAAAATCGGCCGCAATCGACAAATCGCGCTCCGCACCGACAAAAAAGCGCGCCGGTTGCCCCTGCGCCTCCTTCATCCAGAAAACCTGCGCCAGCGTGACCGTCTGGTCGTAGCCCGCGTTATGAAACACGCCAAGAATGACCGAATAGTTGTTGTGGTCGCGCAAGCTCACCGGCCTGGCCATGCCGGAAATGTCGTTGCGCTCCGACTTGTAATGCCCGAGCACGTAGGAGCGAAGCGAGCGTTCCTTGCTATCGGCTCCGGCTGCCTTGTTGTAAGCGACCCGGTGCGCGGGAACCAGCAGGGTGGTGACGGCATCCACCAGCGTCGATTTACCTGAACCGATGTCGCCGGTCAGCAGGACATTTTTTCCCGACGCGTTCAGCGTCCAGACCCGGCCATCGAACGTGCCCCAGTTGAAGACTTCCAGACGATGCAGGCGAAAGCCGGAAAGCGCATCGTCGGCAACGAAATCGAAACTCAGGGTTTGCGCGTCAGTCATCGATGGGTTTTCCAAGCTGAGCCTGATAAGCCGCCAGCCGCGCATCGAACTCCGCCAGCCATTGCGCGTCCACGAAGGCCTTCAGAATGCGCCGCACTTCATAGACCATGGTTTGATTCGCGCCCGGTTTGAGTTTGCGCAAAAAACCCAGCTCCACGATTTTATTCAGATGGGTTTCGATCTGGTCGATCAGCCGGGTTTCATTGCTGTTTTCCGGCAGGAATACCCGCACCAGCTCGACGATATCGTCGCGATTCAACACCAGCCGGGTGTCGCCGCCACTGGCATCGAACTCGGCCAGCTTCTCGCGCAACAGCGCCAGCAGCAGGCTGACAGGAAAGGACAGCGGGCGCCGCGCCATCAATCTGGGAATTTTGGGCGCGGCATCGTCCTCGCTAACCGGATGGGCGCGTAAAAAAGCATAGCCCTCAGCCTCGTCCAGCACCAGTTCCAGACCCAGCACCGCGATGGTGTCGCGCACCCGTGCTTGCAGCTTGAGCAGCGCATTCCACAGGCTGGCTTCGGTGTCCTGGTAGATCACGCCTTTGAGCAGGGTGATGACCAGTGGCGACAAATCGCTGTTTGGCGTATTTGCCTGCTCTTGTTCCACTACATTTGCCTCATATAAATTACTCTCGGCAAGCGTGCCCGCCGTTCCTGGCCATCCTCTCGCCGCCAGACGATCACCTCTACCGTGCTCTCGTCCACCACGGTTTTTTTGAAGGTATCGCCCGCCAGTTGCAGATACGCCACCAGTTCCGCCAGTCCATGTTGCAGGGGTTGCATCTCGCACAGTTCGCGCAGGGTAATCTGGGCTCGATCCTGCAAGGCGTGGCGGATATGGCTCGCCAGTTGCGCCTTGTCGATCACCACTTGCGAATACAGCACGGCCACGTCCAGATCGGCATCGCCTGATTCCAGCTCGATGTCGGCGATCATCGGCTTGATGGCCGGGGTGTGGAGCGGGCGCTCCATCGGCAGTTCGATCTCGGCGCTCATCTCGTCAAGGCTCATCACCTCGCCCGGCGGCGGCGTGTCGCGTAGCGCCAGCGACCTTGCCTTGACGCCGCGCAAAATATCCATGATGCGGCGGTTTTCCAGCCACGCCTGGTCGTCCAGAAAGCGCCGCAATTGTTGGGAGAGCTGCGCCACGGTGCGCTGGGCGTGCTCGCCCGCTTCCAGCCAGTCGTAATGCACGCGGCGGATGCGGGTGTCGGGTTTGAGCTCGGCCACAGGCGGCAGGCCGAGGACATGATCCAGCAAGGCCGACAATTCTTCCTGGCGGCTGCCGGACATCAGAAAATCCCAAAAAGCGCGAAAGCTCTTGCCCTGATCGGAATCGGCAATGGCATCGCGCTCGCCCATGATTTCTTCCAGCAACGCGCCCTTGGAACCCTCCCACAGCGCGATGCGCTCCCGCACGCGCCGATCCAAGCCGCGAAAATTGTGCTCCACCTCGCGAAAATCGGCCAGCAGTTCGCGGGCAATCTGGGTGAATTGCTGAAAACGGTCTTTTAACGCGGTGTCGTCCAGGAGCGGAATATCGCCACCCAGAACGCGGGCGATCTCAAGGTCGATCTCGTCGCGCCGCCGCTGCAACTCGGCCACCCGCGCCTCTGGGTCGGTCTCGCTGCCCGCGCTCATCTGCTTGAGCAGTTCGAACAGGTAAGCCACGCGCGACTCGGTGCCGACAAAACTGCGTGCGATCAAGCCCTCCAGCCAGGCAATGGCTTTCTCGGTGGCGGGCGTCAGATCGAAATACGGCTCGTCCGAGCCTTGCGAATAATATTTGCGCAGCCAGGCCTTGTCGCTACTCGCCCAGTCGTTGAGATAATCCAGCGCCGGTTTCGGAAAAGCATCGGCGCCCAGACGTGTCCGCAAGGCAAACAGCTCATCCTCCAGCGCCTCGGCCAAATCAGCCTGGCTCATCGCACGCACATTGGGCAAAACAAAGATGCGTTGCAAGAAACTCGCCACCAGCGGCGCATGATCCGAGCGCAGCAAACGCCAGGCCGGATGGTTCTGGCGCAGCAGGTCGAGGGTGACGTAGTCGAGGCTCAAATTATCCTTAAAAATTCAGTTAACCACGAAACACACGAAATACACGAAAGTATTCAAATAGATGCAACACAATGACTCATCACCGAAAGGGTGAAGGAAAAACGCTCTCAAGCAATTGAACTTTTTCGTGTGTTTCGTGTATTTCGTGGTTAATAACGGTTTTCAGAATTATTTTGCCTTTGCTGGCGCAACCGGCGCTTTTTGCTGCATGGCCTTGATCGAGTCTTCGAGTTTCTTCTGCTCCACTGCGTAATCGCACGTCCCCACGCGCTTGGCTGACATGGCCTGGTTCATCTGCATGGTTTGTCCTTGTGAAATCATGGACATTTTGGTGGAACCTTGCAGGGCATCCGCAGTGCGCGTCATGATGCCGCTGCCTTCCATTTTTTCCGGGCCGTTGCAGCGCATTTTCCAGGTGGTGGTATTGCCGGACACCTTCAAATCCACCATCTCGCATTTCTTGTCCTGCCGGGGCATGTTGTCCGGCTTGAAGGCGTTGCCCTTGGGCTGGCAAAACTGGTGCTTCATTTCCGGCATTTTCATATTCGTCCCCGGCATTTCCATTTTCATGGTCATATCCCAGAGTTCGTCACTTCCTGCGGCAAGCGCGGAGCCAGCGCTACTGGCCGCAAGCAGGCAGAATAGAATCAGTGATGTTTTTTTCATGTGTATCTCCTTCAATTGAAAGGCGGGGGGGCCAGGGCTAATAAACCCTCGCCTTGGGCTGAAATGATTCCACCGTCAGCGGCTTCAGTCGCACTGGTTTGTAATCAAGCCGGTGACCTTCAGCCAGGTAAAGCGTGTGTTTCAGCCATTTCTGGTCATCGCGATCCGGGTAGTCGTCGCGGGCATGCGCGCCACGGCTTTCCTGCCGGGCAGCAGCCGAGACCATGGTCGCCAGCGCCACGGCCAGCAGGTTTTCCAGTTCCAGTGCCTCGATACGACCGGTATTGAAAACCTTGCTGTGATCGCGCAACACCACATCGGGCAGTTTGGCGGCGATGTCCTGCATTTTTTTTACACCATCCTGCAGCACTTCTTCCGTGCGGAACACGCCACAATGAAGCTGCATGGTATTGCGTATCTCTTCGCGCAATTCCGGCACGCTGATCCCGTCCCCAGTTCTGTCCCAGCGCGCCAGGTGCGCCATGACCCGATCCAGCGATGCCGCAGGCGTGGTTCTTGGATAGGGGTTTTCCCGGCAATATTCGATGACGTGATTGCCTGCGGCGCGACCGAACACGATCAGGTCGAGCAGCGAGTTCGATCCCAGGCGGTTGGCGCCATGCACCGACACGCAGGCGCATTCGCCGATGGCATACAGCCCCGGTATCGCTTCCTGACCGGTGCGGGTCGGTGCGACGACTTGTCCGTGCAGGTTGGCGGGAATCCCGCCCATCATGTAATGCGCGGTCGGCACCACCGGAATCGGCGCGGTGGCCGGATCGACATGGGCAAATTTCATCGCCAGTTCGCGGATGCCGGGCAGACGATGCTGAATGATTTCCGGCCCCAGGTGGTCGAGCTTGAGCAGGATATGGTCGCCGTGCTCGCCGCAGCCTCGCCCTTCAAAAATCTCCACCGACATGGCGCGGGAAACCACATCGCGGCTGGCCAGATCCTTGGCGTTGGGTGCGTAACGCTCCATGAAGCGCTCGCCGTTCTTGTTCACCAGATAGCCGCCCTCGCCGCGCACGCCTTCGGTAATCAGCACTCCGGCGCCATACACGCCGGTGGGGTGAAATTGCCAGAACTCCATGTCTTCGAGCGGCAGACCGGCGCGTAGCACCATGCCCAGCCCGTCGCCGGTGTTGATGAGCGCGTTGGTGGTAGCGAAAAAAATGCGCCCAGCCCCACCAGTCGCCAGGATGGTGGTGCGCGCTTCAATGAAAATCGGCTCGCCGGATTCGATGCCCAGCGCCACCACGCCCAGTGCGTAGCCTTCCTCGTCCATCACCAGATCGACCGCGAAATATTCCTCAAAGAAATGGGTTCGGGCGGCAATATTGCGCTGGTAGAGGGTATGCAGCATGGCGTGACCGGTACGGTCAGCCGCCGCGCAAGTACGCACGGCCGGGCTGCCGCCATAGTTCTGGGTCATCCCGCCGAACGGACGCTGGTAAATCTTGCCATTCTCCAGCCGGTCAAACGGCATGCCATAGTGTTCCAGCTCGATCACCGCTTCATTGGCCTGACGACACATGAACTCGATCGCATCCTGGTCACCCAGATAATCCGAGCCCTTGATCGTGTCATACATGTGCCAGTGCCAGTTATCCTCGCTCACGTTGCCAAGGCTGGCGGCAATGCCGCCCTGAGCAGAGACGGTATGGGAGCGGGTGGGGAACACCTTAGACACCACCGCCACCTTGAGGTTGGCTTCGGCAAGCTGTAGTGCTGCTCTCAAGCCCGCACCCCCCCCGCCGATAATTACCGCATCGAATGTTCGTTTGGCCAGGGTCATTAGATTCACTCCGATTGGGGGTATGGCCCCAAAAAACGGGTGCCGTTGAAATGGATCAGATGAGACGGCGCATCGGCCACCCAAACCTCTGTTTCCCACGCAATCTCTGGAAGATAGCGGGTCATGAGTGATCTCGATGGAAACGCCGTCACATAGACCAGTCCAGCGGACGATCCGGCAAACAGCCGGGCAAGTTCCTCGTGACGTTTTCCGTCGACTGGGCCATGGCTGGTAACGGACTCGATCAGCAATAGCCAACTCCGTTCCGGGAAATAGATCACCACGTCGGGCATTTTTCCATGGGAATCCACTACCACGCCCAGCTTTTCCAGCAGCGCCTCATCGAAGTAACCCCACTTGTCGCCAGTGTCGCCCGCGTAGATCAGAACGCCGCCGGGCACAAAGCGCGACCCGAAATTTTCAATGATGGCCTTGATCAACTCGCTATGTTCACCCGGACTGATCTGGATTTCCTTGCCGGGCGCAACCCGCACCGGGATGCGAGCTTGCTCCCGTACCTTGGCATAGCGAGCAGCCAAGGTCTGGCGCGTAGACAAATACTCTTTCAACTTTGCGCCCCATACGACCGAACCATGGGTCTTGAGCAAGGCCAGCGCCTCGGGCTCAATCTGATAGACGGCCTTGGGGCTATTCACCGGACGAGCCGGGTCATCCGGGTTATAGCGCGCCAGCCCGGCATCGACAAAGTGGTGCACAGTTTGACGGCGGAAAGTTTCGCGCGTATTCGGCTTGTATTCCTTGCCATAATGTTCGCGACTGAAATCCATCATGGGCGTAATGCCAATCAATGGGCTGGCGGCACTTTTCCAAGACTTTTTCGAGGTCAAATCGAGCAAGGCCAGCAGACACAATGCCGAACGCTCGTTTTGCTGTGCACGGGAAAAGCCCAGTTCGGCCAAGATTTGCATTGCCGCTTCGATTTTCTTGTGCCCGCTCATGGAATATTTTCCAGTCCTTGATCGATTTGCTCCTGCGTAAGCGTCCCCTGATTCTTGGCCCAGCGCCCCAGTTCCATCAGCACTTCCCGGCTGGGATATTTCATCAGGCGCAGATCGGTGGCGTTAACCTGTGTATGCCCGCTAAAGCGGCGGAAACACTCGTCAACCACGGTGGAATTCAGGAACACCGACAAGCCAAGCGCCAAGTCCTTGGGCAATCCCTGTTTGCGATGATGGAAAACATTGAGGTGATTCTCGAAACCCAGCAGCGGTGCATCGAAATCGTCCGGGCAAACCAGGTTGGCCATAATACGGCGTTTTTCTTCCTTGGAAGAAAAACGCCGTATCACAGTATAAAAACCATTAGGGTAAAGCCATTTCTCGGTTTCGGGGTTCCGCATCATGGCATTGGGCTTTTTCATCCCTAGTTTCGGCCACACCATAGCCTGACCTGAAAAGTGAGCCGGATAAAGCAAGGGAACTGAACCCGGTTCTGGCATGTCGCGCACGAATGTTTTCAAGCGAAAATCAACCACCGGTCCAGTCGAAACTTCCACACCGATTTCGGCAAGCGAGCAGTTGAACGAAGAAGATAGCCCGGCTGCACCACGCTCAGGCGAAGCAGGTACGTGAATGAAACGCTCCAGATCGCCGGGCAGCACAATCTGGTCGAAGGGATAAACATGGATTGCATGGTCGGCAAAACTGTCGTCTGTCGAAGTGGATACCACCACCTCGCCCTGTTGGCCGCCACGTTCAAGCAGAATGATGATGTTCTCCTGCAGAACATTGTCGTCCTTGAACGCTTTGTCGCGTGAAGCAAACAAATGTATATGGCGAATCGCCGCCCGCGCCAGCAGGTACTCGCGAAAAGGCCGGTAATATGGGCCATTACAGAAGCTGCGGGGAATGATGGCAACGACCTGTCCACCGGCTTCCATCAAGGCCACGACCAGGGCGACGAAGGCCGAGTACAGGTTAACCGTCTCGATGCCGACATGGCGTAGTAACAGACGATGGCGCGAATGACTGCCGATTTTCTTATATGGAGGATTAAGGATGGCGTGGGTAAAATGGGAGTCGGCGCCAAACTGTATTTGGTTCACCGCCCCCTCGATAAAGTCGCCCGACATGATTTGAACGCCGATATTCAGCCCAGCTGCGTAACTCGCTAGCGTGCTGGACAAATGGTCACGCAGGACGTCGTCAATTTCATGGGCGTTCACCTCAACGCGCCGGAAATCGAAACCCCCGGCAGACCACCGATCAAGAAACGCGCCGGTCAGGGAACCTACGCCAGCACCGGCATCAAGCAAACGGGCAGTATGCAATGAGCGCGTTGAAAACAGTGACGCCATGAATCTGGCCACCGGCGCGGGCGTCATGAATTGGCCGAACTCGGACTTGCGCAGCGGACTGATGCGCCCGCCTGCGGTCAGCCGTACAGCGTCCACCTGCTCAAGCAGACCAAGCAGATCAAGCATACATCACCTCACTACCACGAACGCACCAAACAATCATTATCACACGCTCCACAAAATCTGCACTGCCCACGCGGCATAGGCGATTAGCGCCAGTATTACCGCCACATGCAAGGCCAGGCGAATCACGGTTGGATGGACATAATCCATGAAAATATCGCGCATCCCCACCCAGGCATGGATAAACAGGCTGAAAAAAAACAACAGGCTGAACAGGCGCACCGGCAGGCTTTGGAACAGGCCTTGCCAGGCTTCAAATGTGTGCGACTGAGTAAGGAAAAAGCTGATCAGGAACAGCGTATAAAGCGCCATCACCACCGCAGTGACACGCTGTATCAGCCAGTCCCTGAGGCCGTAATGCGCACCGCTGACAATACGATTCACCATAGCCAGACTCCAATCAACAGGGTGGCGCCGATGCTGACGGCAAGCACCAGCCAGGAACTGAAGCGCGCCTGTGGCAGGTCTGTGCCAATATCCAGATCCAGCGCCAGATAACGCAAGCCCATGCAGAAATGGTGCAGATAACCCCAGGCCATGCCAATCAGGAACAGCTTCACCAGCGGCAGCCGAAACCCGTTCTGCACTTGTGAAAAACTCTGCTCAGATGCCAGGCTCAGTTGCAGGACATAAAGCAGCAACGGCAGCAGCAGAAACAGCAGCGCCCCGCTGACGCGATGCATGATGGACACCACGCCCGGCAACGGCAATCTGATTTTGAACAGATTGAGATAAACCGGTCGGGAGCGGCGCATGTCCTATTCCCCTGTCTTTGCAGCCGCCGCCACAGCAGGCGGCAGGCGTTCGATCAGGCGCGGGTCGAAGGGTTTGGGAAGGATGTAATCCTTGCCGAACGACATTTCAGTCGCGTTGTATGCCTTCAGCACCTCATCCGGCACCGGCTCTTTCGCCAGTTCCGCCAGCGCTTTGACGGCAGCGATCATCATGGCCTGGGTGATGGATTTGGCGCGGGCGTCCAGCGCGCCACGGAAGATGTAGGGAAAGCCCAGCACGTTGTTGACCTGGTTGGGGAAGTCCGAACGCCCGGTCGCCATGATGAGATCGTCGCGAGCGGCGTGGGCGTCTGCGGGCAGAATTTCGGGGTCGGGGTTGGCCATGGCGAAAACGATAGGCTTGGGCGCCATGCGCTTGAGCATTTCACCGCTCACCAGATTGGCGCCGGAGACGCCGATGAATACGTCGGCGTCCTGCATCGCATCTGCCAGCGTGCGCAACGAGGTGTCCTGCGCAAACTCCTGTTTGTGGGTATTGAGGTCGGTGCGACCCGTGTGGATCACGCCTTTTGAATCCACCAGGGTCATGTTTTCCTTTTTCGCGCCCATGGCGATGAGCAGGCGCATCCCCGCCAACCCAGCCGCGCCCGCGCCCAGGCACACCAGTTTGGCATCGGCCAGATTCTTGCCCTGCAACTCCAGCGCGTTGAGCAGTCCGGCGCAGATGATGATCGCCGTGCCGTGCTGGTCGTCATGAAAAACCGGAATGTCGAGCCGCGCCTTGAGGGCTTTTTCGATCTCGAAGCAATGCGGCGCGGCGATATCTTCCAGATTGATGCCGCCAAATGTGGGGGCGATGTTGACCACGGTCTCGATGAACGCCGCCACGCTGGGTGCATTGACTTCAATATCAAACACGTCGACATTGGCGAAACGCTTGAACAATACAGCCTTGCCTTCCATCACCGGCTTGGAGGCCAGCGGGCCGAGATTGCCCAGGCCGAGAATCGCCGTGCCATCGGTAATCACCGCCACCAGGTTGCCCTTGTTGGTGTAACGGTAGGCATTTTCCGGGTCGGCATGAATCTCGCGCACCGGCGCAGCCACGCCCGGCGTATAGGCCAGCGACAACTCCGCCGCCGTGGCGCAGGGTTTGGAAGAATCCACCGAGAGTTTGCCCGGTTTGGGGAACTCGTGGTAATCGAGGGCGCGTTGTTTCAGGTCGTTCATGCAATTATCCTATAAAAATCAGTTAACCACGGGGCACACGGGGAGCACGGGGAAAAGTCCCTGTTCCCCCGTGCTCCCCGTGGTTGAAATTATATTAGCAGCGGGGGGCGGTACCATCACGAAATCATTCCCATCGTTCGTGGCAGCCACAGCGACAGCGCTGGCCAATAAGTGACCAGTATCAGGAACCCCAGCATGGTCAGCAGCCACGGCCAGACGGCAATGGTCAGTTCGGTGATACCCATTCGGGTGATGCCGCTGGCGACGTAGAGATTAAGCCCCACCGGCGGGTGGCACATGCCGACTTCCATGTTGACGACGATGAGGATGCCAAAGTGTACCGGGTCGATACCCAGTTTCATCGCCACGGGGAACAGAATGGGCGCCATGATGAGGATGATGCTGGATGGCTCCATGAAATTCCCGGCCAGCAACAGCAGGACATTCACCACCAGCAGGAAGGTAATCACGCCCAGACCCTCGCCCAGCAGCCAGTCGGCCATGGCCTGCGGGATGTTTTCGTGGGTCATGAGGAAGGAGAACAGCACCGCGTTGGTGATGATATACAGCAGCATGGCGCTCATGTTGGCCGAACTGAGCAGCACCTTGGGCACGTCTTTCAGGCTGATGTCCTTGTACACGAAGACCGCGATGATGAAGGCGTAGACCGCGCTCATGGCCGCCGCCTCGGTGGGCGTAAAGATGCCGGTATAAATGCCGCCCATCACCACCACAATGAGGAACAGCCCCCAGGCGCTTTCACGAAAGGCGAGCCAGCGTTCCTTCAGGCTGGCCTTGGGCTGGCGCGGATAATTGAATTTCCGCGCCCGGTTCCAGGTGGTGAAGCCCAGCAAGCCCGCCAGCACCAGGCCGGGAATCACTCCGGCCATGAACAGCGCGCCGACTGAAGTATTGGTGGAAACCGAATACATGACCATCACGATGGAAGGCGGGATCAGGATACCCAGCGCGCCGGATGTCGTGATGACCCCGGCGCCGAAACGATTGGGAAAACCTGCCTTGACCATGGCCGGCAGCAGAATGGAACCGATCGCCACTACCGTTGCAGGAGAAGAGCCGGACACCGCAGCGAACAAGGCGCAGGCCAGCACCCCGGCCAAGCCCAGACCGCCATGCAAATGCCCCACCATGGCGGCTGCAAAACGGATCATGCGCCGCGCCACACCGCCATGGGTCAAAAAATTCCCGGCCAGGATGAAAAACGGAATGGCCATGATCTCGAATTTCTCGATGCCGGTGAACAACTTCATCGCCACCGCCTCGATCGGCACCTGGGTCATGGTATAGAGGAAGGTCAGCACCGTCAGGCCGAGCGAAATCGAAATCGGCATGCCGGTCAGCATCAGCGTCAGCAGCAAGACAAAAATAATGAGGGTGGTCATGGCTCTCGCTCCTTCTGATCCTTCTGACCCAAGTACGGCGAGTTCAAATCATGCGGATGCAGACCGTCCTCCATGCGGTAGATCGCATCTTCAGCCCCGGCTTCAGGCAGGATTTCCTTATCCAGCCCATCCACATGCCCATGATCGTGGCGCGGCAAATCTCCCGTGCGAAAAAATGTCCACGCCACCTGCAAAAAACGGAAACACATCAGCGAGGAACCCAGCGGGATGGCGGAATACACCATCCAGGTCGGCCATTCAAGATCAGGCGTGGTTGGCCCTTCCGGCAGATCACCGGTCGCCAGACCCAGCGCATGAAAAATCGAATAATGCGCGCCGTTTTCCCACACGAAGAACACACCCAACGTGCCGACGATGCCCGTGAACAGCGCCCCGGCGAGCAGGCCGAATAGAATGAAACGGGCGCGGTTTTTGTCAGCCAGCCGGTTCACCAGCACATCCACGCCGACATGGATGCCGGTCCGCACCCCATAGGCGGCGCCAAACTTGGCCATCCACACGAACATGATGATGCACAGTTCCTGCGCCCAACTCATGTTGATCCGCAACAGCCAATCCTGCACGCCGGGAATGGACATCCCGGCCAAGTAGCGGTGCATCACCGCGAAAAAGATCACCAGCGTCGCCCCGCCCATGAGCAGGCTGATGAGGACTTCTTCCAGTTTGTCGAGCAGCTTTAGCATGGTCGCAAGATCATCCACTGTAGGTCGGCCTTCCCCGCCGCGAGCGGCAGCAAAGCTGCTCGCACGGGCGAGAAAGGCCGACCTACATCTGAAATCAGCAACACAATCAGAGCTTGGCAGGATCGAAATCGGTTTCCTTGTACACCGACTGGATCAGCTCCTTGCCAATGCGCGACTCCATCTCGCCATGCGTCTTGACCAGCGCTTTTTTCAGCGCCAGCCGTTCCGGCGCAGTCGGTTGATAGACCTGGGTTTTACCGGATTTCTTCACGGATTCCAGCGCTGCGTTATTGTCCTCCAGCGCAATCTTGTTGGCGTATACCGTTGCCTCTTTCATCGCTTGATCAAGCTGACTGCGAATATCGGCTGGCAGGCCATCCCAGAACTTCTTGTTGGTAATCACCGCATAGCCCAGGTAACCGTGCTGGGTGAGCGAAAGATGCTTCTGCACCTCATGCATCTTCTGGGTATAAAGATTGGAAATAGGGTTTTCAGTACCGTCAACCACACCAGTCTGGAGTGCCTGATACACCTCGGAGAAGGCCATCACCTGCGGTAGCGCGCCCACAGTTCGCATCTGGGCATCGAGTACCTTGGAGGACTGGATGCGCATTTTCAGTCCCTTGAAATCTTCCGGATTATGCAAGGGCTTGTTGGCGGAAAAAGACTTGAATCCATTGTCCCAGTAAGTCAGGCCGCGAATGCCTTTGGGCTCCAGCTTATCCAATAGCGAACGACCCAGCGCACCCTGCGTCACTTTATGCAGTTCTTCATAATTATCAAAAATATAAGGCAGGTCAAAGACTTCAAATTCCTTCACGCCCAGCGGCCCGAACTTGGCCAGCGAGGGCGCCAGCATCTGTACCGCGCCAATCTGCAAGGCTTCCATCTCTTCCTTGTCCTTGTAGAGCGTGCTGTTGGGATAGACCTCGACCTTGACGCGTCCCTGCGTCAGTTCTTCAGCGCGTTTCTTGAAAAACTCGGCAGCGTGCCCTTTGGGCGTATCCACTGCCACGACGTGGCTGAACTTGATGACGATGGGCTCTGCGAGGGAAGGCAGGGAAAGCAGCGCCGTCAACAAACCGGCCAGCAGGGATAGTTTTTTCATTTGAATTTCCTGAATAAAAGGATCTAAAGAGATTTTTTCAACATCAAATCGTGTAGCAAAGGCAGCAAAATCAATTCCATGGCATGCATGGTTTTCCCTGCCGGAAACACCAGCGTATTGGGTCGCGACATGAAGGAATCGCGAATCATGGTCAGCAAGTAGGGAAAATCAATCTTTTTAGGGTAACGGAAGCGCACCACCATGAAGCTCTCGTCCAGATTGGGCGCATCCCGAGCGATGAAGGGATTGGAGGTATCCACCACGGAAATCCGCTGAAAATTCATGAAAGTACGCGAAAATTGCGGCGTGATATAGTTGACGTAATCGTTCATGCGATCCATGATGGAATCGATCACGGCCTCGCGTGAATAGCCTCTGTCCTTGCAATCGCGATTGATTTTTTGAATCCATTCCAGGTTGACGGTGGGCGTCACGCCAATCAGCAGATCCACATGCTGGGCGATGTCGATTTCCGGCGATGCGAAACCGCCATGCAGGCCATGATAAAACAGCAAGTCAGAATCTTCCGGGAAGGGCTCCCAGGGCGTGAATGTACCGGGCTTCTGATTGTAAGGCAGCGCCTCGACAAGGCAGTGCAGGTATTTCCGATGCTCGCCCGTTCCTTTATCGCCATATTCGCGCAGGGTCGATTCGAGCCTCTCCAGCAGGTTGCCATCTGGACCGTAATGCGTGGTCACGCGCCCCGCCTTGCGGGAGGCATCGACAATCTGCTTCATTTCCAACCGGTCGTAGCGGTGGAATCCCTCCCCCTGCACCACCGCCGCATTGACCTTCTCGCGCCACCAGAGATGGCTGAAAGCGGTCATCACCGGTTCAACGTTGGAGCCGGACGAGCTGGTCACCGCGATGATGGGGTGTTTTCTGGACATGCTACATTCTCCTCGTTTTTTTCTGCATTCTGTCACGAATGCGCGCGGAAATGTATATCAAACCTTACTGGAGCGAACCGGAACGCGCCAAAGAAAGATCGCCAGCACCAGCGCAAACGCCACCAGCATCCAGCGATGCCAGCTTGATTCCATCATGAAAATCGAAAACCCGAACGACACGACCATCATCAGGAACGCCCAGTGCTTGATGCCGGGCGGCATGCTCCGGTGTTCCTGCCACTCGCGGACGATTTCCCCCATCAGACGATGCGACAGCAACCAGTCGTGCAAGCGCGTCGACCCACGGGCAAAGCAGGCGGCGGCCAGGAGGATAAAGGGCGTCGTCGGCAACACCGGCAGAAAAATACCCAGCAAACCCAGCAGTAGCGCGACGAAACCCAGCACCAGAAAAAAAGCCCGCATCAAGCGGGAATCATGCAGACGCGACATACTTAACTCTGAAATAACTCACTCTCATCACTTGCCGAAAGGCGGCTACCCGCCTCCGCTCGCACCCAGCCAGAAGTCATGATCCATGCGGAGAAATTCGTCATAAGGAATGTAGTGCGAACCATCGCAGGAAAAGGTCACACCGACAATACCGTTAAAAATATTCAAGGTGCCGGATCGCAGATAAAACATCTCATCCATCTGGCGCAGGCCACGAAAAGTTTCCAGCACCGGGCGAACCTGTTCGATCGGCACCAGCGCATCGTCGGGGTAGGCCATGCGGGGATAGGCCAGACAAATATCCGGGGCAACCAGCGCATCGATATCCAGCAAGCGGTAACGAAAAGGATCGCTCTTGACCCAGATAATGGCGCGACTGCTGGAAAAATGCAGGGTCACATGAAACACCCCATGGTATTGCATCAACTCCGCCACCACACCGATGACCGTCGCCATCTGGCGGTCCATCTGGCTATCACTGCGCGTCTGGTGGAACACCGTACTGCGGATCGAAGGATCGCCCTTCACCTGCTTCCAGTCACGCGGCTCGTCATAAAGCTCGCGCATCAGCGGCAGATCACGCAGGCCGAAGTAGGCGCCGATATACCCCAGTTGCCGCCCTTCCCCATCCCGGACCACTTGCAAGGCCGTCAACGAAGGACGCTGCTCGCGCAAACTGATATACGCATCTGACAGAATCAGGCTGAGGTCGCTGGCAACATTCGCCATATACGGCCTGCCACTACGCACCCGGCCAAACCCTTCCAGCAAACCGCCATGACCGACGTTATCGCTGATCTGCGTCGCATCCCGATCCAGCACATACAGATGGATGCAATACGGCAGGGTTTTCAAGGTTTCCGCCAGCAGCGTGTTCATCCGCTCCCGATCACCCCAAACCGCGCGGATGGCCTCGGCAAGCTGCTGCAATGGAATGCGCAGCATCTCCGCCAGAACCTCCCGTTGCTGGGCAATACTGGACTGAAGCGTGCTTTGGGGAATCGGATCAATGATGGAATTTGTCATTCGGTTCACAGGGTGGGGGGG
Organism: Sulfuricellaceae bacterium; assembly: GCA_030690895.1. Taxonomy (GTDB): domain Bacteria; phylum Pseudomonadota; class Gammaproteobacteria; order Burkholderiales; family Sulfuricellaceae; genus Sulfurimicrobium. The sequence goes on from JAUYFQ010000086.1 coordinate 91,968, forward strand.
GTGGATGGCAATCAATCCTGACGAGCGAACTTGAAACAGCGTCAGTATTCGCCGATTACTTTCTGAGGCTTATGCGCGTATCAAACCAAGCCAGGCTAAATCCGATCAAACTCCTCGCCCGCAAGTCCAGTAGCCGCGATACTGCATCCATGCGCGAGCAAAGTCTCGGCATTGCGCTGAACCCAGGACTGACTCTCCTGCTCATCAAGCAAGCGCGCAAACGCCAACTCGGCTTGGGCAGATAAATTGAGCTTGGCTCCTTCGATTTCATTTCGGCCAGCCCGTTGGAATAATGAGTTAGCCATTAAGCATGAGCCAGGCTATGAATGGAAAAAAGACGACTAGCGATGCTTTTCTCAGCAGTTCTTAGATCATAACTGGCTTGCAAATTGAGCCAATACTGTGGGGTTTGCTCAAAAGCTTTTGCAAACAGCAGCGCCAGTTCAGCCGTAACAGGGCGCTTGCCTTTAACGATGTGGGAAATGCGCATGGGCGACACACCAATAGTACGAGCGAATGACGCTTGAGAAACATGAAGCTCTTCAAGGATCTCGGCGAGGTACTCACCGGGATGGATAGGTATTAAGCCGTTGTAGATCATATTGTTACCCCTAGTGGTAATCCACTATTTCCACATTAAATGCATCACCATTTTCAAACTTGAAACAGACACGCACAGGAGTCAAGTACACAGGCCTTGCGAAATAACCTGAATTTTGCACAAACAGGGCGAATAACAAAGTAAGCATTTGATATAATACGAGTTATCAAAAAACATATTCGTAAAAAATGACTACTTGTACTCGCCCTGATGCCAATTCTACCCCAGAACAACTCCGCTTTCCTCC
>JAUYFQ010000117.1 GCA_030690895.1 Sulfuricellaceae bacterium
TTCTTCCTCGCCAATGGCCTCACTCTCCGAACGTGCGGTTGACGCCAAACCTCAAAACCTTACAATCCCCATAGGTTCCGCTCTCCGGTGGTTCAGTCCAACAAGGTTTATCTGCCGCCAATAAGGTCGCGGGTTTAACAGGTTTGGGCGGGGCGGTAGATAAACGCTATTCGTTGGGCATCTATGGAGGAAGCATGTGGCTCTATCGGGTAATGTCAATGAACAAAGACGAGGGCGGTGGTATTTTCTACGATGCTACCGCTTCTCTCACCGGCGCAATTCAATTGGCTGAAATAATTCAGCGTCACGAGCCCTCGCATGAAGTTTCCGTGGAAGCTGAGAATTGGCCAGGCCTGTCGTGGTGGAAATACCACTTCCATCGCATTACGGGCACACACGAAGGCTTCGGCGTTAATTTTAAGAACAAGCATGGCCTGTCAATCCAAGAAATAAAGACAGTGTGGACGGAGAGCGTCAAATGATATTTGAAGAAACCAGCAAAAAGGTAGAAAGCAGAATATGAACCCTGTGCTTCTTTTCACCGCGTTAGGGCCGCTGATTGGTGCGGCAGGCTGGTTCCTTTCTCTCAGCTGGTTTTTCTGGGTAGGCGTTGTTCTCTGTGTTATCACGCTGTTTCTGAATATGGCATCGGGGGTCATGAAACTCCCTATATTGCCAGTTGCGTTTATGGCAGGTGCTGCGGCTTTCTTCAGCCCGTGGTACGTAGGCCTCGGTGTCGGCTTAGTTACATGGACAGCTCTGGAATCTGCTGGGGAAATCATTGGCCTCAAAAAAGAAGGCCGTTTGTGAGTGCCACGCCCAACGATTAAGGTTAGATCGTGATCGCGAAGCGAGCCACGATCTGAACCGGTTGTTGGACAGGCCCAGTTTCGGTGCTTTGGGTTCAATGGAAATACCTTTTTGTTCTTCACCGCGATCAAGTGCTTTCAGCAGTGGAAAGCCCCCTTGAACCGGAATTGCACACCGTCATTGCGACGGCGCGGCGCTTGATTCAGCCGTTTTAGCGGTCATATCAGCGGCTTTTTCCTGTTTTCCAAAAAAAGGGGACAGATTTATTTTATGCTCAAAAATTGCCCGTGCTGTGTTCATCCCCATCATAATTCCCCGACCCATCCATCCCGTTTCAAACGTCCCGCTTTATAACACAGGCATATCCGGCGTGTCACCCTTCCCACGCCGGTTTGTCCTGTCCGGTTTCAGTTGACTTCGATCAATTGTACCGTGCCATCCGGCAGCACTTCGGTCATGTGACCTTTGGGTTCGCGCAGGAACAGGGCGATGAAGACCAGCGTCACGGCTGCGGTGGCGGAGATGGTCATGAAGAAGACCGGGGTGGAGACCATGGCGAGCACGGTGAGGAAGGCGACGCCGCCGACGTTGCCGTAGGCGCCGGTCATGCCGGCGATCTGGCCGGTGAGGCGGCGCTGGATCAGGGGGACCATGGCGTAAACCGCGCCGGAGCCTGCTTTGGAGAAGATGCCGCCGAAGGTGGCGGCCATGATCACCATCGGCAGCGCCCAGGTCTTGTCTACTTGGCCGACGATAGCGAAGCTGGCTGCGATGCCGATGAAGACGATGATGAGCGTGACCTTGCGACCGAATTTATCGCTCAGAATCCCTCCAGCGGGGCGCGCTACCAGGTTGATCACCGCGTAAGAGCCTGCCAGCATCCCGGCGGTGATCTTGTCCACGCTGAACATGTCCACATAGAACAGCGCCAGCATCGAGACCACGGCCAGTTCGGTGCCGAATGTCACCATATAGGCCAGGTCCAGCACTGCAACCTGGGTGAAGGAATAGCGCTGCATCTCCGGCACAGGCTCCTTCAGGACATGGGCGTTGACCTGCCAGATTTTCCAGACCTGCACCAGATACACCGCGATCAACACTACGTAGATCGTGTAAGCGGCCGTCAGGCTGAGCAGCTTCATGCCGGTGGAGAGCTTCCAGGTCAGTATGCCGAGCGCCAGGTACATCGGGATATTCATGATGATGTACAGCACCAGATCAAAGCCGCTGGTCACTTCCAGTGCGCCGGTTTTCTTGGGCTTGAAGTAGGTGGAACCTTTGGGGGTGTTGCGGGCGCGCCAGTAGAACAGGCTGCCGTAAGCGATGGAAATCAGCCCGGTCATGATGATGGCGTAGCGCCAGCCGTCCGGCCCGCCGACACTGGCGGCGACAAATGGCAGCAGCGCAGCAGCACCCGCCGAGCCGAAATTGCCCCAGCCGCCATAGATACCCTGCGCCACGCCGGTCTGACGCGCCGGAAACCACTCCGAAATCATGCGGATGCCAACCACGAAACCGGCACCAACAAAACCCGAGAAAAAGCGCAGTAAAGCCAGTTGGTTAAAATCCTCCGCCATCGCGAAGAAGATGCTGGCCAGACCGCCCAGGATGAGAATGCCGGAAAACAGGATACGCGGACCATAGCGGTCTACCAGCATGCCGACCAGAATCCGCGCCGGGATAGTAATCGCCACGTTCAGGATCAGCAGCACCTTGGTTTGCAGATCGGTCAATTGCAATGCCTCACGGATAAAAGGCATCAGCGGCGCATGCGCAAACCACACCATGAAGCTGACGAAGAATGCCATCCAGGTCAGGTGGAGCGTGCGGATATTCGCCCTGGAAAAATCGAAAAGATTGAAACGGTCAGACATGAAATTCTCCCGGGATACTACCCGCCAAATATGTAATGGCAGCATGGTAAGCAATTCATGTACCAGACAATTATCACATTGTTTTATATTGATATTTTTATGCTAACCAATAAAATAAAGACACCTGCCGCACCAAACATGAGCATTTTCACAAAAGCTGGTGCATGAAATCAAGATCAAACGATCCACAAAACCCTAATAGCCGACTGTTTTAATCAACCATTGTTTGAAAATGGCTTTTACTGTAGACTGAGTCTAAGAAAAAAGCTTGAAAAGCCCCTCGATACCCCCATTATTTTGCAGATCGCCTCACTCAATCAATCTCAAGGAGAAAACATGGAACACCAACTGCCTGCTCTGCCCTATGCGATGGACGCCCTGGCTCCCCACATGTCCAAGGAAACATTCGAATACCATTACGCCAAGCACCACCAAGCTTACGTTACCAACCTGAACAACTTGATCAAAGGGACGGATTTCGAGAGCAAAAACCTCGAAGAGATCGTCAAATCCGCACCGGCTGGCGGCATCTACAACAACGCCGCCCAGGTTTCGAACCATACTTTCTTTTGGAGCTGCATGAAGCCCAACGGCGGCGGCGAACCTTCCGGCGCACTGGCTGACGCCATCAACGCCAAATGGGGCTCACTGGACGAGTTCAAGAAAACATTCCAGACCTCAGCTGTCGGTAATTTCGGCTCTGGCTGGACCTGGCTGGTCAAGAAGGCTGACGGTTCAGTGGACATCGTCAACATGGGCGCTGCCGGCACCCCATTGACCACGGCAGACAAGCCGCTGCTGTGCGTGGACGTCTGGGAGCATGCTTACTACATCGACTACCGCAACATGCGTCCCAAGTTCGTGGAAACATTCATGACTAACTTGGTGAATTGGGATTTCGTGGCAAAGAATTTCGCCTAAAAAATCAAAGTTTGCCAAGTTCAAAGGGCCGGGAAACCGGCCCTTTTTGTTTTTACAGTAACTAGCCTGAATGTTGCACAAATCCCCCTCCATGCCATTTGCATCACCACAGCGCATTTTTTTGATTTTCAGGCGAAAGCCCCCTAACCCCCACTGGCGGGGTGAAGGGTGATTTGTGGTTGACAAGGGCGGGAGGCATCGT
>JAUYFQ010000131.1 GCA_030690895.1 Sulfuricellaceae bacterium
GCCCTCGGCGTGTCCGAAATGGACGCCACGCACCGTGAGTTCACCGCCCTGGTGAATTTGCTGGCGGAGTGTGACGACACCGATTTCGCCGCCCTGTTCGAGAAGCTGCTCGAACATTGCCGCCTGCATTTCACCAGCGAAGGCCGGCTGATGCGGATCTCCCGCTTCCCCGCGCTGAACGAGCACGAGAGCGAACACCACCGCATCTACGGCGACCTGGTGCAGATGAATCGCGCCGTGCAACGCGGCCGCCTGATGCTGCCGCGCGCCTTCGTCAAACAGGGCCTGGAAGAATGGTTCAGCCTGCACCTGGCCAGCATGGATATGGCGCTGGCCGTGCACCTCAAGCGCATCGGCGAAGCGCGGGTGGATATGTCTGGCGGGCTGCCGGTGTTGATGTAGGGAGGGCGGTACGGGATCGCCTTCTTGGGTGGCGGGTGTTCGGCCTCAAGAGACGGTCAGCGAGAGTTGATAAACAGCGCTAGAGAATGTCAGCTTTCAGTTCCGATGGACCAGGAATCCTGGCCATCAACTGCCGGTATCGGCTTGCCGCTTCAGCGTCTGCATACGCAGAATAAGCCGACCCTCGCAGGGGTGGCACACGAAGTAATCATTTCCGGCCTCGCCAGCCCCAATAAAATGGACGCCGCTTGTGATGCGCGACTGCGGTGATGACAACCTCATCGCCCTCAACGGCATAGATCATGTTGTACGGAAAACGGCGGAGGACAAATTTGCGAAGTTCATCATCCACCGGACTGCCTATGCCCGGCTGCGACGCTACGACGGCAGCGACGCGATGCACCTCGGCGATGAAGGCCATGCCAAGACCCGGCGCCTTGTCTTCGTAATAGCGGGCCGATTCGCGAAACTCGACATCCGCTTCAGATAGAAACCGAACTTTCATTCGAGATCAGCCAATGCGCGGCGAAATACCTCCTCGGCTGGAATGGCTTCAACTTGACCTGCCCGATAAGCCGCCAGGCGTCGCTTGGCCTCCTCGATCCAGAGACGTTCTACTTCAACCTCGCTCGGCTCATCCAGGCTAGTCAATAACTGCTCGGCCAGTTTCGCGCGGTCGGCCAGATCGAGTTCTCGGGTGAGGGGGAGGATTTCATTCAAGGTTGTGGACATGATTAATCCTTTTGGATTGGCGGTTTTGAGTCAGCAATTTTTAGTGCAAGCCTGGCCCATTTGATTGTTGTTATTCGCTCTTCGAAGCCGATTCCCTTAGCTTCCGTTGAAGACCAGTCTTCGCTTTCACGGCGGTTTCAGAAACAGTCCGATAAGCATCCGAAGCAACGTCAATAGTCTTTTCCATTGCTTCACCAGATTTCTTCTTGACCACCACAACAACATCTTTGGCCCTGTCAGAAAATTTTCGGGTCACATCGCCGAGTGTTTTGCCGAACACGGCCGCTGCCGATCCAATGTACTTCTTGATCTCAACAAAACTCTCTGAACTAAACAGTTCCTTCGTCTTATCGACAACGAATCGCACTATTGACTTGATCAGCTCAGCACCAATTTCCAGCCCTTTGCTAAGCTTCTCAAGCATCTCATTGCGTTCAATATCTGATAGAGCACTCCAACCGTAGTAGATCGCTCCGAAAGCGGCGCACGTCATGGCTATTGGATTGGTCATGGTTGCAGCAGTAGCTGCAGTAGCCACTGCTGCTAGCGTATTACCGAGCAACAACTGACCAACAGCGATAACTACAACTGATGTCATGTAGCCAATTCCGAACCCAAACTTCGCCATCTCCAAAACTCTGCCTGTACGAGAAACCGTGGGGTTTTCGGAACCCTTCATCTCCACAATGTGCCGATCAAGAAAATCATTGATCTCGCCGGTGATTCCATAAAGAGCTTTAATCGCCAAAGCCATTGCACTAAGGACGGGACCGGCAGCCATCGCTGCGCCGGCTGCCAAGGGTATTGCTGCAATCATGCTGTCCTCCTGCCCTGAAGCGGGCCGCAAAAAATCAGTATTCAACAGGTCAATGGGCAGACGAGATCCTACTTCCCGTTATTTTTTCCGGAAAACCAGCGCCCGATGGGTGCTGCTGTCAGACGGCGCTATTGATCGCTTTCAGCCTAATCATGGCGGTATGGATGTCCAATTTACCAGCCACTACAAGACCAACTATTCGCTCCGCTTGGTCTGGCTCAATCATTCCTTGCCTTAATAGTGCGTCAATAGCGTCTTTTAAGAGGCGCGGATCAAAAACGACTAGGCTACCCGCAGGGCGGGCCTTCAGCTTTTTATTTAATCGGGCAATGATGTCTTGGCGGATTTGGTCTTGCTTTCCAGCAGAACGGATCAATTTCCCAATGGCGAGCATTATGAAACCGCCTGCGATGCCTAACCCTGCAATCCAGCCAACAGGGGTGGCTGTTAGAAAAATTATCCCAAAATAGCCAAAAGCCGAGGTTAAGAACGGTACTGCTGTGACACCAGCTGCAGTGGCCAAAGTGCCAGCAGCTGCTGCCCCACCAGCAACACCTGCCAGGACTGTGAGAATCTCTCCCGCATCACCTACTTTGTCAGATTGCTTCAACTTTCGAATGAATTCCTGATCGCTGTTTTCAGAATTAGGTGTCATGTTGTTATTCATCCCACAAGAAATTGTGAAGGGTAATGAACCATCGCCGTCAGTCAGGTTGCAGAAGACCAACGCATTGCAACGGCATTGAAAATCCCAACTATCAGAGCAAAAAAATCTTTTGCGGCACCGATGGCTTCATCAAAAGTGACCTGCGTACCGAATGCGTAGATGGCTGTGACAGCCGCCAGCAGGGGAGCCAGTAGAGGGCCAATAATAGGAATGGCATGGGACAGTAAGTAGACCGCCGCACCGATTGCCAGGCTCGCCACCAGCTCGGGATGAGCTTTAAAAAATTCGATGATCTTCATGATAATGATCTTGCCGACCGCGATTACCTCGCCAGCGACCATCTTGGTCTGTTCCCACAATCCCTTCATCCGAGTCAGAATTTCGAGAGGGATGCCATGCTGTTGTTGCCCTTCTTGCACAAAATCATAGAAGTCCTGGTCAGATGACTCTGCGTTGAGCAAGGTAAGTTCAAGCAGTGCCAGCTCGGTTCTTATCGGCAGAGTGTTTGGGATTCGACCTCTTACGTTCTCTTTAGAGTTTTTGTCCATGTTCTTGGCACTCTGGGCACTCTGATTTGGTGGGCTGTTCGAAGTATCTCCACTTGCGCTCGCTATCCTGCATTCGAGGCATTCATGAACAACATCATCGCGCTGCTTGAGATAGAAAGCAGAAATTGGTTTTTCTTGCTTACAACTTAGGCAGACCTTCGTTTTGACGTCAGGCATTTTGATACTCCTTGGTTGATTATTTCTCACCTTTGCTCCCGAATATCCTTTTCCAGAGCAACACGATGGTAAGGCCAGCAATCACAATCAGTGCCAGTTGTAACCCAGTTTTGAGGATGCCAAACCACACCGAATAGGCACCCAATTGGGCGAACACGAGAGCAATCACAACGACCAGAGCAAACACCCAGAACATGGCATTCTCCTTTCGGTTATCAAATGAGCCATGCTGAGCATCATGTTCAGGGTGCAAGACAGGTGGTGTCGTTTCGACCACCTTAAAAAATTTATCGGGCCGATAGTGGCAATGGTTCACCCGGAAATACAACCAAAACCTTGTATTCAGGGTCGCGCTTCCAGCTTTGCTCCTTGAGTAACCAATTCGTTACGAACTCAGCGACCGTTTTTCGTCCAGCATCAGTGGCCAACTGCAGGTATCGATTGGACTGCGCCCGGGTCTGCAACTCAGGTGTCAATGCCCTCTCAAGGGACGCAAGGTTCTGGTTCTTATTGAAGCGTGCCCATCCGTTAGCTGCGTATTTCCTCATCGTCGTAGTGTCGAATGCTACTGGTAGCGTCGGCTTGACTGGACCTGCTCGGATGACGCAAGTTTTTCCTTGGATGGACATCGGCCATTCCTTCTCCATCTCAATGTGATAGCGATAAATCACGGTAACCTGTATCTGAGAAATGGTCGTTCCAAGATCAATTCCCAAGAACTCCCTGTAATCGGAACGGGTGAAGCGTTCATGGGCTGTGACTGTCGCGATCTCGAGCAGTCCACCGGGGGTTCGCATGACAACGGGCACCTCCGATGTTTCCGCGGTAGTCTCTGTTTTGACTGAAGATTTTTGGAAGTGACGGTCGTAGAAGAACCATCCAGCAGCGATTGCAACTGCAACCATGAGGAGTGCAACACCGCTGACACGGATGTTTATCTGCATTTATTCATGTTCCTTACGATGAAACCCACGTTCATGCGGCCGCCGTGTGAAGAGAGGTAACTCGTTGACCATGGCACATTCTGAGGCCTTCCATTAACGACGTCTCTGGGCTTGCTGATTAAGGCTGTGTAACCAGCAGCGCCGGCTCAATCAAGACAACCGTCCTGAGCACAATATCCTGAATCTGGCCACGGATCTTTATCCTGTCGTTGGTTTTAGCCTTCCGAAGCAGTTCATGGTCCCGATCATCCTGCGGGTACACCGAGAAGCTGGCGCGCAACATGTTTACGGCCTGCTTGGATTTGATCGGAATCGGTTGGGACGTGACCTTATAAATTCCGTCGGCGTAGTCAATTTCGTACACATGGATTTCCCACTCGACCACGCTACCGACAAGTTCCTTGCGGAGGATGTCACGTTGCAGGTCCGTGAACTCGCTGCCAAGGGCAAACACCTCTGAAACCTGTTCGGGTGCAACGGGGTTTGTCTTGGCGCTGGTGATCTCGGCGATCCGTTCCACCATGGACGGTTGGGTCTGATTGCCTGATGGCTCGTCACCGCAGCCGACCAGTGACACCAGCATGGCAACACACAACAACCTTGCAATCATCACTTTGCCCCCCGCTTCTGAATGCCCGACAGCTGCGCTGCATCCGCCGGGCATTTAGCTGATGTGCCGGCGAGATAGCCCAACAGTTCCGCCTCCAGTTCTTCCTGCAAGCCTTCCGGGCTGATGATGCGGATGTGCGGTATCCAGTAGCGGACGATGGGCAGCACCTGATTGGGGTGGCCGACCTTGGCCGAGACGATCAAGCCGCCGTCTTCCAGTTCCTTTTCGATGACCTGGTTGGCGATGAGTTTGCGGCGCTTGAAGTAGCCGGCGACCACCGAGGACACCTTGAGGACGATCTCCTTCTTTTCTTCGCCCAGCCAGATGCCGTCTTCTTCGGCGAGTGTCTTGTCGATGGCGGGGTCGGGTTCGAATTGGCTGTCGAGTTGGTGAAGGTGCTCGATCTTGCCGAAGGCATAAGTCTTGAGCCGATCGGCGTCGCGGCCGGCGAGGTACCAGATGCCTTTGTGATTGACCAACTTGTAGGGGGCGACGCTGGCGTAATGCTTCATGCCCTCGTCTTTCTGGTAATCGAACGAGACATGATGGCGCGCGACGATGGCCTGTTCCATTTGCCGGAACTGCGTTTCCTTGCCGGCGAGGCTCTCGTAATGGTGTCCCTTGACCAACAAGGCCGACTGGATGCGGGTGTCGAAGATGTCACGCAGGAAATCGTCGGACAGCGAGGGGAACAGACCGCGCACGCCGGCCAGGCTGGCGAAGCGTTCTATGTCGCGGGTGCTGAGCTTGCCGAGAAAGGTCGGTTCCAGGTGATAGCGGCCGCCGGTTTTGATGAGCGGCAGGTAGGCGAAGCGTTCGTTCAGATCGCGCTGGACGGTGCGCAGGTTGACGCCGAATTCATCGGCAAGCGCCTGGGGGTCGAGCTTCTCGCCCTGGTTGAGCTTGACCAGCATCTGCGCCAGGCGATACACGAGGGTGTCGTGGTTGGCGGTGCTCACGGCATGACCCACCCGACGCTCAGGAACCCACCGCGTATCGTGTGGCAACCCATACCCCAAATCGCCCCACTCGACGTGCGGTACTGAAGCCCCAATTCACCCCCCATGTTCAACGCTGATTTCCCCTTTTGCGTGTAGTACCAGCCAGTGACGTTCGACTGGGCAATTTCAGCACGCTTGTCGTAGTACAGCCCCAAACCTGCGTAGGGCCTCCACGCCGACTCTCCAGCGGGAAACCAGAGCGCGTCAAGACCTATGGCATTGCCGGTTCGCTTGGTGCCGAGGTTCGTGTAGTTATTGTGCGGCACAGGGTAATCGAGAACGTCATTACCCGCGATCTCGCCGTTGAAGACGATGCCAAGGCCCCAGCCGAATTTTTCCGATGTCTTGCTCGACATCGCCAAGCTGAGTCCGCCGCCGCTTGAAGCCGGGGCGTTGCCGGCAGAAACCCAGGAGTCGGCCTGGACTTGCAAACTCGTTATGGTCAGGGTCGCCGTGAGTATGGCGATTGGCCAATTATTTGAAGTTGTCTTTCGTGCCCAGGTTTTCCTGACGCCCGCGATGAACTTGGTGGCGCTGATGGGGATGGTGTCCATGTGCTCTGTCCTTGTGTAGTGGGAGGTCGAGCACAGTGTGGAAGACGCCGACGACAGGTGATGTCGTTGTTTCTGGGCAGGCAAGAATGTGGGTGAACTGATTGACGGGTCAGCGAAGTAATCGGCCCAACGCCGCAAATCGCGCCGAAGAAACACGGTAGGGTGGATAAGCGAAGCGCATCCACCTTGACGGCGGCGATGGTGGATGCGCTTTGCTTATCCACCCTACGGAATCAATGGGTTGCATGGTGT
>JAUYFQ010000142.1 GCA_030690895.1 Sulfuricellaceae bacterium
ACGATGCCTCCCGCCCTTGTCAACCACAAATCACCCTTCACCCCGCCAGTGGGGGTTAGGGGGCTTTCGCCTGAAAATCAAAAAAATGCGCTGTGGTGATGCAAATGGCATGGAGGGGGATTTGTGCAACATTCAGGCTAAATAGCGGAACTCTGGGATCAAGTTTTGCAATCACGACACTTTGTCGAACGCCAAGCACAAACTTGAATAAATATGGTCTTAAGTACATAATCCAGCCATGACTTGGACTGTCCTTTTTCACGATGATTTTGCCGCTGAATTTTCAGCAATGGCAGAGTCCTTGCAGGACGAACTGCTTGCCCACGCGCTGCTGCTGCGCGATTTCGGCCCCGGCTTGGGACGGCCCACTGTGGATACGTTGAAGGGATCGAAGCACGCCAACATGAAGGAGCTGCGCTTCGGCTGGGAGGGCGAGGTGTGGCGCGTGGCCTTTGCTTTTGATCCGGCGCGGCAGGCGATTTTGCTGGTGGGTGGCGACAAGGGTGGCGCGGATCAACGGCGCTTTTACAAACGGCTGATTGCGCAGGCGGACGCATGCTTTGACGGGCATCTGGCTACACTGACCGCAACGAACAAGGAGCGCCAACATGGCAAAAAATCTTGAGCACTTGCTGGCCGATTTACCGGCCAAACGCCGCGCCAGTATTGAGGCGCGTGTCGGCGAACTGGCGACCCTGAAAGACTTGCGCCAAGCCGTGGCGCAAACACAGCAAGACCTTGCTGCCGCGCTGGGCGTGGGGCAAGACACCATTTCACGGCTGGAAAAGCGTAGCGACATGTTGCTCTCCACTCTGCGCCGCTACATCGAGGCGATGGGTGGCAAGCTGGAGTTGGTGGCACAATTCCCGAATCGACCTCCGGTGGTGATCGACCACTTGGCTCCGACAACTACTGTGCGCGATGAACATGATGCCAAGGTGGCGGCGTAAAAGGGTAGGGATAACCTGTTTTGCATCCTGACAGGCACATCATCCGCCTTGAATTTTTCCCCAAATGGAGATAGACTTGTACAGATTACAGCACAATTGGTGGCGGATATGCGGGTAGTCAATTTTTCTGATGCGCGCAACAGTCTCAAACAGGTCATCGACCAGGTGGTAAACGATGCCGACTACGCGATTATCGCTCGGCGCGATGCGCCTGATGCCGTGCTGATGTCGCTGGACACCTTCAATAGCATGATGGAAACTGCGCATCTCCTCAGATCGCCCGCGAATGCCGCGTACCTGGCGCGTTCAATCGAGCAAATCCGTCAAGGGAAAGCCGAAGAGCATAGACTGATTGATGAGTAAGCGCCTGATCTGGTCGTCTGCTGCGTGGGAAGATTACCTTTACTGGCAAAGCCAGGATAGAAAGACGCTGAGGCGCATTAACGCGCTACTTCAGGATATGCTTGGAAGTCCGTTCTCCGGCATAGGCAAGCCTGAGTCGTTGCGCGAAAACCTGAGCGGGTTCTGGTCGCGACGCATTGATGATGTTAATCGCTTGGTGTACATGCAGGATGGCGATGATCTTGTTATTGCTTCCTGCCGCTATCATTACAATTAACCGCCTTCATTCTTAACCAGATTCCAAATGCGCCTGTTACGCCTGATTAAAATCCTGCATGTCATCCTCCGTTTCGGTCTGGAAGAATTTATCCTTGACCACGAACGCTTCCGCGCCTTGCGCCCGCTGGTCAAACTAGCGCTGTTCTGGCGACCGATCAAAGCCCCGCGCGCCGAGCGTCTGCGGCTGGCGCTGGAGGCGCTGGGACCCATTTTTGTCAAATTCGGGCAGGTGCTATCCACCCGGCGCGACCTGGTGCCGCTCGACATTGCTGACGAGCTGGCAAAATTGCAGGATCGCGTGCCGCCCTTTCCTGCTGCTCAGGCGCTGGCCATTTTGCGCAAGGCTTATGGCAGACCCATAGCAGAAGTGTTTGCAGAATTTGAAGAAACCACCATTGCTTCTGCTTCAGTGGCCCAGGTCCACCGCGCTGTACTCAAGGATGGTCGCAAGGCGGCTGTAAAAATCCTGCGCCCCGGCATTGCGCCGCTGATCGACAAGGACATCGCCCTGCTATATGTCGGCGGCGGTCTGATCGAAACCCTTTGGTCTGACGGCAAACGCCTCAAACCGCGCGAAGTGGTGGCCGAATTTAAAAAGCATTTGCACGACGAGCTAGACCTGATGCGCGAAGCCGCCAGCGCTTCCCAGTTGCGGCGCAATTTCGATGGCTCGAACCTGTTGCTGGTGCCGGAAGTGTTTTGGGATTACTGCCACACCGAAGTGATGGTGATGGAATGGATGGACGGCACGCCCATCAGCCAGATCGCCAAGTTGCGCGAGCAGGGCATCAAGTTGCCCAAACTGGCCAGCGCAGGCGTGGAAATTTTCTTCACCCAGGTGTTCCGCGATGGCTTTTTCCATGCCGACATGCACCCCGGCAATATCCTGGTCGCACCGGACGGGCGCTATATCGCCCTTGATTTCGGCATCATGGGCACTCTGACCGATGTGGACCGCAATTACCTGGCACAAAATTTCCTGGCCTTTTTCCGCCGCGACTACAAGCGCGTGGCCCAGACCCATATCGAATCCGGCTGGGCGCCCAAAGACACCCGCGTGGATGAATTCGAGGCGGCGATCCGCGCGGTGTGCGAACAGGCTTTCGACCGCCCGCTCAAGGAAATTTCTTTCGGACGCGTCCTGCTGGGCTTGTTTCAGGCATCACGCCGCTTCAACGTTGAAATCCAGCCGCAACTGGTGTTGTTGCAAAAAACCCTGCTGAATATCGAAGGCCTGGGTCGCGAACTCGACCCCGATCTCGATCTGTGGCAAACCGCCAAACCTTACCTGGAACGCTGGATGTCCGAGCAGATCGGCTGGCGCGGCCTGATCCGCTCGCTCAAGACGGAAGCGCCGAACTGGGCGTGCGTCCTGCCGCAGTTGCCAAGACTGGTGCATACCGCGCTGGCGCGTGAGCCGGACGGTGAGTTGCACCGCCTGCATGCCGAACTGGATGCCCGCGAACGTTGCAACCGCCGCCGTTTCTGGATACTGGCAACCCTGTTGACCCTGGTTCTGGCCACACAGATTTACGGATTCGTCCTCAGTCGGTAAGAATTTTATCGTGCTACTGACCTTTGTCATCCTCTATCTTCTGGTTTCCATCGGCATTGGCCTGTATGCCGCCACCCGCGTCCATAACGCCAAGGATTTTGCCGTCGCCGGGCGCAGCCTGCCTTTGCCCATCGTCATGGCGACCGTATTCGCTACCTGGTTTGGCGCTGAAACCGTGCTGGGCATTTCCGCCACTTTCACCAAGGAAGGCCTGCGCGGCGTAGTCGCCGACCCCTTCGGCGCCAGCTTGTGTCTGATTCTGGCCGGGCTGTTCTTCGCCAACAAGCTGTATCGCATGAACTTGCTGACCATCGGCGACTATTACCGTTTGCGCTACAACCGCACGGTGGAAATCGGCACCACGCTGTGCATCGTGGTTTCCTACATCGGCTGGGTCGCCGCGCAGATCAAGGCGCTCGGATTGGTATTCTTCGTTGTTACTGACGGGGCAGTCAGCCAGGAACTGGGCATGATGCTGGGCGCAGCCATTGTCTTGACCTACACCACTTTCGGCGGCATGTTTTCGGTCGCCATCCTGGATTTTGTCCAGATCAGCGTCATCATGGGCGGGATGTTGTACATTGCCTACATCATCAGCGGCATGACTGGCGGCGTGGGGGTGGTAATCAGCCATGCCGCAGCGGCAGGCAAGCTCGATTTGTTCCCGGAGGCCAGCCTGCGCGAATGGCTTCCTTTCATCGGCGCCTGGGTCACCATGATGCTGGGTTCCATCCCGCAGCAGGACGTGTTTCAGCGCATCACCTCCGCCAAGAATGAAAAAACCGCCGTGCGCGCGTCGGTGCTGGGTGGCTCGCTCTACTTTGCTTTCGCCTTCGTGCCGATGTTCCTGGCCTATTCCGCCACCCTGATCGACCCCGCCATGTTTGGCCAATTGCTCGAAACCGATTCCCAACTGGTGTTGCCAACCCTGATCCTGCAACACACGCCCATTTTTGCCCAGGTGGTGTTTTTCGGCGCCTTGCTCTCCGCCATCATGAGTTGCTCGTCCGCCACTCTGCTGGCGCCCTCGGTGGCTTTCTCAGAAAACATTGTGCGCAACTTTTTCCCCGACATGCGCGATAGGGTCTTTCTCTGGGTCATGCGCGGCGTGATCGTCTGCTTTGCCGCTATCGTCCTGACGGTCGCACTGAACTCCGAGGCCAGCATTTTCAAGATGGTCGAAAATGCCTACAAGATCACCCTGGTCGCCGCTTTCATTCCGCTGCTCGCCGGGCTGTACTGGAAACGCGCCAACACCCAGGGCGCGCTGTTCGCCATGGCGGCCGGGCTTTCAACCTGGATCGTACTGGAAACGCTGCTGCCCACAGAATACTGGCCGCCGCAACTGGTCGGCCTGCTCGCCAGCGCAGCCGGCATGGTGATCGGTTCGCTGTTGCCGCACTTTGTCGGCAAGCCCACGCCACGACCACACCCCCATGCCGAATTGCATCATCATGCGGCACATCTCCAACATCAGGCGGATAAATAATTTGAACCACGGGGAACACGGGGGAAAATCGATACACAGAGAATTTCCCCGTGCGCCCCGTGTTCCCCGTGGTTAAATCATGTTTTTAAGGACAAGAACCCACATGCGATCGAACTCGCTGAATTCCCTGCGCGACGAGTTGCGCGGCTTTGCGGCAGCCCGCAACTGGGAGCCCTTCCACACCCCGAAAAATCTCGCCATGGCGCTGATCGTCGAAGCCGCCGAACTGGTTGAACAGTTTCAGTGGCTTACCCCGGAGGAAAGCGTCAAACTGTCCCCGGAAAAACACGAAGCCGTGCGCCAGGAGTGCGCCGACATCCTGATCTACCTCACCCGGTTTGCCGACATGCTGGGCATCGATTTGCTGGATGCCGCCGCCGACAAATTGGTCATCAACGCCAGAAAATACCCCGCCCCGGAGACCCCCGCATGAGCTATTTCGACAAACACGTTTTCTTTTGCACCAACCAGCGCGAAGAGGGCGAACTCTGCTGCGCCAATCACGACGCCCAGGCCATGCGCGACTACGCCAAGGCTCGCATCAAGAAACTGGACAAAAAGGATACCGGCAATATCCGCGTCAATAGCGCCGGTTGCCTGGATCGCTGCGGCGAAGGCCCGGTTCTGGTGATCTATCCCGAAGCCGTTTGGTACACCTATGTCGATCAGTCCGACATTGATGAAATCGTTGATAGCCATCTGGTCGGCAACCAGGTCGTCGAACGCCTTAAAATCTGACCCGTGTCGCCCATTCTTTCCGCATCCGGCCTGCGCAAGCGCTATGACACCACCGAAGTGGTTGCCGGCCTGGATCTCGCACTAAATCCGGGCGAATGCTTCGGCCTGCTCGGCCCCAACGGCGCAGGCAAAACCACCACGCTGCGTCTGCTGCTGGGCCTGACCCGACCTGACGGCGGCACGATTCGCCTGCTCGGCCAACCGATTCCCGAACGGGCAAGAGAAGCCCGGCTGAAAGTCGGCGTCGTGCCTCAACAGGACAACCTCGACCCGGACTTCACCGTCACCGAAAACCTGATGGTCTATGGCCGCTACTTCGGCCTGTCCGATCAGGCCATCCGCGCACGGATTCCCGAGTTGCTGGCATTCGCAGATCTGGAATCCCGCGCCGATGCGCCGATCGAATCCCTTTCCGGCGGCATGAAACGACGCCTGACACTGGCGCGCGCACTGGTCAATGATCCGGAAATCATTTTTCTCGACGAACCCACCACCGGCCTCGACCCGCAAGCCCGCCACATGATGTGGCAACGGCTGCGACGCCTGCTCGGCGAAGGCAAGACCATCCTCCTGACCACGCATTTCATGGAAGAAGCCGAACGGCTTTGCGACCGCCTGCTGATCATGGATACGGGGAAAGCCGTGGCCAGCGGCAGTCCGCGCGAGCTGATCGCCACACATATCGAACCGCATGTGGTCGAAATCACCGGCGCCGAGGCACATAGTTTTTGTACAACGCTGTGCCAGCGCCAGGAGAAAATCGGTGAAACCCTGTTTTGCTACGCCACCGACCCCCACCCGCTCCTCTCTTCGCTACAAGCGCAATGCGACCTGCGCTACCTGCATCGCCCGGCGAATCTGGAAGATGTCTTCCTAAAACTGACGGGGCGGGAACTGCGGGAATAAGGGTTTTTGCAGTAGAATCAACAGGAAATAGCGGGGAGGAATATCATGGGCTTGCCACAAGAAAAAGCACACTACACGGTCGAAAACTACATGCAGTGGCCGGACGAGATTCGCTGCGAACTCATCGGCGGCGAAATCTGGGATATGTCGCCAGCACCCTCGATTAACCATCAGGTACTTGTTTCCAGCTTGCATGTAGAAATTGCGCTATTACTTCGCGAGCAGGAAAAACTCGGGGGCGGTCGAGGCATGCCTCCCTGCCAAGTCATGGAGTCCCCTGTCGATGTTGTCTTGGGCTTCGATACCGTGGTACAGCCCGATCTCATCGTGGTATGCGACACTGCCAAACTGGCTAATGGCAAAAACGTACAGGGTGCCCCCGATCTGGTGGTTGAGGTGCTTTCCCCTTCAACCGCCGCCAAGGACAAACGCCAGAAAAAGGCCTTGTACGAGCGCGCCAAAGTGCCGCAGTACCTGATCGCCGACCCGGTGAGCTTTTATGCCGAACTGTTTACCCTGAATAATGACAGCTACGGCACACCGCAAATTCTCGGCGCGGAGGACAAACTTGCGCTGTTATTGACGCCCGGACAGGACAAAACACTGCACGAATTATTCGGCTGGCCGCTACCCCATCAACCTGCCAGCGCATGAGCCAATACGACTACCACTTCCCACGTCTGAGCTGGCGTTTCATCGCCGTCTGGCGACGCAATTTCCTGGTTTGGCGCAAGCTGGCCATTCCCTCGATACTCGGCAACCTGGCCGATCCCGCTTTTTACATGCTGGGGCTCGGATACGGCCTGGGTAGCTTGTTGCCGGAAGTCGGCGGGGTAGCCTACATGACCTTTCTGGCCTCGGGCACACTCTGTTACAGCACTATGAACAGCGCCACATTTGAAAGCCTGTATTCGGCCTTTTCACGCATGCATGTGCAAAAAACCTGGGATGCGATGCTCAATGCGCCGCTGAGCCTGGATGATGTCATGCTCGGCGAACTGGCCTGGGCAACCAGCAAGAGCGTACTCTCCGGGATCGCCATCCTGGTCATCATCCTGGCGCTGGGCCTGACCCATTCCTGGCTGCTGCTGTGGACTTTGCCCTTGCTGGTGCTAATCGGCTTCTGCTTTACCGGGTTGGCGCTGATCATGAACGCGCTCTCGCCCAATTATGATTTTTTCATGTACTACTTCACCCTGGCGATCACGCCCATGGTGCTGCTATGCGGCGTGTTCTACCCGGTGGAACAGCTCCCCGGCTTCCTGCAAACCACCGCGCAATGGCTGCCGCTCACTCACGCCATCGAACTGGCGCGACCGCTGGTGCAGGGGCAATGGCCGCAGGCTGTCGCGACACATATCGCCATTTTGCTGGCCTATGGAGCCGCTGGCTTTTATCTGGCGCTGGTATTGGTACGGAGAAGGTTGTTGAAATGACGAAAGGTGAGTCATGCCATTTCTGCGCCCCATATTCAGCACAAGATCAAATGTCATATTGTGCTTGACGCCCCCCCCCCGCTTAGAATCACGACTCCTGTATCCACAAACAACAAGGGACTTTTCATGCAAGCGTTTTTGATCCGTCTTGTGGTCATGCTGATCGGGCTGGTTTCCATCCCGGCCATGGCCACCACCTATACCCTGAATGCAGGGAATTATTCTCAAATTGAGGGAACAACTTTCACCACCGCGATGAAGCCGACGGGGTGGTTCAAGACTTCCTCTGCCATCCCCGTCACGATCTCGCCCAAAGCTGTTGACATCGGCGCCAAGGGCTTGAATATCATCACCGACTGGTCATTCACCGATGGTGCCGGCCATACCCTTACGCCAGCCAATTCCGCCATCAATTCTGGCATGACTGATCCAAATGAAGGCTCCTTCGATATCGTGACTGATACGAACGGGAACGTCATCCGTGCCGGATTTTTTATCGTATCGCCGCCGACGGTGGCGGGAGCGCCAGTGCCAAATGTCCGCTATTCCGGGATTATGATAGATGGACTCGAATTCACTTCGATAAGTTTTTTTGACATAACATGCCTGTCTGCAAATTGCGATGATAACGAGTCCATAACCCATGGCGATGCCTATGCGCCATTCTCTGGTTTCAGCAGCTCGGACGCGACGGTCGGCCTGGTCTTGTCCGGCCTGACCGGCCTGTGGTGGAATGCCAACGAATCCGGCTGGGGAATGAGCATCACCCGCGCGGATCCATGAATTTTGCCGCCTGGTACACCTACGATGCCAGCGGGAAGCCGACCT
>JAUYFQ010000152.1 GCA_030690895.1 Sulfuricellaceae bacterium
CAAATCCGATACCAGAAAGCAAAAAACCACCCCGAAGGATGGCTAAGTGCTTTTTCTTTGCGGTGTTTTGGTCGGAGTGACAGGATTCGAACTTGCGACCCCTGCGTCCCGAACGCAGTGCTCTACCAGGCTGAGCTACACTCCGACATGAGAAAGAAGCCTAATGGTTTCTCTCAACTGCAAAGAACGTCAATTGTAACAGAGCTTTTTTATAATTTGAATCCCCTAGGCACTGAATTGATGCTCTGGCGAGATCAGCCTCGTGAGCTGCACGCTCCCGCGCATGATCCAGAGCACCACTGCTTCTGATGGCATCAAGCACTGCGGGAAAATCATCGCGTCCGCCCTCCTCAATAGCCTTGCGCACGCAAGCTGCCTGCTCGGCAGTTCCATGCTGCATGACGTAGATAAGTGGTAGCGTCGGCTTCCCCTCGGCCAGATCATCGCCGATGTGTTTTCCGGTATCAGCTTCCTGCCCTGAATAATCAAGGACGTCGTCAATCAGTTGGAACGCAGTCCCCAAGTGCATTCCGTACGCAGCCAATGCTGACTCGATTTCCGGCAATGCCTGTCCAAGAATCGCACCCAGTTGGGCTGCTGCCTCAAAAAGTTTGGCTGTCTTGTAGTGGATAACCTGCATGTAACGTGCTTCATCGACATCTGCGTCGTGGCAGTTCATCAACTGCAGAACCTCACCTTCGGCGATGATATTCGTCGCATTGGAAAGAACCTGCATGACGCGCATGTTATCGACCAAAACCATCATCTGGAAGGCACGTGAATAGAGGAAATCGCCCACCAGAACACTAGCTGCGTTACCAAACATGGCGTTGGCTGTGTCGTGCCCACGCCGTAACGCAGATTCATCAACCACATCGTCGTGCAGCAAGGTCGCCGTGTGGATAAATTCGACGACCGCAGCCATCTCCTGATGGCGAACCCCCTGATAGCCGAGCGCCCCAGCAGCCAGTAACACAAGTGCCGGCCGCATGCGCTTACCGCCACTACCAATGATGTATTCGGCAACCTGTCTGACCAGAACCACATCAGAATGCAGGCGGTCGCGGATGACCGCGTCAACGGCCTTCATATCTGGCCCGATCAGGGCGTAGAGCTGTTCCAGAGTCACGTCAGGTAATTCCTTGATGAAGCGCGGAATCTTAGGTGGCGAAGGTTGCACAGTCAAGACCGAGCGATCAAGGACGCACGCTGTTTTACTCGACACTTTGTTAAACTCCTGAGATTAATAGCGTTAATTGGAGACGGCATGGACATTCGTTCGATCATCGCACCAGCAATTCAAGATCGCGAAGCGCTGGAAGAGTTCGCCGAAGTTCTGACTGACCGGGCACCGGAGATCGAACGTGAGGTTGCCCACCTGAGAAAAAACCCGATTGACAGGGACATTACTGCCAGTCTTTTTCGTGCCGTTCACAACATCAAGGGTGATGCATCGCTGTGCAAATTTGACCTGGGCGTGGCCATTGCACACCCCATTGAGACCATGATGGGTCGTTTTCGAGAAGGTGAAATCCCCTTCTCGGAATTGCTTGCTGAAATGATCCTGCTTGCCGTTGACCGCCTGGAATTGGCGACCAATGCCTTGCTAGCAAACAAGTCACTGGAGAACCTCCATCTCGCTACCCTCGTCCAGGGCCTTGATGCGCTGGCCCAGGAACCAACAGAACAAATTGATGCTGCCTGCGCTGACCTGATTGAAGCGGTTACCGGCTTTCCGCCTGTCATTCCGGATATTTCAAGCCGCGTACCTCGATCCTCCGCATCGAGTCCTGAGCAAAAAAATGCCAGCGCAGATCTGCTATTTTTCCGCTCACTTGCACTCCAGTTCGAAAGCCGCTCCCCCCTGTTCAAGGGGCGCACCATGCGCATTCTTCGCCTGGCGCTGGAAACCAACAAGACTGGCGAAAACCCCGTTGATCCCGTTCAACTGGAAGCAGCGATCTATCTACACGATCTTGGAATGATGCTCCTACCAGAATCAATCTGGCTAAAAGTCGGCAAGATGAGCCCCGAAGACAAGCTCACGCTAAAAAATCACTGCAATTTTGCGGCAGGTCTTTTACAGAGAATCCCCGGCTGGGAAGCTGCCGCAGAAATGGTGGTCCAACACCACGAAATGCCGGATGGCGGCGGCTATCCAAACGGACTGCCTCATGCCGATATCTGTACCGGTGCCAAGATCATCGCCATTGTCGACGCCTTTGAGGCCGTCATGCTCAAGCACATCCATCGCGGAAAAAATCGCTCCGTATTGCGCGCCATTGCTGAAATCAATGCCTGTGACAACCAGTTTTCCCCCGACTGGATTACACCGTTCAATGCAGTCATCCGCAAGACTGTTCAAAGTTGATGTCGATCATTGATCACGAACGTCGTTTCGGTGGCGTTAGCCGCCTGTATGGCACCGTTGGCGCCGAACGTTTACGACAAGCAAATGTTTGCATTGTTGGCATCGGAGGCGTTGGCTCTTGGAGCGCCGAAGCACTAGCCCGTACAGGGGTAGGCCGTATTTCTGTGATCGACCTCGACATGGTGGCCGAGTCAAATACCAATCGGCAAATTCATGCGCTAGGTGACATCTATGGCAGAGCCAAGGTAGATGCCATCGCCGAACGTATACTAGCCATCAATCCCGATTGCGAAGTCTCGTGCATTGAGGATTTTGTCAGCCCGGAAAACGTGGATAGCCTACTTAACCGCAACTATTCAGTGGTTATCGACGCAATTGACCAGGTCCGCGCAAAAGCAGCAATGATCGCCTTCTGCTGCAGGACAAAAACGCCAATCATCGTTGCCGGGGCAGCAGGCGGACAAATGGACCCAACTCAGATCCGCACTGCCGATCTCAGCCAGACTGTGCAGGACCCGCTACTTGCCAAGATCCGCTCGCTACTGCGCCGTGAGCACGGCTTCCCGCGCGATGCAAAAAAGAAATTTGGTGTTTCTGCGGTTTTTTCTACTGAGCAGTTGCGCTACCCCGAGACAGATAAAGCCTGCGACATTGAAGGCGGCCCGGCGGGTCTAAATTGTGCCGGTTTCGGGTCATCCGTTTGCGTCACCTCGGTATTCGGCATGGTGGTAGCTGCACAGGCGATCAAGCTAATCGTCGAGTCGTCTTGAGACTCAATCAAGAGGAAGTGTCGGCAATTACTCCCGTTCTGCAAAGCGTGCTTATTCATGATTCTACCTTGCTGACAATGGCCTCGATTGCCGCGATCTGCTCTGGCGTCAGATTGGTCATCTTCTTCAGGAGGTCGGCTTTGGTCGTGGTGGTTCGGACGGTTTTCTTGGACTCGAAGTGGGTGGCCAGGTCAGCTTCGATCACGCGATCCAGAAGAGCCTCGACGACATCGCCTTGCTTGATCCCATTGAGCTTCCCCCGAAATTTCGTCTGCCAAGGGTGACCTAAAATTGAGTCACTTTTGGAAGGCAGGAAATGAAGCTTCGGTAGAGCCATCCGCGTTGATCAGTGTGACGGGGATGGTGCAATGTTGGTTAATCAGTTTTTGACCCAGCCCGGAAGGGAAAAGCCCAAACCATTGAGTCCTCGGCACAACGACTTCCGAGCAGTTCAGTTCTTCGGCCATGTCGATTACACCACCTACGGCATCTGCTTCCCGGAAATAGGTTCGACTGGTGATCCCGGCCTCGGAAAGGGTTTTCGCAGCCTCCTCCAAAAATATCGCCGAACGCTCCTGGAAGTGTTTGCGTACCTCGTCTTCGGTGTAAAAGCGCAAGATCTCCCAGTTGCGCACCGGCTCTGCAACGAACAGCAGGCTGACCTCCACCTGTGCACCGGCCCTGGCAAGACGCGTGGCATACACGAGTCCCCAGCGGGACTCATCGGTGGCATCGATCGGGATGAGCAAGCGGACCAGGGCTTTGGCCGGGTGGTCAGGACTCAGATGTTTCATGATGGCAAGATTCCCCATGTCAGCTCCCTTTCTGGGATGAGTTCGCTATCCCGTCGTGCAACGCCTTGGCCTTAGCTTCTGCATCCACACATCGCCGAATTCGGCGCAAGAAAAATGGACCGGCCAGAATCAGGAGCAGTGGTAGCGACAGCACCAGTTGCGACAGGAAGGCAAAAGGCACAGCGGTGTCCGCGTTCACTACCGGCCGGAGAAACCAGGCCGAAATCACCACCGCTGCGATAATGCCAATACGCTCGAATTGATCGAACTCCGCTTCCTGAACTTTGCTCAGGACATCTGGCCATTTGCGAACCGGCCACAACCGCAACTTTGGAAATAGCTGAACCAGTAGCCATTGCAGGTAAGGTGAACGAAGGATCAGGCCTTCTTCGGCCATCACAACACTAGGAACGCAAAGATCGCGACGAAGGTGGGTGGCAGAGCGGCCAGGAACAAGCCCAGCGGGCTTACCGATTCATCGTCGAAACTCGACTTCAGGATGGCAACGCCCGCCGGATTTGGCGCGTTGGCAATGATGGTCAGGCCGCCGCCCGTCACTGCACCGGCAACAATGGCGTATTTGAACTCCGCCGAGACACCTTCCACCAGCGATGCCAGATAAGTCAGCGCAGCGTTATCGGTGATCGCCGTCAAGGCGGTGGCCAGGAAATAAAGCACCGTCGGTTCGACCCCGGTTAGC